>JBBQJF010000134.1:0-12140 GCA_038325665.1 Dehalococcoidia bacterium | reverse complement strand
AAGAGATACTCCCATCTGACTGGCAAGGCACCGGCACCGACCTGTCCGACGACGACTTCGAGTTCGGCCAGCACTTCAATCGCAAACTTGCCGAACGCGGCTGGATCGCCCCGGCCTGGCCGGAACGATATGGCGGCCTCGGCGCCACCCATGTTGAACAGGCGATCTTCGGCGAGGAACTGGCATACAACCGCGCGCCCACCGGTGGCCGCATCTTCGGCGTCGGCATGATCGGCCCCACGCTGATCGTTCACGGCTCCGAGGAGCAGAAGGCGCAACATCTGCCGGGCATCACCAGCGGCCAGATTCTGTGGTGCCAGGGGTACTCCGAACCGGGCGCGGGGTCCGACCTGGCGGCCCTCCAGACGCGGGCGGTGCGCGACGGCGATGACTACGTGGTCAACGGCCAGAAGATTTGGACGACGCAGGCGCATCATGCCCGATGGATTTTCCTGCTCACCCGCACCGACCCCGAGGCGCCCAAGCATAAGGGCATCAGCTTCCTGCTCGTGGATATGAAGACCCCCGGTATCACCGTGCGACCGCTGGTCAATATCGCTGATCGGCACGAGTTCAACGAGGTCTTCTTCGAGGATGTGCGTGTGCCCAAGGCCAACCTGGTCGGCGGCGAAAATCGGGGTTGGTACGTCGCGATGACGCTGCTCGACTTTGAACGTTCCTCGATCGGCGCCTCGGCGTCATCGCGGCGGACGATCGAGCAACTGGCGCGGTACGCGGCCGATACCCGGCACAACGGCGCGCGACTGATTGACGTTGATTGGGTGCGCGCGGGACTGGCGGGTTTGCTGATTGAAACCGAGGTGGCGCGCATGATTAGTTACCGCGTCGCATCGATGCAGCAGCGCGGCTTGTCTCCCAACTATGAAGCGTCGATGGTGAAGGTGTTTGCCACGGAGTCAGCCCAGCGCATGTACCAGTTCGGTGTGAAGATGCTTGGGATGTACGGCTTGCTGACGCCGGATTCGAACCGAACGCCCCTGCACGGGCGAATCGAACAGGGATACTTAAACTCGGTCGCCCCGACCATATACTCGGGTTCGAACGAAATCCAGCGCAACATCATCGCGACACGGGGCCTCGGATTGCCTCGCGACTGATCAGGCCATCGGAACGGACAGAACGGCAGCCGGCGGAATACGGCTCGCCGCGCCAGGCACGGCGCGTTCCCGCCGGTAGCGTCCCGCGCTGGAATGGTAGTCGCTCGGGCTAATCTACCCCCAGAACCCTACCGTACCGCGTCAACCGCAACGGGCGACCCAGCGGGTCGCCCGTTGCTCTGTCCCACCCATGGAAACTCAACGCTGACCACCGCCGCGCAACGCGCGATGAGCGCCGTCGAGAGCACCGGTCTCCCCGCATCAATCCGGCTGGCGACAGATACGCGCTTGGGGTGGCCGTCACTCGGCGTCCTGAAGCGGCTGGGTTTCCGCGTTCAGCGCGGACGCGCGGCCGTTGGGCGTCCCGTTTGCGCTGGCGCGGGGACCGGCCGCCGTCGCCGCGAGACTCATGGGAATCTCCGACTCCCCGGTGCTCGCGGCCGGATCAAGGCGGCGGCGTCCGGCGGCCGGGATCGGGCGTTCCGTTGCCGTCACGGGGGGGCGACTTGGGCCGGCCGGACTTGCATCGGCCACGGGCGGTGTGACGACCGGCCGTGGCCCGGAGGCTGACTGCCGCCCTTGCTCGGACGCGCCCACGCGGGTCATCCGCAGCTCGCCCTGATAGAACGCGCCCTCGTGGACGACGGTGATCGTGGCATTCACGCTGCCCGACACCCGGCCGGTACGCAAAACCTCAAACCGCGATTCGCAGACGATCTCGCCATCAAACTGGCCGGCGATCGTGACGTTGCCGGCGGCGATCCGTGCGTTCACGGTCGCCGTCTCGCCGATGAACACCGTTCCGGTGCAAGCGATCTCGCCCTCGTAGCGTCCCTCGATACGCAGGTTATCCGGCGTACGGTACGTGCCGGAGAAGTGCGACTCACGATCGATGAGACTCTCGGTAGTCGTTCCATTCCGGGAGGTGATGGTCGGCTCGGAGGCAAGCCGGAAAGCTGAGGTATCGGCCATCATCGTTCCTTTCTCACTACCCAGGCGGCGAACCCGTCAGGCCTAGACACGGGCCGCGCCGGTATGCATCTGAAAGCGGCTGTCGATGAACGAACCCTCGTGGACCACCAATGATCCGGTGTCAATCTCGCCGCGCGCACTACCGCCGGGCAGAATCTCCAGCCGCTCGTCGCAGCGCAACTGGCCCTCGATCTCGCCCGCCAGCATGACGTTGCGCGCGTGTACGGTGCCATGGACGCGCGCCTCGGCGGCAACGAACAATGTGCCGGTGGTTTCGACCTCGCCTTGCAGTACGCCCTCGATGCGTACGTCGCCACTGCAATTCAGCTTCCCATCCCACACCGCGTCTTTGGACACGAGACTGGCGCCACCGGAGGCCGGGGCCAGCGACGGGGCGGGCATGCGCGGGGCGGGAGCCGGCACAGGGGCGGACGAGGACATAACGGGCGGAGCGAAAGACGGGGACTCCGGCTCGTTCCGAGACTCCGAGGGGCGAAGCAGGCTCACGGTCGCCTCACTCGCCGGCTCACGGCCCGGCTCGCGGGTCAGCCGCGGCGAGGGTGACAGAAGCACGGTGTCTTCATCGTCCAGTTGGTCGTCATCATCCTCGAGTAGTTCGCCATCCGGGCCACGCTGCCGGTCCTCGATCAAGCGGGAAATGCGCTCGTAACCCTCGACTTCGCTTCCAAACCGCTTTTTCTTAAAGAATGACAACAGCAACCTCCCGCGTGGTGATTGGCGTCACGAGCCAGCCGGCCTGAACGCGGGCTGAAGTGGCAGGCTCAGTGTGACGGACAGCCGGCGAAGGCGCGGCAACGTCACCAGACACGCTACAGGCATCGTACCGGACGAAAAGGGAATGTCAACCGCGGTGGCGACGATAACGACGAGGAATTTCGTCATAACACGCGAAACTTTACGAAATTGGATAAGCTATCATAAGCGCCAACATCTCATGCGTGTGACCGCTGTCACGGCGTCCGGCCGGCGGCGCCCTCTAGCGGCGTTCGCTCGCCGAACGTTGGGATATGCACCTGCCAGCCGAGCGCCTCGCGGATGCGCACGGCAAGCGCGGCGCGGGCGTCGTCGGCGCCGTGAATCAGGAATGTACGGCGCGGTGGCCGCTGAAAGTTCATCAGCCAGCCCATCAATTCGTCAGCGTCGGCGTGCGCCGAGAGCGCATCGACGATCGTCACACCGGCGCGTACGGGCACATCTTCCCCAAAAATCCGAAGGCTCGAGGCGCCGTCAGCCAACCGTCGGCCGCGCGTGCCCTCGCCCTGGTAGCCGACCAACAGCACACGGTTGCGCCGGTCCGGGAGCCGCCGTCGAAGATGATGAAGCACCCGTCCCCCAGTCGCCATGCCGCTGCTCGATATGATGACGGCGGGGCCGTCTGTCTCGTTTAGCGCCTTCGACTGCTCCACGGTGCGCGCAAACCGGAGCTGAGCCGGTCGCATCGCACGGTCGCCAAACCCCCGCACGTCGGCGGCAAGTTCGTCCGCGTGTTGCCGGTAGATCGTGGATGCATCGGTCGCCATCGGTGAGTCAACGGTGACCGGCAGGCGGGGGATACGACCGGCGTCTTCGAGCTCACGGAGCAGAAACAGGACTTCCTGGGTCCTCCCCACGGCGAACGCGGGAATCACGAGCACGCCACCGGTGTCCACGATCCCGTGCACCGCGCGCTCAAGGGCGATCCGGGGGTTATGCTCGTCGTGGAGCCGGCCGCCGTAGGTTGACTCCAGCATCAGATAGTCAGCCTCGCGCACGGTCGCCGGCGGCGCGAACAACGCCGGGTCACGCCGCCCAACGTCGCCGCTGAACAGGAGCGACACGCCGCCGCCGGCAATCTGGACCAGCGCCGAACCGAGAAGATGACCGGCGGGGCGTAAGAGCAGCTCCGCCCCACCGGGCAGCGCCCGTGCCGCGCCATACTCCAGTGGCACGAATCGCTCAATCGCCCGTGCGGCGTCCTCCTCGGTGTACAGCGGCAGCGCGGGACGGTGACGGGTACGGCCCTTTCGGTTGCGGTACTCGGCCTCCTCTTCCATCAAGCGCGCCGAATCCGGCAGCAGCAGGGCGGCGAGGTCCCGGGTCGCGGCCGTCGCGTGGACCGGTCCGCTGAACCCATCGCGAATCAGGCGCGGCAAGTAGCCGATGTGGTCAATGTGCGCGTGACTGAGGACCACGGCCGCCAGCGTGTTCGGCGGCACAACGAACGGCAGCCAGTTGCGCTCGCGCCATTCACGCTCGCCTTGATACATTCCGCAATCAAGCAACAGACGCGTATCTCCCGCTTCGAGAAGGTAGTGCGACCCCGTGACCGTACCGGTCGCCCCGGAGAATGTCAGAGTCATCGCGGGCTGCATGGGGTACCCTCCTTCGGGGGCACGGCGCCCCCATAGGGGATCAGCGTCGCATCCACCTCGGCGCGATAGCCCGCCACCGCCGCCGCGATCTCCGCGCCGTCCCAGCCAAGTTCAGGCGCCGCCAGTCGGGCAGCGGACAACGCCGCGTCAATGCCGCGACACGCGTTCCAGCCGGCCGGTGTTCGACGCAGCAAGATATCGCCGAGTGTGCGCGCGCCCTCGGCGCGGATCGCATGGACCACCTGCGCGCCGATGTCCGGGCCGTGCGGACACAGCGGCACCGCGAGCGCCGGATCGACGCGCGTCAGCGCCAGGACGACCGACGCCCGCGCGCCGTAGATCGATGTCAGGTGGCGCGTGATGGGGCTATCGCCGGCCGGCAGCCCGCCGGGAACGAGCGGCGTACGCGCGGTTTCCGTGCGAGCGGGCGTGATACGTAGCTCCTGGCACACCGCGTCAACCGCCTCTTCGGCCAGGTGGCGGTAGCTGGTGAGCTTGCCGCCGATGATCGAGAACAGTCCGGCGTGTCCGGCGTCCGCGTGCGAACGAATGAAGTGGCGGCGCGTGATCGCCCCCGTGTCGATGCCGGTGGCGCGCGGCAGCGGCCGCAGCCCCGCGAATGCGTAGAGGATCATCGCATCGGTGATCGGCGCGCCCGGCAGCACCCGCGCGGTTTCTCGGCGGAGGTAGGCAATCTCGTCCGTCTCGGGCAGGACGCGCGCCGGATCACCCGTGGAGGGCAGATCGGTGGTGCCGATTAAGTGGCGTCCGTACCAGGGCACGACGAAAAATGGCCGGCCGTCCGAGCCTGCCTCGGCATAGATCGCGTGCCGGGGACCGGCGCCGGCGAAGTCCACGACGATATGGCTGCCCTTGGTATTGCCGAGGTACGCGGACGGACCTTCGCGCCGCAGCACCTGGTCGACCCAGGGGCCGGCGGCGTTCACGACCGCGCGGGCGCGAAAGTCGAGGGTCAAACCAGTCTCGTCGTCCCGCGCGCTCACCCCCGCGACGCGACATCCGGTCGTGATCAGCGCGGTTACCTCCACATGGTTGAACGCTCGCGCGCCCGCGGCCACGGCGCTGATTACATTCTCGACGCACAGCCGCTCGGGAAAGGTGACCTGTCCGTCGAAGTACGTAAAACCGCCGCGGAGTCCGTCGCGGCTGACCGCGGGTTCCCGTCGTGCAACCTCGCCGCGAGATAGCGACTTGTGCCGCGGCATCTCCTTGCCGTACGACAGCAGGTCATACATCAGCATTCCGGCGCGTATCAGCGCCGGACTATACCTCCCACCGGAGAACACCGGCAGGAGAAACTGGAGCGGGCGCACGAGGTGCGGCGCGGTTCGCAGCAGCGTCGCTCGCTCGCGCAACCCCTCGAACACCAGTCGGAATTCGCGATGCTCGAGGTAGCGTAATCCACCGTGTATCAGCTTGGTCGACCGCCACGTTGTGCCGAAGCCGTAGTCATGCCGCTCCAGCAACAGGACGGCCAGCCCGCGCCGCGCGGCGTCCCGCGCGATGCCGGCGCCGTTGATGCCGCCGCCGATCACGATCAGATCGAACTGTCTGCCGGCAGCCGCGGCGAGTGTCTGCCGGCGCGTGTGAAGGCGGCCCCCGTCACTATTCACCGTTACATGTCCTCCCAACCCTTGACCCGCTCGACGGCCCGTCGCCAGCGTCGGACCAGCCGCTCCCGTCCGTCATCCGCGAGACGGGGCTGGAACGAGCGGCCGGCCTCCCACTGCTCAGTCAGCGTATCCAGACCGGGCCACACCCCCGCCCCCAGCCCGGCAAGGTAGGCAGCGCCGAGCGCGGTCGTTTCGGTGATGCGCGGGCGCACAACGGCTCGCCGCAGGACATCGGACTGGATCTGCATCAGCAGGTCATTGACGGCAGCGCCGCCGTCCACGCGCAGCTCACGATGCGTCAGGCCCGCCGCTGCCTCCATCACCTCCACCACATCGAGCGTTTGAAGCGCGATCGATTCCAGCGTCGCCCGCACCACATGTGCCCGTGTCGCGCCGCGCGTGAGGCCGAAAATCGCGCCACGGGCATACATATCCCAGTGTGGCGCACCCAGCCCGACGAACGCCGGGACGACAACCACGCCGCCGCTGTCCAGGACCGAGGCGGCCACCTCCTCGCTCTCCGCCGCGGTGGCTATGACACCAAGCCCGTCACGCAGCCATTGCACGGCCGCGCCGGCGACGAAGATGCTGCCCTCCAGAGCGAAGAGCGGAGAACTGGTCGCGCCCGCGGCGACGGTCGTCAGAAGCCCGGACTCCGAGACCACGCGCCGTGCCCCGGTGTGAAGCAACAGGAAGCAGCCCGTGCCATAGGTGTTCTTGGCCATACCAGGCTCGAAGCACGCCTGACCGAACAGCGCCGCCTGCTGGTCGCCTGCCACACCGAGGATGGGCGCCGAGCTGCCGAGAATCTCTGGCGCCGTTTCGCCAAACCGGCTGACGGAGGGCTGGATCAGCGGCAGAACCGCGGCCGGAACGCGAAACGCCGCCATCAGATCGCGGTCCCAATCCATCGTCTCCAGATTAAGCAGCATCGTCCGCGACGCATTGGTGCGGTCGGTGACGTGCATTGTCCCGCCGGTCAGCTTCCAGATCAGCCAGGTATCGACCGTGCCGAAGGCGAGGTCGCCACGCTCCGCCGAGGCGCGGGCGCCGGGTACGTTGTCGAGAATCCAGGCGATCTTGGTGGCAGAGAAATACGCGTCGGCAACAAGCCCGGTCCGCCGGCGCAGAAGCGGTTCGAGTCCGCGGGCGCGGAATGCGTCAATCGCGGCGGCGGTGCGGCGGTCCTGCCAGACGATCGCGTTGTGGATGGGGCGACCGGTGGCGCGCTCCCACACGAGTGTGGTTTCCCGCTGGTTGGTGACGCCGACGCAGGCGAGTTCACCGGCGGTGATACCGGCGAGCGCCAGCGCATCACGCGCGGCCGCGAGCTGGCTCTGCCAGATGTCCTCCGGGTCGTGCTCCACCCACCCGGGCCGCGGGAAGATCTGGCGAAACTCGTGCTGCCCGACCCCCACCGGACGACCGGCGCCGTCGAACACGATCGCGCGTGAGCTGGTCGTTCCCTGGTCGAGAGCGAGCACGCGGCGATCCATCGTGCGATCCTCCGGGAGTGTCAGTGTATCTCACCCGCATCATGTGGTGTGCGACCACGATCAGCGGACCGGGCAGGCCGTGGTCAAACCACGACGGGTCGCGAGACACGCTGCCGGCGGCAGCGTGACCCGTATCGCCGATTGATCCCGTACCCGCGGTCCATCACTCGTCACGAATTTGCGAGAATGATGACCACCCCTAACTTCCGCGTTGATCGTCATGGTAAACTGCACCTAGCGCGGCGGCTGCTCCCGCCGAGATCCGGAGGCTCCAGGTGCCCCACACATCACAGCCCCGCGACACGGAACGCCGCTTTGCTGACCACCGGCCGATCGTCGGAGCGGAATCGTACGACGAGACGGACTCCGTGGCGTTCGTCCGGGCGTGGGAAAACGATGTTGGGGGCACGGCCGGCGCCGGCGCGCCGTCGCGTCCGTGGCGGTTCGTGCGCGAGGTGATGCAGACGGCGGCCCTGGCCGTGCTCATCTTTTTCGCCACCCAGTCGGTCGTGCAGGGTCGCGAAATCCTCGGCCCGAGCATGCAGCCGAACTATCACCAGGGCGAGCGACTCTTCATCAATCGCGCCCTCTACACCCGGCTCGATCAGGGCAAGTGGTCGCGGCTGCTGCCCTTCCTGTCGTCCGGGACGAGCGCCAAGTATGTGTTCCACGCGCCACGGCGCGGCGAGGTCGTCGTCTTCGACCCTCCGTTCAAAAGTTCAGACGATTTGATTAAGCGTGTGGTGGGGGTGCCGGGCGACCACATCGTTGTCAAGGATGGGGCCGTCTCCGTCAACGGCTCTCCCATTGAGGAGCGCTATCTGCCGGGGACGCGAACATCATGCGCCGGCCGTTGGTGCGACATCACGCTCGGTCCGGACCAGTACTACGTCATGGGCGACAACCGACCGAACAGCAGCGACTCGCGAATGTGGGGACCGGTCTCCGGCGGCTCGATCATCGGCAAAGCTTGGTTGGTGTCTTTCCCGCTGAGCGAGTTCGGTCGCGCGCCGTGAACGCCGTGAGCGTCCTTGCCACCCCGCGGCGAGCCGGTCGCGGGCCACACCCACGGCCCGCGTGACGACGCGGGGACTGGGGAGAGGATCCTTCTTCATGGTGGCGACGACGGTAGGGTGCATGATGCGTCGCCGGGGTGACCGTTAAGCACGGCGGAGCGGCTATGTCCGTGCGCGATGACATCGCCGAGATACTCCTCACCGAAGAGCAGATTCGGGCACGAGTGGCCGAACTGGGGGCCGCGATCACACGCGACTACGCCGGACGCGAGCCGCTGGTGCTGTTCATCCTCAAGGGCGCACTGATCTTCGTCGCCGATTTGATCCGCGTCATCGACCTGCATATGCGGCTCGACTTCATGGTTGTCTCCAGCTACGGCTCGCGGACCGTGAGCAGCGGATCCGTGCGCATCGTCACAGACATGCGGACGGACGTTCGCGGGCGCGACGTGCTGATTGTCGAGGACATCATCGACAGCGGGCTAACCCTGCGTGAGATCATCGGCCACCTCAAGCTACGCCGTCCCGCGAGCATTGAGATCTGCACGCTCTTGAGCAAGCGCGAGCGCCGTCGCGTCGAACTCGATGTACGGTATATCGGCTTCGAGATCCCTGATGCGTTCGTGGTCGGCTATTGTCTCGATTACAACGAGCGCTACCGCAACCTGCCGTACCTTGGCGTGCTCAAACCCGAGTGTTACCAACCGGCGGATGACGCGTAGGACCCAGTTGCCCGTGCTCACTCGTTCGTGCGCGGGGGTGTTCCCTCGGACGAGGCGGCGCGCTGGCCGCCGTGTTGGGCGAACAGTGACCGGCCCGCGTCCCATAGCTGGCTGTCCGCGCGCTGCTCGCGCAGGAAGGCCCACCATTCGACGCCCCACAGGTAGACCCGCGTGGCACCGGAACGACGGGCCAGCCGCAGGTTGTCGTGCAGCCACCGCGGCGAAAAGCTGGCCACGTCGTGGGTCGCCTCACGACGGACATCGACCGACGGACCCTCGTACGGTTCCGCCTGCAATTCAGCGATCCAAAGCTCCTGTCCCCGGCGTCGCGCCTCGGCCGCCTGCGTGGGAAGCCGCGGCGTGACCGGGCCAAGCCGGTAGGGAAAGATGTACAACCACCGCCACGGACCGCGCTGGCGTTTGGTATACACCGATTGGCTGATGACGTCAGCGTTGTCGAGGATCCACGTCCACGTCGCGTCGCGGCGCGACCAGCTCGCGTGGCTGACACTGATGCGGGTGGCGGGGGTCGCCGCCCGCACGGTGGCTAGCTCGCGCGCCAAGAACGCCTCGCGGATGTGCCAGCCATTGGCATGGCCCTCGAAATGCACGAACGGCTCGTTCTCCACCTGCAACGAGTCCACGGCCGGATGCGCGGCGATATGGCGCGCGGCGGCTTCGAGGTAGGGAAAGAGGTACTGCTCGATCAGCGGGTGATCCTCGGGGAAACGGTCAGCGGGAATAGCGGCGGCCAGACGCAGCCACGTCGGCAGCCAGAACTCGGGAAACCGCTGCGCCTTCATGCCGATGCTGACCACGGCTCGTGCGCCGCGGGCGTGAAGGGTGTCGAGTTGCCAGTCAATGCTCGACCAGTCATAGTCACCCGGCGACCGCTCGACATCACTCCAGTAGACCGACAGCCGGAGCTGGCGCGCGCCAAGCTCGTCGAGCACGCCTTCGAGGGCGCGGCGGCAATCCTGTCCGAAATGCTCCGCGCGCTTGCAGCTAAAGTTTGCGCCGAGGACGGGCTGGGACTCGGATGCGGTGGTGTACCACTGGAACTGGAAGAGGAGATGCGCCACCAGTAGTATCGCGGCGACGGGGATGAAACGTCGCGCCGTGGTGAGAGTGGGGGAACCAGTTCGACTCACGAGTCAAGCGCCTCGATCTGTTGGGACTGTCGTATCAGGCCCAGCTCGGCTGCCGTGCGGCGGGCATGGTTCAACAACTCCGCCGCTTTCTCGCGGTCGCCGCCGCGTCCCCACCCGCGCAACATCACCGCATAATCGTACTCGGCGCGCGCCAACCACGCGCGGGCGCCCATCCGGCGACTCATTGCCATGGCCGACTCGAAGTGCGCGGCCGCGTCCTCCCTCCGGCCGGTGGTAGCGGCGAGCCGGCCCAGGTAGCGCGCCGCGGCGCCGTTACACACGACTCCGCGTCCGACGACGATGTTGCGGCTTCCATAAGGGAGCAACCGTTCATAGAGTATGGACGCGTGACGCGCGTCCTCTAGTTCGGTACACACCTCCGCCAGCAGCGACATCATGATCAGCCAGTTGTTGTCCCGAGCGATCGCGTCGAAGTCGCTGCTCATCAGCCTCATGAACTCGGCCCGAGCCTCGTCGCTCCGCCCTACCTCGGTGAGCATGTACGCAAGGCTCGCGCGCCATCCGAGAACGCTGGGGAAGCGCGCGACGAGTTCTCGGATCGCCGGTTCCATCTCAACAAGCCGGCCCTGCTCGCGCCGCACGAGGAACATCTGTGCGCCATAGTTCTGCAGCGCCGAGCCGTGCATCATCCGCCTGCCGAGCGTCATCGCGTTCAACGCCAAGGTCTCACCGTCGGCGATTCGGCCGTCCAATAGCGCTCGCATCACCCGGATGGTCGCCGAGAACCACCGCGCGTACGGTTGGCGCAGTTCGTCAGCCAGCCGTCCATGCGCGTCGATCGCGGCATCCACAGCCGCCATATCACCGATTTCCAGCACATCTTGAAGGCGGCAGACGTACCCTACCAACTCAAGCTCGTTGTCGCCGGTCGCCCGGGCAATGCCGAGTATCTCATCCGCGATCAGGAGTCGATCCTCGGCGTTCTCGGGTTCACGCAATACCCAATGAGCATTCGTGAGGACGTGGGCGAGCGCGGACTGGTCACCCACGCGACGCGCCATCGCCACGGCCTGACGGGTAAGCGTCCGGCGGCGCTCGTGCGCGTCGGAGGCGTACAGTGCCCAGGCAAGGCGGCCGAGTACCTTGGCGCGGATGGCGGAATCCCCGGTATCGAGCCGTGTTAGCGCGGTGTCGAGTAGTGCAATCAGCTCGCTATCAAGCACCCCTGCCACCTCCTCGGCAGCGCCGGCCGAAAGCGCCGCTCGGGCGAGCTGGTCGGGCCAGTCCTCGCGCTTGGCAATCTCCGCCGCCTGTCGTAGTGTCCCTCGCGCATCAAGCAGTTCGCCGGCTCTCAGGCGCGACTCCCCGAGTGCCATCAGCAGGTCATAGCGGGTGTGGGCATCAGGAGCGTCCGTGAGGTCGAGGGCTTGAAGGGCGCGCTCGTAGTGACCGGCGGCCTCGTCGTAGGCGAGCTGGGCAGTGGCCCGCTCCCCGGCGCGCACCGCGTAGCCGATGGCCGCCGCCACGTCCCCACCGGGGGCGGCCTGGAAGAAGTGATGGGCCAGCTCCGCCAGGTGCGGCCCCGGGTCGGCCGCCCACAGCCGCTCCAACTCCGCCGCCACCCCCCGGTGCAGCCGGATGCGCCGCGCCGTGCTCAGCTCCGCGTACAGCGTCTCCCGCACCAGCGCGTGCGCGAAC
>JBBQJF010000133.1:0-12170 GCA_038325665.1 Dehalococcoidia bacterium | reverse complement strand
ACCCGGGGCGTCAGCGGGGGTGGGGGGGGGGCGGCCGCCGCCACCGTCGCGGCGGCTGGCGCGCGCCCGCCGCCGGCGCGCGGAGCTGGGCGCGCGGGGGCCGCGCCGGCGCTGCCCCGGCTCGCTGCCGCATCAGGTTCGGCGGCGAACGCTGCCTCGGCCAGCGCCAGTTCAACCGGCAGCGAGGGCTGCGCCTCGCCGCGGAACTCGGCGGCGCTAAACGCCTTCAGCGCGCGGATGATGCCGCGCGTGTCGAGTTCACCGGCCAGGCGCCGCAGCTCCGGCGGGGCATCGCCGCCGAGTCCCTCGATTGCCGCGTCGGCGCCGGCCTTGACCAGCATCAGCGCCCGCAGGTGGGCCACGACCTCGCGGTTGAACGCCCGCATGTCCACGCCATCGTCCTGCACCGCCGCGATCACCGCCAGTCCTGGCGCGAATGCGCCCGCCGCGGCGTGGGCGGCCAGATCCAGCGCGCGCTCGTCCGCGACCAATCCGAGGCCCTCGCGCGCCTGCATCTCGGTCAGCGTCGAGCCACGCGACGCCACGAGCTGTTCGAGAAGATTGACCGCATCACGGAAGCCGCCGTTCGCCGCGCGGGCGACGACCGCGAGCGCGCCGCCCTCCGCCGTGACACCCTCGCGCTCGGCGATGGTACCCAGCAGCGTCACGATGTCCGCCGGTTTTGCCCGCGCCAGGTCGAAGCGCTGGCAGCGCGAGAGGATCGTCGCCGGTACGCGGTGTGGGTCGGTGGTCGCGAGCACGAAGATGATGTGAGGCGGCGGCTCCTCCAGCGTCTTGAGCAGGGCGTCGAACGCCTGCGCCGTCAACTCGTGCACCTCGTCGATCAGGTACACGCGGTAGCCGCCGCCGCTGGCGTGGTAGCCCACCCGGTCGCGCAGGTTGCGAATATCGTCGATGCCGCGGTTCGACGCCGCGTCCATCTCCACCAGATCGAGGGCGCGGCCCTCGGCGACCGCGCGGCACGACTCGCACTGGTTGCACGGCTCACCGTTCACGGGATGCGCGCAGTTGACAGCCTTGGCGAGCACGCGGGCGGTGGTCGTCTTGCCCGTGCCCCGCGGACCACAGAGGAGGTAAGCGTGCGCGACCCGTCCCTGGGCGACGGCGTTCGCGAGGGTGCGCGTCACATGCTCCTGGCCCGCGACCTCGCGAAAGGTCTGGGGACGCCACTTCCGATACCATACTTCCGCGCTCACGCCGCACATGCCTCTCACTCAGCTTATGCCACAGCCGCCGGCCCCCGACCGTCTGCCGCTGACGGCAGAGTCATTATACGGAGACGCGCCGGGATGAAGGGAGAACATGTGCTCGCCAGCGGCCTCACGACGGGATGAAAGACGATTAGTGCGACCATCCGGCAGTGCCCGGCGGGAACCCGCAGGCGACGAGCGCATCGTCCTCGCATGCCCGCATCTCCCGCTCCTCCTCCGGCTCGGCGTGGTCGTGACCGAGAAGATGAAGCGCGCCATGCACCACAAGGTGCGCGAGCTCGTGATCAATCGCGCGCTGATGCTCTCGCGCCTGCCGCACCGCCGTCTCAACAGAGACGATCACTTCGCCGAGCTGCAACCCGGCATCCGGTGGCAGCGGAAAACCGTCGCTGTCGGTAGGCGACTCATCCACCGGACGCATCACGTCAGATAGCCCGAAGGACAGCACGTCGGTCGGCTGATTGACGCCTCGATAGTCGCGGTTGAGCGCCTGGACCGTGGCGTCATCGCTGAACACCACGCTCACCTCCGCGCCATCCTTCACGCGGGCCGACACGAGCACACGAGTGACCAGCGCGACGACCCGCGCCGCATGGAGGTCCACATCAGGTGGCTCGGTGGTGACGCTAATCTTATACGTCAATTCCGCGTACTCCCGAGGGCATTGTCCGACTAAGTGCCACCGGCCGCGGGCGACCCGGTGGGTCGCCCGATTCACATTCCTCGGGGATGCACCGGCGAAACCGCGACCGGCGCGGCGCTAACGCGCGAAAATCTCGACCGCGCGCTCCGCCGCGTTCAGAACCGGCGTGGGAAAGATGAAGATGAGCAGCACGCCGAGCGCCGCGACGCCGACCGAGAACTGAAGTCCGGGCGTCGAGCGCACGGGGGCGGTATCGGTTGGGGCGACGGTGAACATCTGCTTGACCGGCCCCAGGTAGTAATACGCGGAGATCAGCGTGTTGATCACACCTACCACCACCAACCAGAGCATGTCGGCCTGTACCGCCGCGTTGAACACGTAGATCTTGGCCCAGAATCCGGCGGTCGGCGGCAGGCCGGTGAGTGACATGAGACAGAGAGTCAGGATGATCGCCAGCACCGGCGACCGCCGCCACATGCCGGCGTAGTCGGCAATGCGATCGCTGCCGGTGCGATTGGAGATCGCGATGATGACGAAGAATGCGCCCAGATTGGTGAAGGCGTACGACGCGATGAAGAAGAGCACGGCGCTCGATCCAAGTGTGAACTCCTCGCCACGGACCGAGATCGCGGCGACCCCGACAAGAAAGTTGCCGGCTTGGGCGATCGAGCTGTAGCCGAGCATGCGCCGGATATCGCTTTGCTGAATCGCGACGATGTTGCCGACCGTCATCGACACGGCCGCGAGCACCGCGAACATGTTCGCCCAATCGGAGGCGATCACGTCCTCACCCAGCGCGCTGTAGAACACGCGCAGGGTGATGGCGAACGCCGCCGCTTTGCTGCCCACCGACAAGTAAGCCGCGACCGGGGTGGGCGCGCCCTGATACACGTCCGGCACCCACATTTGGAATGGCACGATCGCCATCTTGAAGCCGAATCCGGCGGCAAGCGCCACCGCGGCGGCCAGATAGGCCGCGCGCTGTCCATCGGGAGCAGATCGGAGCGCGGCGGCGATATCCGGCAGCGCGGTCGAGCCGGAAAGACCGTAGAGCAGAGCCATGCCGTAGAGCATCACCGCGACGCTGGTCGCGCCGAGCAACAGGTACTTCAGTCCGGCCTCGGACGAACGCGGTCCGCGCAGGAAGCCGGCAAGCACATACTGTGAGACGCTCTGCAACTCCAAGGCGATGAAGATCATGATCAGGTCGTTCGACGCGGCGAGGAGCATCGCCGCGCCGGTGATAACCAGCAAAAGCGCGAAGTACTCGGCAGCACGATCGGCCATCTGATCGAGATAATCGAACGAGGCAAGCACCACGAAGGCGGTAACTGCTGGAAACAGGACATTGAAGAACAACGCGAAGCGGTCGATGACCACGACGCCGCTGAAAGCAAGTGTCCCGTCGCTGCCCGCCACGTCCCGCGCGATCAGCGATGCTGTCCAGCCCAGCGAGCCGAGACAGGCCAGTGCCGCCAGTCCGGCCAGCACCCGTCGATCGGGGCGGCCGGGCAGCACGCCAACAATCAGAACAACCGCGGCGGCGATAAACACCACGAGCACCGGTGCGATGCGATCTAGGTTCTCCAACGGTAATCCCCCCGGCCGCGGAATTAGCTCAGGCGCTCGGCCACCAACTGGATGCTCGGCTCGATGATGTCCACGAGAGCCTGGGGATAGACGCCCACGCCAATGATCACCAGCACGAGCGCGGCGACCGGGATGCGCTCCCACCAGCGATTCGCGTCATCAATCCGCTCCCATTCCTCCATTGACGGGCCGTGGAAGACGCGCTGGATCGTCCAAAGGATGTAGCCGGCCGATAAGGCGATACCGATCACGGCGGCGATGGTCATCGGTTCCCAGCGATCGAACGCGCCAAGGAATACCAACAATTCACCGATGAACCCGGAGAGCGCGGGCAAACCGAGCGACGCGAATCCGGCGATCGTCATCGCCACTCCGATGAACGGCCAGTGCTTAGACAGACCGCGCATCCGGGCGATCTCACGCGTATGCGTGCGGTCGTACACCAGCCCGACCATGACGAACAGCAACCCGGTGATCGTGCCGTGCGTGAACATCTGCACGGCCGCGCCGGTCAGCCCGACCGAACCGAGCGCCGAGATGCCCAGCAGCACGTATCCCATATGACTGACCGACGAATAGGCGATCAGTCGCTTGAGGTCCTTCTGGCGGAGTGTGATCAACGCGCCCCAGATCACGTTGACCGCGGCCAGAGTCGCCAGCAGCCACGCGACATCGCGCGCAATGTCGGGCAGGATCGTAACGCACAGCCGGATCATGCCATAGCCGCCCATCTTCAGCAGCACGCCGGCCAGCATCACCGATACGGCCGTGGGCGCGTCGGTATGGGCGTCAGGCAGCCAGGTGTGGAATGGCACCACCGGCAATTTGACCAGGAAGGCGGCCATGATCAGGAAGAAGATGGCGGTGGCCGGGATGATCGGGTTCTCCAGCGGTCCGATCCGGCCGAGCGCCTCGATATCGAACGTGTTCGCCGAGAAGCCCAGCGCGAGGATGCCGACTAGCATCAGGGACGATCCGGCGATCGTGTACAGCACGAACTTGAACGCCGAGTATTCTTTCCGCCCCGTGCCCCAGATCGAGATCAGCATGTACATCGGCAGTAACTCGACTTCCCAGAAGAGGAAGAACACGATGAAGTCGAGCGCCGTGAATACCCCGAGCACACCCATCTCGAGTACGAGCAGCCACATGAAGTACTCGCGTGGGCGCACCGTGATGTTCCACGAGATCAGGACCGACAGAAGTGTGAGGAAGGTGGTCAGCACGACCAGCGGCAGGCTCAGACCGTCAACGCCGACGTGATATTGCAGGTTGAAGGCGCCGAGATCCGGTGACAACCAGTCGCGCTGCTGTACATATTGGAAACCGCCGTCCGGGTCGAACCCAACCAGCATCGCCAGTGACAGCCCGAATGTCGCGAGCGCGAACACCGCCGCGATCACCCGCGGCAGCTCCTGACGGTCGCGCGACAACAGCAGCACGGCCAAAGCGCCCACGACCGGTAGGAAAATTGTGATCGTCAGCACGAAGAAGCCTCCACCAAACCACCTATACCTTTCCCCGCGAAGGAAGGGGGAACGCCTACTCCCCGCGCGTCTCGGCCGCATTCGGTGCGTGGGAAGGTCGAGTACATCTCGGCTCGGGAGGCAGAAGCCGGCGCCGGCGTCCGATGACAGGATGGCGGCGGGAGGGCGGTCTGCCTGACCTTAGCGCAGCGCCGAGATGAACACCACGAGGACGACAAGCGCCGCGCCGCCGGTGAGCACGAGGCCATACGACTGCTGCACGCCGGTCTGCGCGCGGCGGAGTATCGCGCCTGCCCAGCGCGTCAACTGGCCCGAGCCGTTGACCGCGCCGTCCACGATGGTTGCATCGACCCAGGCGGACGCGCGGCAGACGCCGCTGTACAGCGCGCCGCCGACGATTCCGTTCTCGTACAGGTCGTCCAGGTAATACTTGCGACTGAACAGCGCGTAGAACGGGCGGAGCGGCGCGGCGAGACGGACGCTGACCCGGCTGCCGAAACCGTACATCACCGCCGCCAGCACGATACCCGCGACGGCGAAAGCGCTCGACACGATCGCGATGCCCCAGCTAAAGGGATGCTCGCCGTGGCCATGCATCTCCTCCGGCAGCGATCCCATGATGAACTCGCCGAATGGTTTGCCGAAGAAGCCGCCGGCGTTGAGCAGGCCGGCGAGAATCGCCGGGACCGCAAGTACGACCAGCGGCAGCCACATCACCACCGGCGATTCGTGCGGTGTGACCTCGCGGGCCACCGGCGGGGCATCATGGCCGCCATGCGATTCGTCGCCATGCCCGCTGCTGTCATGGGCGCCGTGGCCGGCATCGGGATCGCCTCCGCGATACTCACCGAAGAAGGTCAGGAAGATGGCACGGAACATGTAGAAGGCGGTGAGGAAGGCGACGAACAACGCCGCCGCGAACGCGAATTTGTTGTAGTACCACGCGTCGAGCAGCACCTCATCCTTGCTCCAGAATCCGGCCAGCGGCCAGATGCCGGCCAGACTGAGCGAGCCGATCAGGAACGTGCCGAAGGTGATCGGCATGGAACGCGCCAGGCCACCCATTTTGCGCATGTCAAAGGTGTTGGTGCCATGGTTGACGGAACCTGAGCCGAGGAAAAGCAGCGCCTTGAAGAAGGCATGTGTCATCAAATGGAAGATGCCGGCCACCAGTCCGCCCGCGCCGAGCGCGAGCATCATGTAGCCGAGCTGGCTGATGGTCGAGTAGGCGAGCACGCGCTTGAGATCATGCATCACCAGCCCCATTGTCGCGGCCACCACCGCCGTGATCGCGCCGATGGTCGCGACCACCGCCATTCCCGTACTGGTGGCCTCGTAGACGGGGAACAGGCGCGCGACCAGGTAGACGCCGGCGGCGACCATGGTGGCGGCATGAATGAGCGCCGACACCGGTGTTGGACCCTCCATCGCATCGGGAAGCCAGGTGTGGAACGGGAATTGCGCGCTCTTGCCCGCGGCGCCGGCGAACACGCCCAGCGCGAACAACGTCAGCGTTGTCGCGCCAATCGCCCCGGCCTGCGCCAGCTCCTGCAGCTCACGAATGTCGAAGGTGTTCGTGCGTGACCAAATCAACAGGATCGCGATCAGGAACCCGAGGTCGCCGAAGCGTGTCACGAGGAACGCCTTCTTCGCGGCGGCGGCGGGTGAGGTGTATCCGGGACGGGCGGGATTGGCAAACCAGAAGCCGATCAGTAGGTAGGAGCATAGACCAACCAACTCCCAGTGAATAAACACCATCAGGAGGCTGGAGCCGAGCACCAATCCCAGCATCGCCGCGGTGAACAACGATAGGAAGGCGTAGTAGCGCGGGTAGCCGGGATCGCCGGCCATATACCCCTGCGAGTAGAACTGCACCAGAAGCGCGACCGAGGTCACCACCACCAGCATCACGGCGGTCAGGCCATCCACGCGGGCGCCGACCTCGATCGTCAGCGGTCCTAACTCCAGCCAGCGGTGCGACTCGAACCCAATGGCGGCGCCCTCGACCGCCCGCACCGCGTTGAGCGTCCACAGCGACAGCAGGAAGGAGCCGAGCATCAGGACGATCGACATCGCGCTGATCAGCCGCGGCGCCGGCCGTGCGCCCTTGGGCAGCAGGTAGTGCGCCGCGATCAGCAAGAACGAGGCCAGCGGCAGCAGATAGATTAGCCAGACCTGAAACTCGGAGATCGTGTCCAAATCCATCTCCCGGCCTCGAAACGTTCCGGCCCATCGATGGGCACCGTTTAGATCTTTCGCAGTATTTCCCGCGCGACGTGCGTTTTGCTGTCGGGAACGTAGATCTTGCGCGGTGTCATATCGCCGGCCTGCAACGGATCACCGACGACCACCAAGCGTGTGGCCAGGCCCTCGGCATCGAAGAGTTCCTTCCATAGCTCCGCCACGTAGCGGTTCTTCACTTCGAACAGTTCAGTCCACATCGGCGTGTGCTCTCGGTTCTCTGCATGCTGGCCGGCCCGCCTGATGGGGAGCGACGACGTCGGTCAACAAACGCGCTACCTGTCCGCCTTCACCTGGGGATACAGGACAGATCAGAACTTCAGTAGGTTGATCTGGTCGATATCGACGGTGGCGCGGTTACGGTAGACCGCGACGGCCAGCGCGAGGGCGACGGCCGCCTCAGCGGCGGCGACGGTGATCACGAAGATCACGAACACATGACCGGCCAGCGGCGATCCGCCGGGCGCGGCGGGCACGAAGCGGTTGAACGCGATCAGTGTCAGGTTGACCGCGTTCAGCATCAGCTCGACGCCCATCAGGATCATGATCGCGTTGCGCTTGGCCAGCGCGATCCATAAGCCCAGGCCGAACAACACCGCCGAGAGAATCAGATAGTGGTCGAGCGTGACGCTCATGGCTGCCTCTGGATCCGTGGTTAGTGAACCGTGGCTTCCTCGCGCGGAAGCATCGTCTGATCCGGATCGGCCGCCGATGCTGCGACCGCAGCGTCCTTCGGTGACTCCTCCGGCCCGTTCGCCCGCACCAGCACGATCGCGCCAACCATCGCCGCGATCAGCACCACCGACGCCACCTCGAACGGCAGCGCGTAGCGATTGAGCAACGCCTCGCCGATCGCCAGCGCGGTGGTCTCAAACCCGCCCGATGTCGCGACACCCCAGTCCGTGCCGGCCGCGACGTACACCATAATCCCGGAAAGCAGCGAGGCCACGATGAACCCCGGCCCAAAATACCGGGTCTCCGAGTTCCCCGTCTCGCTGTTCGGCGTGAGCATGATCGCGAAGATCAACAGCACGCCGACCGCGCCGGCATACACCAACACCTGCGCTACCGCCACGAAATCGGCCGACAGCGTGACGAACAGACCGGCCAAGGCGATGAAGGTCAAGATCAGCCACAGCACCGCGTGCAACAGGTTGCGGGAGATGATGATGCCCAACGCCGACCCCACGGCCAGCGCCGAAAGTCCCCAGAATGCCGATGTGACCCCGAAGCCTTCCATCAGGCCCTCACCTTAGCCGTTGTCGCGGTTGATTCAGGGCGGCCCGCTCATCAAGCGATCTGGCTGACGCGCGGGCGACCCACCGGGTCGCCCCCACATGGTGATCGGTCGCCTTCCGTTTGATGCCCGGTGGAGCATCCATGGTCAAGCCCGGATCATACTCCGATTGCCAGCGGCGGCACGATCCACTAGTCGCCCGCCGCGCCCCAGCCAGGACCGACGGGGCGGGGCACGCGACTGATGATCCCGACTTCTTCTGTGAGCAGCGGACGGCGGGTCGTCTGACCCTCGCCGTGGCCGAGGAAGCGAGTGTAGCCCACGATTAGCGTCCCGGCGAACAGCCAGTTCACCACCGCGAACGCCGCCAGGATGATACCCGATGCGCCAGTCTCTGCCCACAGCGCGACCTCGAAGGCCACGAGCACGACGTTGAGCAGACCGAGCGGGAGCAAGAATTGCCACGAGAACTTGAGCAGTTGGTCCACCCGCAGACGGGGCAGCGTGCCACGCGCCCACACGAACAGCAGATAGCCGATGAACATCTTCACCTGAAACAGCAACCAGCTCGGGATGACCAGATTGAGGCCGAAGGTCCACCAACCGCCGAAGAACAGCGTCATGATGATGCCGCCGAAGATCAGCGCATTCGCTAGCTCGACCGCGTAGAACAGACCGAAACGCATCCCCGAGTATTCCGTGTGATATCCGGCGACGATCTCCGATTCCGCCTCGGCGATGTCGGCCGGTGAGCGGCCGATCTCGGCGAGCGAGGCGATCAGGTAAATGGCGAAAGGCAGCGGCAGCAGGAAAATGTTCCAGATGTGATACTTCTGCTGAAAGGCGACGATGCCGCCGAGACTCATCGTGCTGGTCAGCACAACGACACTCAGAAGCGCGATCACCGCCGGTATCTCGTAGGAGATGACCATAGCGATCGTGCGCATCGAACCGAGCAGCGAGTACTTGTTGTTTGATGACCAACCGGCCATGAAGATGATCAGGGGCATCGCGCCACCGACCGCGATGATGAACAGCACACCCACGTTGAGGTCGGCCACCGACATGCGGTCGCCCCAGGGCATCACGCCCATCGTCAGCAGGGTCGGGATGAACAGCAGCAACGGCGCCAGCCAGAAGACGAGCTTGTCGCCCACCTTCGGGGTCAGCGCCTCTTTTTGCATCAGCTTGATCGCGTCCGCGAGCGGTTGGAGAATTCCGCCCGGGCCGGCGCGGTTCGGACCACGCCGGATCTGGATACGGCCGACCAGTTTGCGCTCCACCCAAATCAGAAGCAGCATCGCGATCCCGAGGAATGCTCCCAGCGCGCTCGCGCCAATCACCCCGGAGATAACATAGGCAACCCAGTCAGGAAAGCGGTTGCGCAACTCACCCAGAAGCGCGTTGACCGGGTTCGCGAGCGAGCGCAGGTCCCACCAGGCATCGAGCAGCATCATCGATCCAGCTCCCCGATCACGATATCCACACTGCCGAAGGCGACGATCGCATCGGCGATGCTCGATCCGACCATCATCTGCTTGAGGAGCGACAGGTTGATCAGCGACGGCGCCCGCACATGGAAGCGGTATGGCGACGTGCTGCCGTCGGACACCACGTAGTAGCCCAGCTCGCCCTTGGGCGATTCGACACGCGCGTACGCCTCACCGGGACGTGGACGGATCGAGAGCGGCACGTCCACCTTGTGCGGGCCGGCCGGCAACGCGCGCAACGCCTGATCAACGATTTTGATGCTCTCACGCATCTCCGCGATCCGGATCATGAACCGGTCGTACGAGTCACCGTTGGCGCCGACCGGCACCTTGAAATCGAAGCGCGGATAGATGCTGTAGGGGTCGGCTTTACGGATGTCCCACGCCACCCCGCTGGCGCGCAGCATCGGACCGGTGAGCGAGCCGTTGAGCGCCGCGTCGGTGGGGATGACGCCCACACCTTTGGAGCGGGCAAGTAGGATCTCGTTCTCGACTAGCAATCGCTCGACCTCGGCCAACCGGCCGGGGAAGGTATCGATGAATTTGCGGGTCGCCGGCACGAACTCCTCGGGGATGTCAAACGCCACGCCGCCCATGCGCATGTAATTCAGCGTCAGCCGCGCGCCGCAGGTCATCTCGAACAGGTCAAGGATCTTCTCGCGCTCGGCGAACAGCCACATCAGGGGTGTTTGCCAGGCGCCGGCGTCGTTGATGAACGTGCCGACCGCCATGCAATGGTTGGCGACGCGCTGCAACTCGGCCATGATCACGCGGATATGCTCACCGCGCTCGGGCACACGGATGCCGGCCAGTTTTTCCACGGCGAGACAATAGCCAAGGTTGTTCGACATCGCCGCCAGGTAGTCCATCCGGTCGGTGAAGGGGATGTTCTGCGTGTAGGTGCGCTCCTCCGCCAGCTTTTCGAGGCTGCGGTGGAGATAACCCACGATCATCTCAGCGTCGATAATCGTTTCGCCGTCGAGCGTGACCTTCATCCGAAACACGCCGTGCGTGCTCGGATGCTGCGGCCCGATGTTGACAACGAACGGCTCGGAGCGAATTGCTGTCATGTGCCACCTACTGCCCGTTGCCTGCTGGTTCGCCATCATCTACCGGTGATACCGGCCCCATCTGTTGATGACTGCCGGGCCGGCGGTCCTCGCGGGGGCGGATGCCGGGGGTGGGCGGCGGACGCCAACCCGCTTCCTGTTCGGTCCACCGGGGACCGCTTAGCAACCCCCGATCGCCGCCTTCTTTGGGAAAGTGCGGTAGGCCGGGATGCTGCTGTCCGCGATTGACCTGAAGAAAGTCCTTGCGGAGCGGCCAGCCGGCAAATCCGTCCCAGAGGAAGATACGGCGCAGATTAGGATGGCCGCTGAACTTGATGCCGAACAGGTCGTATATTTCTGTCTCTTGCAGGTGAGCGCCCCACCAGATATCGGTAACCGATGGCGCTTCCGGGTTCTCTCGGTCCTCGACGCGCAGCTTGAGCGTCATGATCTGGTTCTTCGAGATCGATTGGAGGTGATACACCACCTCGAAGTAATCCTCCCAATCGACCGCCGTGACATTCGTCGCCATCTCAAAGGCGAATCCGGGGTCATCGCGTAATAGAAGCGCAACGTCAAGTAATCGGGCGTGCGTGACGGTTACTCCCACCTCATTCACATCGGTCAGCGCATCGGGGATGTGTGACCGAATACGCTCGGCAACCGCGGGGCCGGTAAGCCATGTGGTCATACGTATCTCACCTGCTTACCGCCACTCGAACGCGTTCTTGCGCCAGGCGTAAACGTAGCCGATCCCCAGTACACCGATAAACACGAGCGCCTCGAGGAAGGCGAACATCTTTTCCTGGCGCAGCGCCACCGCCCATGGGTACAGGAAAACGGTTTCGATGTCGAAGATGACAAACAGCAGCCCGAACACATAATAGCCGACATGGAACTGTACCCAAGACGGCCCCTCGGTTTCGACACCGCATTCGTACGTGTCTTCTTTGATGGCGTTCGCGTCTTTTGGGCGGATCTTGAACCGTCCGAACACGGTGGAAACGATCAGCGCAACCGCTGGTAGGCTGATGCCAACGGCCACGAGGAACCCCATATGTCCCCATTGTCCCAGCATTGTCGCCCCACCCCTTTAGCTACACGGGAACAGGCCGCGCCGCCGCGTGCATTACCTCTCCCCCGGCCCCTCCCCTGCAAGGGGAGGGGAGCAACTGTCGGCTCCCTCGAGTGTGGTGGACAT
>JBBQJF010000132.1:0-12200 GCA_038325665.1 Dehalococcoidia bacterium | reverse complement strand
GTGGAGACCATCGACGAGATCGCCGAGCAGACCAATCTCTTGGCGCTCAACGCCGCCATTGAGGCGGCGCGGGCCGGGGAGCAGGGCCGCGGGTTCGCGGTGGTCGCCGACGAGGTGCGCAAGCTCGCCGAGCGCTCCCAGCGCGAGACCAAGGCGATTGCCGGCTTAATCGCCCAGGTGCAGGGCGGCACCCGTGACGCCGTTGACGCGATGGCGACCGGTATGGCGCGGGTGGCCGACGGTGCGGTCCTGGCTGACCGTACCGGGGCGTCGCTCGCGGAGATCCTCGACGCGGTGAACGCGACCGTCGAGCGCGCGGGCGGGATCGCCACCGCCGCACGGGAGATGGCGGCCGGCGCGGATAGACTCGTCGATGCGATGGCGTCGATCAGTACCGTTGTGGAGGAGAACACCGCTGCCACCGAACAGATGACGGCGCAGGCAGGCGCGGTGACCGCCTCTGTGCAGTCAATCGCGGCGGTCTCGGAGGAGAATAGCGCGGCCACCGAGGAAGTATCGGCCTCGACCGAGCAGATGAGTGCCCAGGTGGACGAGATGAGCGCCCAAGCACGACACCTGGCGGTCACTGCCGAGGAGCTGAAGGCGCTGGTCGCCCGCTTCACCGTGGAGGGCCGGCCTGCCGAGACTGTCGTGGTCGCTTCCGACCGGCTACACCGTGCGGCGTAGATGAGAAGCACCACACGGGCAGGGCCGCGCCATGCGGCCCTGCCGTGACGCCATAGACATGAGCAATGGCGCTGCTAGCGCGCACTCGGCAAAGACATCAGCTAGCCACATCACCCAACCCGCCGGCCTCAACTTGGCGGGCGAATCAAGATCAGCACAAGAGGTGTATCGACCATGACGACCGCAACAGGATCAACCCAAGAGGCCACATCCTCCCCATCCACTGACGACCAGGTGGTCGTGCTCCACGTCGGCGGCAGCAACTATGCTGTTCCCATCGGCCGCGTGCAAGAGATCATCCGCGTGCCGCATCTCACGCCCGTCCCACGGGCGGGTGTGGATATCGAGGGTGTGATCAACCTGCGCGGGCGGGTGCTGCCCGTGGTCAACCTGGGCGCGCGCCTAGGCCTTGAGCCAACCGCACGCAGCCGCGAGGCGCGCGTGGTGATCGTCGATAGCGACCGGGGCGGCGTCGGGCTGCTGGTCGATGGTGTAAGCGAAGTGTTGCGGATCGCCGCCCGTGACATCGAGCCGCCGAGCGCCATCATGGAAGGTGACGGTCAGCACGCAATCCAGGGCGTCGCGAAGCTGAACGACCGTCTCATCCTGCTGCTCGAGCTATCGGCGGTCGTCGGATTGTAGCCCGACCCCGTCTCCCACCCCTGCACCAGGCGGCGCCGTGCTGACGGCGCCGCCTGGTGCAGGGAACACCGGGGGTGGGCGCTCGATCCGCGCGTCCGTGACGGGTGCGCGCTCGGCGGGTGTCGCCAGACGGCTGGTTGGGATACGCTGTGTGGGGATGGACCGTTGACGAAGAGGGCGACCGACCGTGGTGACGCTGAGTGTGCTCGATCAATCGCCGATCCGTCAGGGTGGAACGGCAGCCGACGCGATCCGCGAGACACTGGCGCTGGCGGAGGCGGTCGACCGGCTTGGATACCGGCGTTATTGGCTCGCCGAGCACCATAACTCCGGTGGTTTGGCCAGCGCTAGCCCGGAAGTGCTGATCCCCCAGGTGGCCGCGCGCACGCGCAACATCCGCGTCGGCTCCGGCGGCGTGATGCTTAGCCACTACAGCCCGCTCAAAGTCGCCGAGACCTTTCGCACGATCGAGGCGCTGTATCCAGGCCGGATCGATCTCGGCATAGGGCGAGCGCCGGGCAGCGACCGCCGCACCGCCGCCGCGCTCGCGCACGGGCCGGGGATGCTAAGCGTCGAACACTTCCCCGAGCAACTGGCCGACCTCGAGGCGTTTCTCACGGACGGCTTTCCGGCCGACCATCCGTTTCACGGCATCCGCGCCATGCCCGATGTGGCAGGGACACCGGAACTGTGGCTGCTCGGCTCGACCACCGTCGGCGCCGACCTCGCGGCACGGTTTGGCTGGGGATTCTCGTTTGCCCACTTCATTAGTCCCGACGGCGGAAACGATGTGATCCGCGACTACCGCCGGACATTTTGCCCCTCACCCGTGTGCGCCGAGCCTCGCGCCAGCATCGGCGTCTCGGTGACATGCGCGGAAACTGATGACGAGGCCGAGCGGCTGTCGTGGAGCCGCTGGTGTTGGCGGGTACAGTCCAACCACGGACGCCGCGGCGGCGTGCCCACGGTGGACGAGGCGATCAACTACCCCTACACCGTCAGCGACCGCGTGTACCTCGAATACATGCGCGACCGCTCGATCTACGGCAGCCCCGCCCGTGTGAAAGAACGGTTGCTGGCATTGGGCGAGATCTACGGCGTCGATGAGTTCGTGGTCGTGACCATCACCCACGACTTCTCCGCCCGGCTGCGTTCCTACGAATTACTGGCGGACGCCTTCGGGATCGGCTAAACCGCGCGAGTACAGCGATCCGCGGAGTTCGCTTCCTCACTATGGCAGCCCCGCCTGATCCGGACCACTGACCGCCGCGCGAACGCGTATCAGCCGCACCTCTCACTTATGCGCCCATGTCTCAAAAACATTGCATTCAGGGGAGCGGGGGAGTAGTATCGGAACAGTGGCACACGGGCGTGGTCAGGAAAGCGGTACATGTATGGTTGGTGATACCCACGTTCTCGTGGTCGACGACGCGCCGGATTACCTCACGTTCATGGCCCAACTGCTGCATGAGGAGGGCTTCGTGATCGAGACGGTTAACTCCGTCGAAGAGGCGCGGCGTATCATCGCTGTCGGTCGTCCTGACCTCCTGATCACCGACCTCATGATCTGGCGACAGCCACTGAGCCAGCTCATCAGCATGCTTGATGAAGACGCGTCGATGCGCGAGATCCCGGTGCTGGTGTGTACCGCCGCCGTGGAAGCGGTGAAGGACGCCGCGGAGATACGGCGTCCCTCGACTGCCGTTCTTACCAAGCCGTTCGACATCGAGCAGTTGCTCACCGCTATCGACCAGCTCCTGCCGGCACACCGCTCCGCGACCGCATGATCGCCGCATGCCGGCGGCTGCCCCGGCTTGCCGTGACCACCACTCGTGCTACCCGGTCATCACGGCGCCATGGGCAGCCATTCGCGTTGCTATCTGGCCCATTGCTATCTCCACCCCGTCTGGAGCAACCGACGCGCCCTCGACAACCGCCGCGCTATGCATGAACGGCGCGGGCGTACGATCCGCGAAGTGGGAGTGGCCTCTGCCCGACCGCTTCGCGACGTACATGGCGTCGTCGGCCGCCTTCAACAGCTCGTCGGGCAGCACGGGCATCTCCACGCCACCCGTCGTGACGACAGCAATGCCGATGCTGACCGAGATGTCCACCGGATGGCCGTCGACGCTTCTGATTCCTTCGATAGCCGTGATGATCCGGTCCGCCACCGCCCGTGCGTGATCGGAGATCGCTTGTCCCACATCGGGGTTGGCGGAACCATCGAGGATGACCGTGAACTCGTCGCCTCCCACGCGAGCAAGCACGTCGGATGTACGAATGCATCCCAGGACCGCTGCCCCCACCTGATGCAGGAGTTCGTCGCCAGACTTGTGACCGTAGCAGTCGTTGACGGCTTTGAACCCGTCGATGTCCAAGTACAAGCACGCCAGTTCGCGTCGCTCCGGCGCCACCACCATCCGCGCCAGCCGGTCCATGAAGAACCGGCGGTTCGGCAGACCGGTGAGGACGTCGCGGGTCGCCAGCGTCGCGAGTTGCGCTTGCGTCTGGTACAGGCGTCTGAGCAATACGCCGGTGTACACCGTCACCACGATGTGACTGATCAAGACCCCGGCGCCGATCGGCCCGTACTCGGCCCATCCGGGGGCGGCGGCGACGAGGACGCCGATCCCGAGTGCGCCGAGGAAGCCCGACCAGGCGAGATACCGCACGCCGTAGCGGAAGCCGTTCCCGACGGTGACGAACGGGTATATGAACAGCGCCAGCGCACCCAGCGGTCCACAGGTGTACAACCACGCCGTCAGGGTGACGTTGTCGTGGATGGCGCCGATGACTCGCCGGCGAGGCGACGCGCCGGGGAGCCGGCTGATGCGCGTGAAGAGGATAACGGAGAAGCAGGCCGAGAACAGGTTGATTCCCCAGATCCGAGCGCCAATGGCGGGATTCTGTGCAGCGACCCATGCGGTGTTGAGCAGGAGCAGGCAGACGATCACGACCCGCAGGCGAGCCTGGTCGTACTCGGTGTCGGGGCGGCGCCGCGGCCGGTTTCGGTCGGCTGGTAGAAGTCTCATACCCTAGATATCGTGAGATCGCCCACCATGGTTGAGGATTGGTCAGTCGGTTTAGGAGACACGCTCATCGAGTGGCGCGACTGGCTCCATCAGGCGCGGACGTCCTGAATCACTTGGCCAACGCCCCTACGCATTGCAGCGGCGTGCGGACGAGCATGGCCAAGTGCTGTTCACGCGGCCCCGGTTCCCCCGCATGATGCGGCCGGGATCCGTGACCGGCGCGCGCTCGCGCTCGAACGGCGCGTGTGGCATCGTGATGTGAATGAACGCCCATCCCACCGACGAGGCTCACGAACTGGCGGTGCTGCTCGATGTCGCGCGCAGTGTCGCCTCCACGCTCGAACTCGGTCCGCTCCTTCGGTTGATCCTCGACCAGCTCAAGCACGTTGCCGACTACTCGGGCGCCGGCATCTGGATGCTCGACGACGAGCACCTGTGCCTCCTTGAAGCACGAGGCGCCACGGCTGAGCAACGGGAAACCGACGCCATCGGGCAGCGCCTGCCGGTCGCGCGGGTGGGGATCATCTGGGAGACGCTGTGCCGCGATCAGCCGGTGATCATCACCGACGTTCGGGGTGACGGCGATCTGGCGCTCGCCTATCGCACGGCGGTGAACAACAATCTCGACGTGCCCGAGATCCGCTACGTGCGCTCGTTTCTTGGCGTGCCGCTGGTCTACCGCGATCACACCATCGGCCTGATCTCCCTGTCCAAGTCAGAGCCAGGCTACTACACGCCCCGCCACGTCCGTGTGGCGGCGGCAATCGCCACCCACGCGGCGGCGGCGATCACGCACGCGCGACTGTACGAGCACGAGCGCGCGGCGCAATCCGCGCTCGCCCGCCACGTTGAGCGACTCACCACGCTCGCCGGAATCACGCAGCAACTCCTTGGCGCCACCGAACTCGATCAGGTGCTGCGCGTGGTCGTGGAATCGGCGCACCGGCTGTGCGACGCGGGCGGCGCGATCGTCAGCCTGCTCGACCCTGACCGACGGACGTTGCGCGCGGTCGCTTTCGCCGGCCCGCTGGCGGACATGTTTGCCCATCTCTCCACCGGCCGGCCGGTGGACGCGGCATACTTGACCGAGAGCGTCACCGGTCGGGCGCTGGCGACCCGCACGGCCGTGGTTGTCGAGGACTACGCCACCTGGCCAGGGTTCTCGCGCGTGCGCGACCGGACGATTGCGGCCGGGGTGCGCGCTCTCGCCGCCGTGCCGCTTCGCATCAGCGGTGAATCGACCGGTGTGCTATGGGTGGCAGATCCCGCCCCACGCTCGTTCGCGGCCGGCGACATCGCCCTGCTCGAGGCGCTGGCCGACCAGGCCGCACTGGCGATCGAGCATGCCCGATTGGTCGCACGCGGCCAGCAGGCAGCCGTGATCGAGGAACGGGCGCGTCTGGCGCGCGACTTGCACGACTCGGTGACACAGTCGATCTTCAGCGTGGGCATGCTGGCCCGCGCCGCCCGCACCCAGCACGAGCGTGGCAGCGACCGCCTGGGTACAACCCTTGACCGCATCGGCGTGCTCGCCCAAGAGGCGCTGATTGAGATGCGCACGCTGCTGGTGGAGCTACAGCCGGCGACGCTCACCGACGAGGGGCTGAGGACGGCGCTGGAGCGGCTGGTGGCGTCGATGCGGGTGCGCACCGACCTGGAGCTGAGGTTTGAGGCGTTGAGCGACGCCCGGTTGCGCCCGGAGGAGGAACTGGCGATTTTCCGCATCGCGCAGGAGGCGCTCGCCAACGCCGTCAAGCACGCGCGGGCGACACGCGTCACCGTGACCCTCGCCGAGGCCGGCGGCCGGCTGGTGGCGCGTGTGGCCGACAACGGCGTTGGCTTCCGGGCGGGTCAGCCCACGCCCGCCTCGGCCGGCGGCGAAGGCGGCGGGCTTGGCCTGCGCTCCATGCGGGAGCGCGCCTCCGCGACGGGTCTCGCGCTCGATGTCGTCAGCGCGCCCGGGGAGGGCACGACCGTGACCGTGACAGCGCCACGGATCGCGGGACCGGCCGGCTGAGGGACGGCGCGCACCAACCGGTCGCGCGTTACCACGCGCCTGCCGCTGAACACCGGTCGCGATGTGCCCGAACCGTACGCGTTCAGCCGTCAGCCCTCATCGACAGGCGCTCTCTCCATGGGAACTGCACACGGCCCCGCGGCGGGTCATGCGTTCCCGGACGGAAACGAGGAGACTGACCACGGAGGTTTGATGACTGCACGCGTCCCCCGATCCGATCCATCGATGCGGGCCGCCTGACGGCATGCGCGTGTGCCATCGCTTGGGCCAGGGCGGCGGGGATTGGGGCAGGCGTTGCATGCCCGTGGCAGCGCCCGGCCGTACAATCGCACAAACGATTGGGAGTCGTGACCATGCCAGACCCGCTTCCGCTGTCCCACTACACGGTCCTGGATCTCACCATCGCGCGGGCCGGTCCCACCGCCGTGCGCCTGCTCGCCGACTGGGGCGCCACCGTGATCAAGATCGAGCCGCCGCCGGAGCGCGACCCCGCCGGTCGCTCGATCACGGGTGCCCGCCACGGGCCAGACGAGCAAAACCTGCATCGCAACAAGCGCGGGCTTGCCCTCGACCTCAAGCACCCGGACGGGCAGCAGGTCTTTCGCGACCTCGTGCGCCGGGCCGACATCGTCGTCGAAAACTTCCGTGCCGACGTCAAGCACCGGCTCGGCATCGACTACGACACGCTGGCGGCCACGAATCCGCGCATCATCCTCGCCAGTATTTCGGGCTTCGGCCAGGATGGGCCGTACCACGATCGTCCTGGAGTCGATCAGATCATCCAGGGGATGAGCGGCTTGATGTCCGTCACGGGCGAACCGGGGCGAGGACCGATGCGCGTCGGTGTGGCGATCTCGGACACGGCAGCCGGGATGTTCCTGGGTCAGGGCATCCTGCTCGCCTTGCTCCATCGCGAGCAGACGGGGCGCGGTCAATGGGTCCATACGTCGCTGTTGGAGGCGATGCTCTCCAAGCTCGACTTCCAGGCCGCGCGCTACACGATGAGCGGCGAGACGCCGGGGCAGGAAGGCAACAATCATCCCACTGCCGTGCCCATGGGCACGTTCCCCTCCCGCGACGGGTTGGTCAACGTCGCGGCCAGTGGCGGCAGGATGTGGGGAGCATTCTGCACGGCGCTCGGCGCCGAAGACCTGCTCGCCAACCCGGACTATGTCGACCCACGGTCGCGGGCACGGCATAAGGCGCAACTGCGCGCCGACGTGGGGACAGTGACCGCGCGCTTCACCACGGCCGAACTAGTCGAGAAGCTCAACGCGGCAGGGGTGCCGTGCGGCCCAATCAACACGATCGGTGAGGCGTTCGAGGATGTCCAGGTCCAGCACTTGAACATGACACGAACGGCCCCGCACGCGACCCTTGGCGATGTGCGTCTGGTACGGACGCCGATCAATCTCTCGGCGGTAGACCAACCTGCCGCATTCCATCACTCGGCGCCCGACGTGGGCCAGCACACGGACGAGATCCTGGGCGAACTCGGCTACGATGCCGTCCGCATCGCGCAACTCCGCGAGACAGGCGTGATCGTCTGACGCTCGTCACTGACACCGTGCCCGCCGCAACGCCCGGGCACGGGCGACGCGCGGGGCGCCTTCGCGGCCTATTCCCACGGCCGGAGGAATGCGGGTCCGTGGATTAGGTCGTGTCACGGCAGGCGCCGGCCCGGTAACACCTCGGGGTTGATCACCCGCGCCGGCGAACCCAGGACAAAGGCGCGGATATTCTCCAGCGTCTGGCCGTAGAACTCGCGGTAGGTCTCCGCCGTCACGTAGCCCAGGTGGGGGGTCAGCACAACGTTGGGCAGATTCAAGAACGGGTGGTCACGCGGCAGCGGCTCCTCGTCGAATACATCCAGCCCCGCCCCGGCGAGCGCCCCCCGGCGCAACGTATCAAGCAGCGCGTCCTCTTCCACGATCGGACCGCGTGAGGTGTTGATCAGATAGGCATGGGGCCGGATCATCGCCAGGTCCTTTGCGGCCAGCAGCCCACGGGTGCGGTCGCTCAGTTGGAGATGGATCGTCACGATATCCGCCTGCTCCAGCACTTGCTCCTGGGAGACCAGTCGCGCGCCGCACGCCGCTGCCCGCTCCTCGGTCAGGTTCTGACTCCAGGCGATGATCGGCATGTGAAAGGCGTGGGCGACCTCGGCGACCTGCGCGCCGATATGTCCCAGCCCGACGATACCCAGCGTCTTTCCGTCCAGACCGATTCCGACCGTTTCCTGCCACCGGCCGGCGCGGGTGGCGCGATCCTCACGCGGAACCTGGCGGAGCAGCGCGAGAATCAGCGCCCACGTCAGTTCCATCGTGGCGCGGGCTGACCCGCCGGTGCCGCAGACGAGGATGCCGAGATCGGTCGCGGCGGCCATGTCGATCGCGGCATTGCGCATCCCGGCACTGGCAATCAGCTTGAGCCGGGGCAAGCGCTCCAGCAGGGAACGGGAGAATCGCGTGCGCTCGCGCAACGCCATCACGACATCGAATGGTTCCAGCCGGGCGGCCAGCGCCGCCTCGTCCGTGAGGTGCTCACGGAGCGCCTCAACTATCACATCCGGCCCCAGGCTCTCCCAATCGGCGGCGGCAAGCGCCACGCCCTGATAATCATCGAGCAGTGCCACGCGCAGCATATGACTCCCACCCTTTCGTCCTGTCGCGACCCGGCCATCCCGCCGTACCGCTCACCGGCGGCGCGCCAGGCGGCGCGGGGGGTGGATGACCCGCTCGCGGGCAGCCTGAGCATACCTGCCTGTCCGGGTGAGGTCACGCGCGCCGCACGCGGTCCGTGCGGGTGGGGTGGCAACCCGGCTCGCGGTGGATGCGGAGACGATACCCGCCGTCGCTGCCAGCCATTCGGCAGCGCCTGTCTCCCTTCCGCCTCGAATCGCACACCAAATCTCAACGACACCGCGACACGTTCGTGCCACGATGCTTACGAGGACTGTCTTGTCGCGCCTGGATGCGGCCATCGCGGGCGGCCCGGCGGTGAGCCGCCGGGCTAACCCAGGTGCCGGGAGGCAGGGTCACTCGGAACAGAACACGGCGCCTGACCTCACGCGAGCGCGGTACGGGCCACGGCGATGCAAGCAGCAAGGAGGCAGCGATGAACGAGACTGAGGACGGTGATCGGACGTGGGATACGGGTCAGAAACCGCCTCTCGCGCGGATTCTGATGCCGGCGCTGACGCTGGGTATCGTGGCCGCCTCTCTATTGGTCGTGGCCATGCTGAGCTGGGCGTCGGACCAGCCGGTGATCGACGCGATGTCCCCACGTCCGCCGGGGATGGCGACCGTCTCATCCGGGTGGTTCGTTGACGTGACGCCCGCGAGCAAACCGTGAGTGGACGTGGCTGACCCATCAGGTCGCCCCTTCCGCGGCAGGCCCGGCGTTCCTCCCTCGAGATGACCTCACGGGTCGCCCCGGTCCGATGTCTGGTGCACGCGGACTATACGGCACATCCATAGCCCGGGCGGGCGCTCCGGCCCCGTGGAAGACGGTGCGGGGCGCGCGAGCAGTGCCGGTTGACAGAATATACTCCCAATTCTAGTCTGAGTGCTCCGACCGAGCGGGCCGGACGGTTCGCGGGGTCCGCATCGCGCGACGCGGGGCCGGCCACCTCACGGAAATCTCCTTTGCCGGTACGGGACCGTATGATGACCGCGACCGACCAGGAGCGACAGCTTCACCACGATCTGCTCGACGGCAGCCCGACCGCGTCGGCGCGGCTGGCCGAGCTGCATTTGGGACCACTGTTCCGCCGGCTGCGCGCACGACACCCGGAAGTGCAGGACGAGACGCTGCTGTATGACGCGGCCACCACCGCGCTGCTCGACTACGCGGAGCATCCGGAGCGTTACAAACCAGAGATGCGCACACTCTCCGGCTACCTATTGATGGCTGCCAACGGCGACCTGCTGAATCTGTTCGAGAAAGAGAAACGTCGCGCCCGGCGCATGGTATCGCTCGATGCTGTCGCACAAGACGGCTCGGGCCGGAACAGGGTGCAGGAGCCGAGCGTCGAGGATGACATCGACCTCGACCGGATAGCAGACGACCCCGCCCACCGCGATCTGTCGCGACGTGTTCTGGCGGAGTTCCCCGACCCGGTCGACCGCCGCCTCCTCGGGCTGTTGCTGGACGGCGAGCGCCGGACCGATCCGTACGCGGTAATCCTCGCGATCACGGGGATGGACGCGGACATACAGCGCCGAGCCGTGAAGCAGCATAAGGACCGCCTGAAGAAGCGTCTGGCACGCATGAAAGGAAAGCTGCATGACCAGCCCTACTAATCACGGACTGCTTCGCCATGCAGCACACGCGGCGCGCGCACGCGAGGCCTTCGTCGCGTTCGCGCTCGTTGCTTATCAGTCGGCGCACGATATGGGGGATGAGGAGATGGCGGCATTTCTCGGCTGCGCGCCCACCGGGCTGCCCAAACTGGCGTTGTGCCGCCGTCCCGACCCGGCCGCTGATCGCTTCCACGCCAGGGTCGATGAGATGGCGACATACGCGGGTGTTGATCGCTTTCGATTCGCGCGGGTACTGCGCGAAGCCGACGCGGTGCACGCCTTCCGCGACCGGCTCGAACCAACCGACACGGGCGCCGGCTCGGGTCTGTTGCTCGCCGCCCGTGACCGCGACCACGAGGAGTCCGCCATGGGTGTACCCTCTGACGCTGCCAGGGAGTCACCCTCTCGGTACGCTGACGGTGACAGAGGTCCCAGCCTGGCGCAAACCGCGGCCGACCAGGATGAGCATCCACGCGAGGTCGACCTGGCATGATCGATCACCGACTAAGCCGCGTGGCGGAGTCGTTCTGGGGCCGGGTGGGCGATCGGGCGCCGTTTCCACGCACGCTCGACGATGTTCTCCCGTACGTGCTGCCGTTGTCGCTGACGCCGATGCCGGGACCGCGGCTGAGCGATGTTGCCGAGTGGGCGAAACGGCAGGGGTTCCCGTTCCGCGTGTGCGGCCCGGACCGCCGGCTGCACGGCTGCCTGGTGGCATTCCGTGGGCAGGGGTGGATCCTATACGACAGCGACGACCCGGAGAATGAACGCCGCTTCACGCTCGCCCATGAAACCGCCCACTTTTTGCTCGACTATCTTGACGTCCGCGAGCGCGCCGTGACGCGACTGGGCGAGGGTATCCGGGATGTGCTCGATGGCGCGCGCCCGCCGACCAATGCTGAGCGGATCGATGCGGTACTCGGGCGGACCGTCATCGGCGCCCACACCCACCTGATGGAGCGGCGCGCGGACGGCGCGTTTGGTTGCGCCGCGATCAGCGGCGCCGAGAGCCAGGCCGACCTTCTCGCGCTGGAGCTACTCGCACCGGAGCACGAAATACACCGGCGGTCCCCGCTTGATCGTGCCGCGTCGAGTGTCGAGGAGAACATCGCCCACATGATCGACCTACTGAGCGGCGACTTCGGTTTGCCGCGGGCTCTCGCGGAGCGCCACGGACGTGCGCTATGTCGTGTGCGGTACGGCGGACGTTCCGCCCGCGAACGCCTTGGATTCTGACGGGATACGCAATATACCACGTGCATAGCGCGGGGAGAGGTATCTCGGGAACAGCGCCCCATTGCGCGAGAGGTTGGCGCGTCCGGTTCCCGGCTTTCAGGACGCCGTTCGCGTCGAACTTTGGGTGGCCCGTGGGAATATGTCACGGGAGCAGCGATTCGAGGCGAAGGCGATGATCAGCGACGACACCGTCAGTTCGCGGGGAACGGTGAGCGCCGGCCCGACGCTCGTGGGCGCCGGTGAGTTCGAGACGGCCACGGGCGAACCGATCGAGCGCGTGCT
>JBBQJF010000131.1:0-12272 GCA_038325665.1 Dehalococcoidia bacterium | reverse complement strand
TCGGTCAGACCGCGGCTGTCCTCCTCACCCCGGCGCACACGTTCCAGCAGCGCGCGCACGCCACCGATCAGGCGGCGGCCGTCCGAACCAGGGGCGAACACATCGACCGGCGGCGTCTCGATCGCCGGTTCACCGCGGGCCACACGATCCAGAAGGTCGAGTAGCAGCGACACGGCGTGCGCCGCGTCGCTGTCCGGTTTCGGAGTCAGTGGATTGTGCATCGATAACCTCGATGCTCGAAGTGTACCCAGACAGCGGCGGCGGTGCGCGCCCGTGCCTGCCGGCGGTTGGAGGGCCCCTAATACGAAAACGGCGCGGTCCTTGTTAGGCTCGACCGTGAACGGCGGGAGAGGTATGGGATGGTGCTGACGCGGGGCGAGTTAGTGGTGGCGGTCGCGCGGATCGGCATGTGGCGGGAGGACCTGGGCGGTGCTGTACGGCCGATCGCGGCGCGCTGTGGACGGCCGCAGGAGCGGGACCACGCGGGCCGCTACCGGTTGTCAGTCTCCATGTCGTGCCAGCCGCCGGCGGGTGAGAGAAAGGTGTCGAGGTCTGATTGACTCAGCGTGCGCCCGATGCGGCGCCGCGTTCGCGCGGGCGCTGGGATCAGCACCGCCACGTCGTCATTGTCATGGCGCGGGACACACGGGACACGGGTACTCCGCACCTGCTCGGCGAGCTGCACACGGTCGGGCATGGCGCCGATATCGATAGTCGTCTGTCGCACGGGAGCAGCGTCGCGTTGTTGCCCACCGACCGGCGCTCATGGTTCGCGCGACGCCGCCTCAATCACGTCGGCGGCACGGGCATCACCGGGTCCACCGCGCCCGCGCAGGCCGCGAACGACCATCTGCTTCTCCTCGATCGGTCCGGCGGGGCCGACCTTGAACTTCGCGTCGATGGCGAGGATGCGGAGGCGCAGCGTGGCGAGCTGGCGCAGCCGGGGGCCATAGAACTCGCCATCGACCAGCGGCTCATACGTCGCATCCGGCTCGTACATCTCTACCATCCGGCGAAGCGCCGCCGCGACATCGGCCGGGTCGGTCGAGGTTGTCGCCTCGCATGAGAACTGCACCGCCTTGAAGTGCAGCGTGCCGCGCGAGGCGTTCACGGGATCAACCCAGTGATGCGGCGAGAAGGCGAGAAAGTCGGAGACGAAGAACGTTACCCGCGGATTCGCACGCACCGCGGCGAAGGTCGGATCGGCGCGCACGCAGTGCAACTCGATCTCGTCGCCACGCTTCACGAACGGCAGGATGCTGACGTGTGGGTGGCCGTCGGGCGGCGTCGCGATCAACTGACCGTGGCGCTGGGCCGCGACGAACCGTTCCACCTCGGCAGGATCGGTCGGATATCTCGGCGATCGGTACATACACGCATACTCCTGACAGATATGTACCGTATCGTACGCCAGACCCCCGCCTCCATGGCGTCCACCGCGAGCAGTCATCCGCCGGCGCGTCAGCGTGAGTAATCCCGTGCCCCGCGCCCTCCCCTCGTCCCTCGTCCTACCTATTCAACCCCAAGCCCGGTCCGCTCGATGCCGATGCGGCCGCCGCGAGCGCCACATCGGGCGTGCCGTCATCGGGCGCGAACAGCGTCTCGGAAGGCGCCGCCGCCGGAATGCGGCCGGTGCGGAGGTCGTTGCCGTACTCGACCAGCACCCGCAGGCCGGCAGCGGCCGGCAGGCTGAGCAATGCCCCCACGATCCCTAGCAGCTCCGCCCCGATCAGCAGCGCCAGGAAGACCGCGACCGCCGGCAGTCGCAGCGTCGCGCCGTACACGCGCTGCACCAGCACGCGGTTCTCGAACTCTTGATAGATGAACAACACCACCACCACGATGATCGCCTTGGGCAATGAGATAGAAAGTGCGGCCAGCGCCGCCGGCGCGATTGCCAGGAACGCGCCGACCATCGGGATCATGTCGGCGATGCCGGCGAGCACGGCCAACGCCACCGGGTTCGGCACACCGACCACCAGCAGCGTGACGAAGGTGAACACCGCGATGCACCCCGACGTGATCAACTGGCCGCGGATGTAGCCGCCGACCACCCGCTGCATCGCGGCCGTCAGGTTGCGAATGTGCTCGTGATATTTTTGCGGGGTGGCGAAGTAGATAAAGCGCTCGATCCGGCGCGCATCGAACATGATGTAAATCGTCATTACCAGAATCGTCACCGTGGTGGTGATCACATCGAGCGCCTCTCGGCCGGTACTGGTGAGCACGCCCGGACCCAACAGCCGTGACGGCTGGTACTGTTCTACCTGGCGGGCAAAATCACGAGCGCCGCGCCCATCCAGGAAGCTCACCGCGCGTTCGCGCAACTCCGGCAGGCGATCGATGATGGCCCGCGCCTGCTCGATCACGGCCGGAACGACCACAAAGCCAAGCAGCACGATCGTCAGCAACATCGCCAGCGCGACGACCAGCACCGCCACGATGCGGCTCGTCCCGCGCCTGACCAGGTATTCGACGAATGGCAGCAGCGACGCGGCGAACATTAGACTGATGATCACCAGCAGCACCACCGGCCACAGCCGCGCCAGCAACCATAACCCGAACAGGGTCGCGAGCAGCGTGAGCACTCCCCGTGTTGACATTTCCAGCCGGATCATCCTGTCTGCCTCTCACGTCCAGCCCGCGCATGGCGAGAGCCGGAGAGCAACCCCCCGCATGTCGCGTGTCGATCTCGTTGTCGGGTCCGTGCCGTGTGTATGACTCGCGAGAATCCCATACTGGCGGGCGCACGCGTGGCGCGCCCCGGCAACTGCCGGCCGGAACGACGGCCCGTGTTCACGCCGCCCCCTCACGACCATCTCTCGTCACCGGTACGAGGCAGGACGCGGCTAGGTCAAGGGTACGATCGCGTGTGAGGATGGCAATCATTCATCTGGTGCGGCAGGGAGTATGGTCGGGACTATTCCGATGGGTGCGTCTCCTCATCCCGAGGCGAGAGCACGGTCAGCCCGGCGATGACGCCGATACAACACCAAAGCGCGGTCAGCGCCGCGCCGGCCGTCCAGTCTTGATGCGGCGCGGTGAAAACGGCGTGGCGCACCATACTTCGCGTGAGCGCGGCGCCCACCAGGGCGCCGGCGACGCCCCCCACGAGCGCCGCGAGCCACGCCGGCAACCACAGATCATCAAACCATGCCTCCAACCGGCTGACCCGCTGCCTCGACCGCAAACGCCGCATATCCCCTCACATCGTCACCGCGGATCTCGATGTCCGCATCTCAGAGCGGTAGTACACCAGGAGGAATCGCGTACCGGGAATCGTGATGGTCGGGCCGCGACACCGAGGCCGACGGTCTGCTGCCCGTGACATCGATACAGGGGACACCGATTGCCGGCCGCGATCGGTCCGGTTGTGGTGGCGGCTGCCGCTCATCACCGGGGTCCGAACCGGTCCAGCGAGGGTTTGACGGTCTCCTCGATCAGCAGCCCGTCTTTACCGCTATAGTCCATTGTCCAACTGGTGAAGCCCTGGCGGCGGTAGCGCCGCACCTGCCCCTCGTTCAGCAGCCAGACATACGCGCGATTCCGGCTGTCCATCGCCTCGGTGATATCGGTGAGCGGCCCGACGATGCGCGGATCGAAGTCCTCACGGAACCGCAATGCCAGCTCATGATGGAACAACTCGGCCATGATCGGGTAGTAGTAGCCCATGGTCAGCACGCTGTTATCGGGCAGCGGGTAGCGCCGCGCCTCCGTGACGACACGCATCCGCTGCGCCCGCAGTTCGCGATCGACCAATACCCGTCCTCTCTCCGGGCGCAGGTAGAGAATTGCGGTGGGTGAACCCCACCCGGCTTCAGACGCCGTGTACACATCCACGAATCCGCCGGCCACGATCACGGCGCAGGCGGCGATCACCAGCGACCGGCGAAACACCCGCGCCATCGCCATCAGTGCGAACGGGACCGCGCCAATCAGATAGCCCTCCTCGAGCGGCAGCCGCATGAACATGGTGAAGATCAGCAGGGCCGCCGCCAGCCACGCGGCGAAGTGACCGTCGCGCCGGATGAGTCCCGGCAACCGCCGGAACCGCGGCAACGATAACAACGTCAGCGCCGCCATTCCCCCGGTCGTGAGCAAACTGCCCGCCTCAACGCCGAGTGTGCGCGCTACCGCCCCCCAGGTGGGCCGCCAGTCCGCGAAGCCGAACATGCGCGTGCCGTAGCGCAGCCACTCGGGCGCGAAAGCGATGATCGCCGTCAAAACCGTGACGGAGCACAGCCGGAGCGCGTCACGGGGATTACGCTCGCGCAGAAGAATAAGCAGGAAAGGGCCGAGAAACGCGACCGCGGTCAGCCGGCAGCCGGCCGCGAGTCCCAGGGCCACGCCCGCCAGCAGATAGCGGCGCTCGATCAGCAACAGATATGCGCCCAGCACCCCGGTGAGCGCCCACATGTAGTCCATCGTCACGGTGCTGTTGATCCATAGCAACGGCGTGAATGCGAAGGTGAGCGTCAGCAGTCCGCGCGGCTCGACCCCCCGCCGCTTGACGATCGCGGCGAAGCACAACACACCGGCGAATGAGACCACCATCGTCGCGGTGTTGGTCGCCAGCCAGCCGCCGCGGATCAGAAGGGCGGACAGCAACTCGTGAACCGGATAGCCAGGCAGTCGCGAGGGCAGGTACTCCCCGCGCGCCCACAGCCAGCGGGCCGTGATCGCCACGCGCCAGGCGTCGGCGTCGGCGCCGTAGCCGAGATTCAGCATCGGGACGCGTGACAGCACGAACACCGTCGCCAGCGTTGCCGCGGCCCACGGTCGGGTGAAGTCGAGCGCCATCAGCCGTGGGACGGCCGCGCGAAGACGGACTCCGGATGCTGGCGGAGGGACGGGGGCGGCGGTTCGAGGGATCGTCTGCACCGGTGGTGTTCTCGCTGACCCGTGGATGTCGGATGCCGTGCGCGCGACCGGGACTCCCAGCGATTGTAGATTCCGCCTCCGGCGGCAGGCAATCACACGCCGTTTACCGGCTGGATGCGCCGGGACCGGCTGTCTGGGGGAACTTGGCGTCGCGGCCCAGGATCACGATCAGGTCGGGTCCCCCGGGCACGGGCGGAACGTCGTCCACGACGCGGATGCGCGAGCGGGGCACGTCCAGCCACTCGGCCAGCCGTTCGGCGGTGTACGACTTGCCGCGATAACTGAGGATCACCGTCTCGTCATAGCCGGTGGGGGTCTCCTGCGAAACGTGGATCGACAGGGCGGGCAGCCCCCGCCGCGTGAAAAGGCTGGCCGTGGCGCGGGCGAGGCCGAGGCGCTCGGTCGCGTTCTCGATCTCGACCGTCGCCGCCTCGTGGCGCAGCCGCGGGTCATAGAACAGTTCGCCCACCACGCGGGCCATATCGGCCCCGTCAGCGACCAGCACATCGGCGCCGCCGGGCGTGACCATGTCACGCACGACCTCGCCGAGCGAGCGCATCGTCACATGATCGAGGCCCACCTGCTTGGCAAGTAGGGCCAGACCGGGGATGCGGTAGGCAGGGATGTCGGTCTCGACCGCATCCTTGTACCGGCTCCACATCTCCGGCGCGCGGGTGAGCGCGCCTAGCGAAATCAGCTTGGTGGCGACGGCGACCATGACCTGCTGCTGACGGCGAATGCGGCCGAAGTCGCCGTCGGGGCCGTCACGGAAACGGGAGTAGTACAGCGCCCGCTCGCCGTTCATGTGTTCCAGTCCCGGCCGGAATTCAGGGATGACGCCGTTGCGGTCGTCCACCGACACCGGCTCCAAATACCGAAATCCCTCCGTGATCTGGATATCGACGCCGCCGATCGAGTCGACGATCTTCACGAATGAACTAAAGTCGATTGCCACCGCGTAATCGACGGTGATCTGGGGAAAGTTGTGTTCGATCGCGTCGCGCGCCGCCTGCATGGCGCCGCCGCGGTAGTTGTTGAGTCCACCCCAGCGGTAGGCGGTGTTGATCCGGTCCTGGAAGTAGCCGCCACGGCCGTCCGGGATCTCCAGCCACAGATCGCGCGGGATGCTGAGGACGGCCCCGATCTTGTTCGTGGGGTCGAGGGTGAGCACAAACATCGAGTCGGAGCGCGTCGGCTCCTTGTCCTCGGACGGACGGCGATCAAGCCCTAGGACCAGCACATTGATCCGGCCGGCCGGCGCACCCGCCGGCATGTCGCTCTCGATCCCGGCGACCGCGACGCTCAGACCAGGAACGGAGCGGAACGCCGAGGGCAGCCAGATCTCGTTGCCTGGTAGGAAGATGTCATCGACCCGTACGGCGATCACGACCACGAGATAGGCCGAGATCACGGCAAGCAGCATCAGCCCAACCGCGAACACACCGGCGCCCGAGCGTCGTCGTGGTGAGCGCGGGGAGTAGCGGGGTAGCGCCCGCTCGGTCGGGGCATCGGGCAGCGTCGAGGGTATGGTCACGACATTAGGCTAGCGAAGCCACGGATGGCGTGTCAATCCGGCCATCCGCTCACAGCCGCTGCCACCGGCTCGACAGCCCCGCGCATGCTTGCTATAGTCAGTGTGCGCCCGTGGCGGGCGGCAATCATATTATCGCGGGGTGTGGCGCAGCCTGGTAGCGCGCTTCGTTCGGGACGAAGAGGTCGGAGGTTCAAATCCTCTCACCCCGACCACCGCCGGGAGTCCACGACGACTCCCGGCTTTTTCGTGTCCACGTCGAAGGCGTGAGGCCTAGGGATAGACTGGTCTGTACGTGCCGCGCGGACGAGTCGTTCGATTATCCCAGAAACGAGGGCGACCCACCGGGTCGCCCCTACCGGTGTGTGGCGGAGGGCTGGTCGTACGGGCGAGCCGCCGGGTCGCCCTCGTCCCATTTCTCGTCCCGGCGGACAGATCCACGCGCAATCGAACGGGTCCCCTGACTCTGCGCTAGGCCGGCGCACCGGCGGCGGCCATCGCCTCGAGGTCGTCCACGCTGTAGCGGCCCGCTTGCTCAGCGGTGGCGGCCATGCGGACGGCGAGACGGCGTACCAGCGTGTTGAGCGGCGTCGGCACACCATGCAGCCGGCCGAGCAGTGCAATTTCGCCGTTGAGGTAGTCGGTTTCGAGCGTGGTGTGGCCGCGCTGGAGGCTCTGCCAGGTCGAGCTGCCGCCGCGCGGCCGGCCGGCGATATCGCTCATCTTGTAGCGCGAGCGCACCTCGGCGTCGTACTGCTCCTCGGTGGCGAAATCGATGCCGGCGGCGCGGTAGCAGGCGTGCGCCTCGGCGCGTAGTTGCGCCAGTAGCCGGCCGTGCGCCGGATTGCCGCGCATCTCACCGGTGATCACCTGGATCGCGTTGCCGAGGTTGGCGGTCAGCTTGGTGTACTTGAGCCGCATCGGATCCTCGACCGCGCGGCAACTCATCATCGAGGCGCTGATATCGGCGGCGATGCGTCTGACCGTGTCATCCACACCGGTGGGATAGCGGCCAGCGTCGAGCACACCGGAGATGGGCAGCGATTCGTTCTCCACCTGTCCCGGCTCCAGAAAGGTCGCCGGCATCGCCACGACCATCGCGTAGACACGCTCGAAGCGCCGCGCCGTCAGCCGCTCGTTCTCGACGCCGTTCTGGCAGCACACCACCGCCGCCTCACTGCCTCCCGCGAGTTCGAGGTCGAGCAGGGCGCGTTCGGTGTCCTGGGTCTTCATCGTCAGGATCACCACGTCGTCCGCGCCGAAGGTCAGCTCGCGCGGGTGACTGGCCGCCGGCACGGACAGCCGCACGTCTTCCTCGGGTGTACGGAGTCGCAGCCCGTCGCGCCGGATCGCATCGAGCTGCGCCCCCCGGCAGATGAGGACCACCTCGTGCCCTGCCTGGAACAGCCGCCCGCCGACCACCCCGCCGATCGCTCCCGCGCCGTAGATGATGTACCGCATGGGTTGTGTAACCTCTCTTCCGTCCGCATTATTGAGATACGCTGATATTGGTCCATGCTACTATCAGAACGATCGGCAGCACATGAACCTACCTTCGCCTCGGGAGCGTGTACAGCACGCCGGTGGCGTGTCTCGGTGATCCCATATGGCGAGCAGGTTTATGCGCGGCGTCGCGCTCTCGCGATCCTGACATCCTGGCGGCGGTGCGGTGGACACGGCAAGGCCGTTGTACAGCATGATGGTCGTCCCCACATGGCGCTAATCTGCCCCGCCGAGGCTGTCTTCTCCCGCGGCCCAAAGAGGGAGGCGGAAACACCCACGACGATTACCCAGTGAGCCACGGTCATTCAGCTTTCGTCAAGATGGCAAATTCGAGCCTCGCGTTGCGAGAATGATGGGATGGCATGACAGCGTGACTGGTCGATTTCGCGTGAGCCTGACGACGCGGCTTCTTCTGGCGTTCGCCGCTCTGATCATCCCGCTCCTCCTCTTCTCAGTGTGGTCGTTCCAGCGCTCACTCGTCGAGCGGAGGGCCATCTTACAGCGCGACGTGGTCGGGTCCGCGGAGACGTCCGCCTCCTTGGTTGCTTCCCTATTGGGCGACTTGGATAGCACCTCTGCCCTCATGAGCCTCAACTTCGGCCAGCAGCCGGGTCCGTTGGATCAGACGACCATCGGTCTCTCGCTCACCGCGATGAGTGAGCGCTACCAGGTTATCCGTGCCGTGTTCGTGACCGACCTCAGCGGCCGGGTGGTCGCCGCCCAGCGGGCCGAGGGCATTGGCGTGGACCTCGGCAACCGGCCCTACACCCGGGCGCTGCTCGGCGGCCAGGACTTCATACTCACCGATGTTGTGCAGGGGCTCCAGTCAGGCGAACCGACCATTACGATGGCGCGCACCATACGGGCGCCGGACGGCGGGTTGCGGGGGTTGATGGTGATTGCCTTCTACCCGGGCCAACTCGCGGAGTTGTTTCCCCGCGCTTTGCCCGTGGACGCGAATCTGACGGTGGTCGATCGCGGCGGACAGGTCATCTATAGCAGTGCACGGACCAATCTGTCCGCCGCCGAACGCGACCTCGGCGGTGAGCCGCCGGTGCAGGCCGCGCTGGGGGGCAAGGCGGCCCTGACCGCGGGCATCGGGTTCGAGGGGCGCGACCGCCTCGGCGCCGTGGCGCCGGTACGCGACTATGGCTGGGCCGTTGGCTACTCCCGGACTACCGAGTCGGTCGAAGGGCCACTGGGCCGGCTGTTTCGCCGTCAACTGGCCGGCCTGGGAGTCATCACCCTCGCGGCCCTGGTGGCAGCGCTGCTGCTGATCCGGCGGCTGACCCGGCGGCTGACCCAGCTGGCGGCCCACGCCCACGCCTTCGGCCGAGGTGAGCAGCCGGCCCCCGTGCCGGTGAGCGGACCGGTCGAGGTGCAAGCGCTGGCGACGGCCTTCAACGAGATGGCGGCGGAGGTCCAGGCCCGGTTCGCGGAGCGAGAGATCGCGGAAGCACGCTACCGCGGCATCTTCGACCATGCGTTGGAGGGCATCTTCCAGACCGGCTTCAATGGCAGCTTCCAAACCGTCAATCCCGCCGCGGCGCGGCTGCTTGGCTATGAATCACCGGAGGAACTGATCACGACGGTGACCAACGTACGGCAACTTTATGCCGACCCGAAGCAGCTGGACGAGTACCTCCAGATGATGCAAACGCGCGGGGAAGTGGCGAACTTCGAGGTAGAGGTGCGCCGGAAGGACGGGAGCACGCGGTGGGTGTTGCTCAATGCGCGGGCCAAGCACGGCGCGGGCGGACGCATCGAGACCGTCGAGGGCATGGTCACGGATATCACCGACCGCAAGCGGGTGGAATCGGAGCGGGAGCGCTGGCTGCGGGCGGAGCAGGACGCGCGGTCCGCGGCCGAGGCGGCCAATCGCGCCAAGGATGAGTTCCTGTCGGTGCTTTCGCACGAGCTACGCACACCGCTCACCCCTATCCTCGGGTTTACCGCGATGTTGCGGCGCAAAGGGGTCGAGACGGTCCCGCCCGAGACGTTGACGCGGGCGCTGGAGACGATTGATCGGAGCGCCAGGACACAAGCGCGGCTCGTGGACGACTTACTAGATCTCTCGCGCGTCATGGCGGGGAAGTTGCAGCTAGACTTGAGGCCGACCGAATTGCTGCCCGTGATCGAGGCGGTGGTGGAGACTGTCCGGCCCGCGGCGGAGTCCAAGGGCGTCGCGTTGCTCACGGAATTGGAGAGGGATGTGGGTCCGGTGTTGGGCGATGCCGACCGATTGCAGCAGGCCGTGGCCAACTTGCTCACCAACGCGGTCAAATTCACGCCCGAGGGCGGGGTGGTCACGGTGCGGCTGACGCGGGACGGCGTGAACGCGATCATCGCGGTGACCGACACCGGCATCGGCATCGAGCCCGACTTCCTGGAGCACGTTTTCGAGCGCTTTCGCCAGGCCGATGCGTCCAGCACCCGGGTCCATGGCGGATTGGGGCTGGGGCTATCCATCGTCCATGACCTGGTGGCGCTGCACGGGGGCCGGGTGACGGCGGCGAGCGCGGGTCACGGGCGTGGCGCCACCTTCACCGTCTGCATCCCCCTTGCTGCCGGCATACCATCCGGGCCGGGCGAACCGGCTGCCGGTGACAGCGACAGTGGGGAGGCCGCGCCTGCGGCCCCGGCACTGGCCGGGATCCGGGTGCTGGTGGTGGAGGACGACGCGGATACCCGAGCCGTCCTCGAACAGTTGTTGGCGGCCGAGGGGGCGATGGTGACGGTGGCAGCGTCGAGCGTGGAGGGATTGGCCGCGCTTGAGAATGTCCGCCCAGATGTACTCGTGGTAGACATCGGCATGCCCGAGGAGGATGGCCATGCGTTCATCGGCAAAGTCCGAGCGCGTGCGGCGGTCGCCGGCGGTCAGACGCCGGCCGTGGCGCTCACCGCCTTCGCCACCGTTGCCGGCCGCCGGCGAGCCATGGCCTCGGGCTTCAACGCGCATCTGGCTAAACCGGTGGACCCACCGGTACTGATGGCCGCGATTGGACGGATCCTACACGAGCGGTAACGAACGGAGCGCTTTTCACTCTGCCCCGAGCTCGCTCGGCAGTGAGGAACGATGATGGTGCATTCGCGACGCGTGCGCATGGGGTTCGTGAGTGTGGTACTGACCGTTGCCGTGGGTGTCGCGTACGCGCCGGTGGTGTCCGCGCAACAACCCGTGCCGCCGGATGTCGTTCAGCGTCTCGCGCCGGACTGCCCAGCCTGGTACACCGCCGGCGCCCGCCAACTGACCTTGCAGCAACCCACCCGTATCGAGATGGTCTGCCGGGTAACCAATCCTCTCGCGGAGGCCGTTGACTATGCCGGCGCCATGGCCTTCACGCTCGGCGAGCAGGCGCGTATGGCCGAGTGGGCGGCGCTCCGCGGCCAGATGAGCGCGGCAGGCAATCAGATGCGCTGGAGCGACTTCGTCCTGAACCCTGGTGAGTCGGCGAGTGCCACCGTGGTGATCGAGGTCACTCCGGTCACCGCCGACGCTGGGCGGCCGGTTGTGCTGTTCACCGGCGCCCGCATGGCCGCGCGCACCGCCTCCGGGGGCTTCGCCGAGGTCGCGCTACGGCCGATCACGACCGAGACCGTCGCCGGGCTGCTCAGTGGCGGATTCGTGCTGTCATCTGGTACAGGGTCCACGGCGAGGATGACGGTCCCGACTTCGCCGCGTACCGGATCCGGGGTTGGACAGGAGGGGCCTGCCCGACCGGAACTGCTGATACCCATGCTCGTGGGCCTGCTGGCCCTCGTCCTTTGCGCTGCCGTGGTGTCCGCGAGATTCCTCATCGGGAACGCCGGTGAAACCGGCCCTCGCCACCGGCGCCGGCTCGGTGGTCATGAGTAGTGACCGTACCGCGCGGCATTGTCTGCCACCCTCGGCATACAGTCGGGTGTGCCGCGGCCTCCCCATGGTTGGTACGTGCCACCGGTGAGCGACGGCGTCCCGTGGGTGGCAGCAATCACGGGTCACACACGGCGCCACGCCATGCTGCCCTACCGTGGTGCATGCCGCGCCGTCGCGGTGGTGATACGCTGCTGGCGGCTGCTCCCGGCCGAGCGGCACCAGCTTCGAGCCGTGGCAGCGCGTGCTGAACTCTGACATCAGGAAGTACCACGGAGAGGGACAAAGATGACAACGGGCAATGATTACAACGAGAGCATCATCGCCGAGTTCCACGCCAATGGCGGCGTGGTCGGCGGGCGCTTCGCCGGGGCGCCGATGCTGCTGCTCACCACCACTGGCGCGAAAAGCGGCGCCCGCCGCACGACGCCCCTGGTCTATCTGCCCGACGGCGACCGCTTCATCATTTTCGCCTCGAAGGGCGGCGCCCCAAGCCATCCCGCG
>JBBQJF010000130.1:0-12352 GCA_038325665.1 Dehalococcoidia bacterium | reverse complement strand
AAACCGGTGGTGCTGCCAGCCGGTGTGCTCGGCCAGAACGACACCCTTCAGCCCCACACGGCGGATTTCTTCAACCAGCAACTCGGGGGCGAGTTCGCTATCGACGCTGCCCTCGCGCGTGTGGACATGCATATCAAAGATGGAGTCCACACGGGCGTCCTTCCGGGGCAGGTCCATCCGCGACCGGCACCGCGGGCACTCTCCCATTGCCTTATCAGACGGCCATCTTGGATAGGCGACCGCGCACAGGCGTCGCTCCGTGTAGAAAGACGACAGTCGAATTATCTTGGTCTTCCACCGGGTGGTCAAACGCCGAGAACCCGCCGGTGTTCATTCGGGGCCATCACCGAATTGGTGTGGCGGCTCCCTTGAAATTGGGGAACCCAGCGTTCCCCAACCCCCTCCTGACGGGGGCGGTGCCCCCGGGACCCCCGGGAATTGGGGAACCCAGCGTTCACCCGAACGGCCTGCCCATCCTCGTCGGGGGCCGGGTAGCCGCCCGCCGGTGGATTCGTCTGCGGCCCCCCTCGCTGTGCTCGGACGCCTCGGAGGGCGGGGGCGCCGCCCCTCGGACCCCCGGAGTACCCACGGGCCGATCCCCGGCATGACCTCTCTGGGTGCACACGAACCGCCCGATTCGCGCCGGGTCGGCCGTTGTATCGCCGAACGAGACCATCGCGCACCAGATGTCCGTGAACCATGCTATGCGTCGCGGTTGCCGAACACTTGGAGCGTGATCGCGAGTGGAACGGCCACCCACGCCACAAGGCCGGATAGAAGCAGAATGGCCCCGGCTGTTCTCCCGACCTCGTTCGTCACGTAGGACCCGAGCGGACCGAGAACCTCCAGGTCCGGCTCCAGACTCATGACGGCAAGTATACGGACACATTCAATTGGATTGGCGAGCACGACGAGCAGAAGTGTCCGCCCTGACGATGAAATGGTCAGCGCTAGGCCAACGGCCCCGAGGTCGTAGAGCAGCACGAAGATGAACCAGGCGACGATCGCCAGCGAAAGCGCCTTCAGCCGCCCTTCCGCGAACACCGAAATCAACAACCCCAAGCCAATCATCGCACTACCAAGCGCGGCCGACAGCACAATGAATAGCAGGTAGTGACCAACGTCCGTCAGCGGGTGTATCAGGGCCATCAACATTCCGGCCGCGCCGAACCCGAGGGCAATCGCCAGCCACAGCGCGGCGACTAGGCCGAGATACTTGCCCATGATGAGCTGGCTGGGCGAAATGGGTTGCGCGAGCAGGCTCACGAGCGTCCCACGCTCACGCTCGCCCGCGACTGCCCCGGCGCCGAGCACGAGCGCGAGCAATGGCACCAGGAGCAGACAAAGATTGATCAAGCCCGCGGTGGTTCGATTGAATCCCTGCGCACCGATGTCGCCGCTTTGTCCCTGAACCAGCGAGAGTGTCAGTGCCACGACCGCGAACGCACCCGCGAACGCGAGCAACCACCGACTACGAAATGCGTCGCGTAGCTCCTTGCGGAAGATCACCGTGACGCCCCACATCACTCCTCACCTTCCGCTTCCGCAAGGCCAAAGACCGTGGCGTCCACGGGAGTCTCTTCGACACGAAAGTCCAGCACTTTGATACCGGAGACGAGGAGATGCTCGATAATCCGCGCTTTGTCCGCGGCGCGGCACGAAACGACGAGCCAATCTCCTGAACGGTCAAGCGAACCGCCAGGGATCAGCTGTTCGATCAGCGCTACCGCGTCTGGAGCGCGACCGTTGAGCCGCAGATACAGACGGCTCACCGGCGCCGTCATCGCTCCAAACTGGGCGGCGGCGCCCAGGTAGACACACTTGCCCTGATTCAGCACGAGCGCCTCGTCGGCAATGTAGGGCACATCTTCGAGCCAATGAGTCGAAAGCAGGACCGACCGGCCCTTCGTCCGCTGCTCCACGACGAGCCGGCGCAATTCGAGCCGGGCGGCGATATCAAGCCCGGCAACTGGTTCATCAAGGACCAGCACCGGCGGGTCGGCAAGAAGGGCGAGTGCGAGAGCCAGCCGCTGACGCATGCCGCCCGAGAGCGCACCGACGCGCTTCTCGGCATGGTCCGCGAGACCAACGGATTGTACTCCCTCGCGTGCACGGCCGGCGGAGACCCTCTTGAGATCGGCATAGAATAGCGCCGTCTCGCTCACGGTCATGTCAGCGTGGAACGCAGGATGCTGAGGGAGGTAGCCGATACGCGACCGCGCCGCACGGCCGGCACGGGCAACATCGATGCCGTCGACAAGCACCTGCCCGCGGAACTTGACCAGACCAATCAGGCACTTGATCAGGGTGGTCTTGCCGGCCCCGTTCGGTCCGATCACGGCCAGCACATGTCCCTCGCGTAGATCGAACGACACGTCCTGGAGGGCGGCAATGTGGCCATAGTGCTTTGTCAGGCCTGACGCGATCAGCACGAGAGCCACCTCCGCCGCGCCGACCTCGACGAAAACCAGAACACGGCCATGGGCAGGGCAACCAGCGTGCCCGCGAGCACGGCGCCCTTTGCCTGTTCACGGCGATCTTCGTGCCGCGGGAGGCTCATTGTCGGCGCCATCAACGGGTAGTCGTCGATGGCGCGGGCCTCCGGTCGCTGCGCGGGAAACCACCGCGCGGCGAGATCCAAGGCCATTCGTGCGGGGGTATAGTCGTAGGCGCGCAGTGTCGGATTCTTCTCAACCAGTGCATCAAATGCGCCCTGATAGTGATAGCTGAGGTCCCCAGTGCCGTCACCATTCGCATCGTAACCTTGATAGTCATCCCAGTAGTTGCCGCGCCCGTCGAGCGACCAGGTGTTCTTGGAAGCGAGACTCCCGGCGACGGCCTCAACCTGACGAAGGTTCCCGGTGAACGTGTTACCCGTGAATGTGACGTTGGTCGTGGTGAACATGCCGACCGCGGTCCGGTTATAGCCGATGAGGTTATCGCGAATTGTGACGAACGCCCCGGGGGTAAATGGGGAGCCTTCAAGGGCAATGCCGAGACTGTTGTGATGGATGAGGTTTCCCGTGAGTTCGATGTTGTCGACGTCTTTGAACATGATTCCATAGCCGGAAGCCGGCGAGCGGTTGTTGGCGAATTCATTGTTCGCGAACCGGACGTCGTTCGAATACATCAGTACGCCGCCGGTGAGATTATCGATGAATGTGTTCCTGCTGATGTCATTGCCGCTCGCGTACATGAAATGGATACCGTACCGAACGTGGGTGACGATATTGGATCGGATGATATTGTGGTCGGAGAACTCAAGGAACATACCATCCTTGGCATACGTTAGCCGATTATTTTCTAGGACATTATGATGGGTGGAGTACAAGTAAAGCGCGTGCCCCCGGCGCTCGGCGGGGAAATCGACAATACTTTCAACGGTATTATCGCGAATGGTGTGGCCGTCGCTCGATTCGACGACGATACCGTACAAAACATCACGGATACGGTTCCCTTCGATTGTCGAGCGCCCGGCTTTGACACGGATACCCGCGGGTTCGTCCGCGACCGCCTGGCCGCTGCCCTGGACAACGAAACCGCGGACGGTCACTCCCTCGGCGGCGATCACGACCACGTCACCCTTTCGCTCACCATCGATCACCGCCATCCCCTCGCCGACCAGGATGACGGGTTTATCAACCACGACCTGCTCGCGGTACACGCCCGCCGGGATGCGAACCGTATCGCCCGGAGCGGCGCGGGCGATGGCGTCGGTGATCGGGACGTTACCAGCCGCTTGGACCGGAGTCACCGCAGAGATAGCCCACAGGCAAAGCAGCCCGGCGACCGCTGCTATTGTGGTCGGCCGTGATTGCTTGGCCTCGCCCGTATTGCGCCAACTGTCCCGCAGCCAGCGCACAAGCCACGGACCGATCGTGACCAGCATGGCGGCGGCGATCATCAGCCAGAATCCCAATGTGACACTCGTAACGCTGTGGAAGTTCATCACCCTTGTCGTCCCGACCACTTTTGGCGTGAACGGGTCGAGATCCAGGGCCGCATCAGGATTGATGTCGTGCCCGTAGTTATACAGCCAGTATTGCAGGTCGATCAGCATGAATACGGGGATTATCCAGGCAGCCAGTACACTGAGGATACGCTTCTTCCCGCGGAAGGCGACCGCTCCAACGGTGAGCAACACGACAACCGCGCCCACGCCGAAGGGGAAGAGATCCAACTCAATGACATCGTCAGGTTTGACCGATTTCAGGCCAACGTAATGGTTGAGTCCGTTGATCTCCCTCAGGTCGCCGGTCATATCGTAGCCGTAGGCGTTGATGAACAAACCCTTGGGATACTGCGGCGCTACGAGTTCGAGCTTCCACAGCGGAAGCAAGGACCCCACGAGAATGAGGGCTGCCGCGCCGATCGAACAAATCGCCCAGATACCATCGATTCGACGGCGGGCCAGCAGACGGTGATGTTCGCCGGCTTGAGCCGGCTCGGACGTGCTCAGCGGCTTCATCGCTATCCCCTCTTCACGAGGGAGCCGGCCAGCCTGGTCCACTCGGCTACGTTGGCTTCCTGCAAGCGTCCAGCGATGCGCCGCGCGCCTTCGGAGGACGCACTGGCGGCGACCCCGTAGCCCATCGGACTCTTGATCGTGTCAGAGACGATGTATGACGCGCCGGCCGCCTCCAACCAGCCCTCGGTTTCGTAATCGTGCACCCAATACCGGGTGCCTGAGGCGGGGTGACGTTCGCCTATCAGAAAGACCATGCAACCGATGTCATCGCAATGCTGCTCGTTGCCACTCGGGTCGCGCCAAGCAGCGGCAAAGCGACGGTCGCTGATAATCATGCTACATCGGGCGCAGGTCTCGCCGCCGTAGCGGATCTCGGGTTCCCCTGAGGACGTGGACTGGTCGGGAAGCAGGCGGAAGCCACCGACTCCCGCGATGACCACGGCCCCAGCGGCAGACAGAGCCAGGAAACCACGCCGTGTGACCATGACGACACTCATTCCTTGTTGGGTGGAGCCGGGAGTCACGCGAAGAGGGTCTCCCCGCGGCTCCTGGCTCCGGTCGCTCGATGATCAGACCGAAACCAACATCCAGCCTTGCATCTCCAGGTGGAGCGCCGAGCAGAACTCGGTGCAGTACATCGCAAACGAACCCTCGGCATCAGCCGTGAACTCGATCGTGGCAACCTCGCCCGGATCGAGGCTGACATTGATGTTGTAGCGCGGGATCGCAAAACCATGCGTGGCGTCAGGCGTCTTCTCCACGTTGGTCAGGTGAACGATGACTTTTTCGCCCTTCTTGGCGCGAATAATGTCCGGCTTGAACTGGCTGCGTTTGACCGTGACCCAAGCCTCAACCGTGTTCCCTTTCCGCTCGGTCCGGTCCTTTCCGTCTTCGGTGCCGTTCGGGTCGAGTTCCATGGTGAGCGGGTTCGTCCCGGGTGGGTAGACTTCCCAGGCCTTGATCCGATCCGCTCGAATCGCCTGCACGTAGTGCGGCTCGCCAATGCCAATCGGCGTATCGGACAAGATTTCCATCTTCTCGGTAGTGAGGTCGACGAGCTGGAAGTTCTGCGGCTTCAGCGTACCGACCACGCGGAAGCGGTCGATTGACCACTTGTTGAGCGCGACCAAGTACTTACCATCCGGCTTCACCGTGTCACCTTCCATCGTGACGAGGTGCCCGATATTGTAGTTTACCTTCAGCTTGTCAACCAGCTTGAAAGCCTGATCGCCTTTGAAGTACGGTTCGCCGAGCGTGAACTTGGCGACGGCGCTATCGAGGAACAGGCTGACGTAGCCATGTCCCTTCTCATCGTATTGCGTATGGAGTGGGCCAAGACCGACCTCCACACGTCCGGCGACAACCGCGTCGTACTTGAGCACCGGGACGCCAAAGTCGTCGACCTTTTCGAAGTTCTTCGCATCGATCGCGGCCTTGATCTTGTCGAACGCGTAAATCGTGACGTGCGGGTCCAACTTGCCGCTGACAGAGAGGTAGTTCCCATTGGGAGCCACATCCACACCGTGCGGACTCTTGGGTTCGGGAATCAAGTACAGCACACCCTCGGCAGCCGCGACGTCGAGAGTGATCACCTTCATCCCGTTGATCGTCTTGGTTTTCCCGGCTTTGACCAGTTCTTCGGCCTTCTTCCAGTTGATGACGTGCATCATGTCGAAGTCGTTCTTGGAAGCCCCGACCTCAATCGGCTGCTTGCCCTCGGCATTGCCGCCAATTGCCATCTCCGAGTTGTAGGAGTTGATGAATACCCAGCCATCGCTGACGAGCTTACCCGAATCGGCAAGGTCCTGCGTATACGGAGGGAGTTCCACCTGGAAGCTGCGATCGAGTTCCATGCGCCCGGTCTTGGGGCTGATCGCCAAGAAGGTGGAGTAGCCCCGCATCAGGTCTTTGTAATTGTCGAGGGCCTTGTCTGCTTTCGAGCGGTCAATCAGTGTCGGTGACATCGTGGAGATGTGCACATATTCGCTGTTCGGCGTCACGAAGCAGCCCCCGTGAGACGAATCGAGATTCGGCACATCGACGATCTGCTTCGTCTTGAAGTCGCGCAAGTCGATCATTGCGATGCGGCCGTTCGCGCGGTCGTTGATAAACAGAAAGCGCCCGTCGTACTCGCCCTTGGTTTCACTAAGCGCGGGGTGATGCGTATCACCCCAGGTGAGCATATTCCTGGCGGTCGAAACGGCGCCACCGGCTGCGGTGGTGCCTTCCTTGAGAACAATGTCAGAGGAGTCGGCGCCGTAGCCATGGCCCTGCCACGGTTCGGGCGTGAAGACGCCGATCACTTTGAGCAGCTTCATCGAAGGTACGCCCATCACCAGGATCTGTCCGCCGTGCCCTCCCGAACTGAAGAGCATGTGCGTGTCCATCTCTGGCTTGCCGGGCGGGACAAACGTCTTTAAGGAACGGGTGACGTCGTCCGCGGTAAGACCACGCTGGTCGGCAACCTTTTGGGCAGTGCCGGAAAGACCGCTCGTGCCTCCATTACCGCCCCCGTTGCCGTCGCCGAGGGCGGCCTTGCCGATGACCCCGCCGACGACGAGGCCGACGCCACCGGTCGCCGCTCCCTGAATCAGTTCGCGCCTACTGATTGGCATTCAAGTGCCTCCCTCTCTCGTGGTTCTGACCATGTCATGCGTAGGGCGCATCCCCCGTGGCCGTGCAGGCAGCGAGCGCCTACTTGACCGTGATTGTCCCAACCATGTCCGGCAGATGGATGTCGCATTGGAACTTGATCGTGCCCGCCTTGGTAAACTTGGCGGTGAATTCGCTTTCTGCGCCGGGGTTCACGAGGCCTTCGGTTTGGAAATCCTTGCCTTCAGCGCTCTGGCTGAGGATGTGCATGTTGTGGAGGGCCTGTCCTTGATTCTTGGCCTCGAACTCGACCGTCTTACCGACCGGGACCGTGATCTCCTTCGGCGTGAATACGTTGTCGGTCATGACAATGTGGATTGTTGTTGAGGACTGACCGTCGCCTCCGGCCGCGCTCGTGGTTGACTTGACGTCGACCTTGGCGGTACTACCAGACTTGGTGTCGTCGCTGCCACCGCAGGCGACGATCGCCGCCAGCACCAAGGCGACCGCACTCCCAACAACCAGCAACCGGGCATTCTTGATCGCTCGCATAATGATTCGCTCCTCATGAGGTGGCCGGTAACGGCTTCTGCCTCTGATGAATTGTTGAGCACCCGCGCTTGGACATATGTGATATTCGTCACGGCTCGATCACGGCCCGGCCCATGGCGCGGCCGGCGTGGGGCGCGGCATGGGCGTAGGGGTGCAGGCGGGTTGATGGGAAATTGCGCAGACTATCACTTAATCGGCAGACAACGGGTAGTGGGTTAGTTTGGCGGCATGGCAGTTTCGTATCAGTCGTTTGGGCAGTCAGCGCCGTCCTTGCGAGGTTTCATTGCCGGGAGAGCGACCCTACACCGCATCCGGTCTTATTTCCCGTAGTAGGGTCCAAATTGGTGGCCTCGATTTTTGCCTCCGGCTTGTGATCTTCCCACCCGTGGCGAACGATAGCTGCCAGCCAGTGTGGAGTCTGTGATAGCGGAAATCGCGGGACCGCTCGAATCAAACTAACCTACTACCAGGCATCGGGAAATGAATGCCGGCGATCGGCATGACGAGCCGTGGGGCGCGGGTGTTGGACCTGGTGATGCGCTTCTGCCGTCGGTACGGCATACTCACACTGTGACCAAGGTAGCTGCCGTCTCGCTTGATGATGTCCGGAGGATCTCGTACTTCGCGTCGGTTCCGGACAACGATGCTCGGCGCTTTGCCAAGCAACTATCAGCGCGAGCCTTCGATCCGCGCGAGATGATTGTTGTCGAAGGCGAACCGTGCCGGGGATTCTACCTGTTGCGTGCCGGCCGCGCGCGAATCTTCCGGACCAGCAGGGACGGCCGCGAGCAAATCCTCCGTCTGATCATCAGCGGCGATACCTTTGGGGAAGTGCCGGTGTTTGATGGCGGTCCCAATCCAGCCACCGTCCAGGCTCTCGAACCGACCGAGGTTGTGCTGATACCAACAGCAGCATGTACGGCCCTGGCGGAACGATTTCCCGGGGTGAGCGCCACGATACTGCGCCATTTCGCCCGGCGATTGCGGTCCTTCACCGAGCTAATCGAACAATTGAGCCTGCAAACTGTCCAAAATCGCATCGCGCGTTACCTTTATATGCTTGCGCGCGAGGAAGGTGTCCCGACCGCCGAAGGCATATCCGTGCCCCGCGCGATCACACAACAAGATCTCGCCTCGCTGGTCGGATCAGTACGCGAAGTGGTGACTCGCACCCTGCACACGATGGAAGAAGACGGCGTTGTCGAGATCCGGCGCCGAGAGATCATCGTGCGCGACCTCGATGCGCTGGGCCGGCTGATTTAGCCGAGTGGATCGAGTCCGAGTTGAGTACGTGCGTCTGCACTGACCATCTCGATACACCACGGCGGATCATCGACGACCTGCACCAAGATTTCTCGACCTGGGAAGGCGGCGGTGAGCGCGGCGTGGGCGCCTTGCAGAAGCGTCATCCCGAGCGGGCATTGGCTTGATGTCAGCGTCATCTGAACCACGATGGCTGGAGCTGACGTGTCGATGGCGTAAACCAGTCCCAGCGACACAATATCAATCTCAAGCTCGGGGTCGTATACCCCGCCCAGTGCATTTGCAACGGTTGCCGCAGTCATATCGCACCACTCTTGGTTACACCTGTGGGCAGTGCATGGGGTGCGTGCTTCGGCAGAAACACGGACAGCAGCGTCATCGCGTGCCCGGCCGCCACGACCATTATGCAGAGGCCACCGGCATGGAGCACTGACATGTCACCGGCAAGCGCTCCAATGACCACGACGGCGGTCGCGACAGCATTGGCTGCAAGTACGGCATTGGCCGCGGCTTCACTGTACATGTCGGTCATAAGGGGAACCGGCTGCTTTCCCACCAGCGCTTGGTAGCGATGGAACCAGACCAGGAACGGCACGATCTTGTAACTGTTGCCGATCAGCGTGGTTCCTAGCCAGCCGCACAGCCCGGCAGTTGTGTAGGCCAGCAGCCAGCGCGCCGGTTCGCCCGCTGGTGTGAATGGGGTACCCAATGCGGCGCCTATGCCGAGAATGATCGTGACCGCAAGAAAGCCCAGCGAGACAAACGTGGCACGCCCTTGGACATCAAGTCGGCGGCGGGCGCGAGATCGCATCAATGTGAAGATACTGACCGCCCACACGACGGGGCCCGGGATGAGGAACAGAGACACGATTATGCGGGCCGCCGGCCGCGGGTCCGTTGCCATGACCGAAGCGAAGACGGCCAGGCCGAGCGCGGTCAGAACGAGGGCGGGCAGGCCGGCTCGCACGCGGGTGTGGGGAATCACACTGAACATCGGTATGAGTTGATACGAGACGCCCATGGTCGTGAGTGACAACCACCCGACAAGCCCGACGTGCGCGTGGGCAGCGAGCCTTCCCATGGTGATTGGAAACCACTGCCCTTTGAGCGCCATCACCCACAACAAGCCGAGCGCCGCGGTGCCGGCCAGCAGGGAGATTGAGACGCGAAGGTACATCCCCGGCACGGATGCGCGCGCGCCGCCCCACACGGCCGGTACAGCATTTCCGAAGAACAGCACGAATGACGCGATTAGCCCAATACCTGCCGCGACCATCATGGTCGTGTCCGATCGGTGCATGGCCCAGACGAACACCGACACCGCCAGCACATGGGTCACCAACTGGATTCGCGCGAGCCGTTCGCTGAGGAGCTTGCCCCCCAACACCGCCGGGCCGAGCTGGTAGATCGCGCCCATCATGAAGGTCGTCAGCCAACCAAGTACCACCGCGTGCGTGATGGCAACGGTACTGGGAAGGTTGATAGCAAGAAGGGTTAGCCCATCTGCACGAGACAACAGGAATCCGGCTGCCGCGAGACCGAACGGCGCGACAAGAAAGAATGGTGCAGGCACGGCGAGTGACGGGCTTTGTCCGGGAACCACCCGCGGGCTCACCACTGCACTTGCCGCGTGATCGACAGGATATAGCCCTCCCCATCTGCCGACGGTGAAAACGTCGACACAAACCCCCGGCGCTCAAGCTCCGGATAGAGCAGCATGGGTTCGCGATCCATACGCGCCTGCAGGCGGTCATCCGCCCCCAGCGTGGCCAGTGCGGTGAGTATCCGCACCATCGGTTCGGGCGGACTCAGGCCCCTATTGTCGAGTTCAATGGTTGTCATACCGGAGATAGTGTCAGTGCCGCGCCGATGTGACTGCGACAAAAGTCACTGAGGCAACGTACGGCCCGCTCCGACTCCATCGCGGACCGGGCCGCGCTCCGATATGACGCCTCTCGACCAGGTAGAGCAGGTCGAATCGACATGCGGGCTTCCGCAATCACCGCGGCCAAACCGCGCATCAGTTCAGGGTCATTACCCGACGACGCCGTGGGTACTGCCTGACAGACAGCGCGGGTTGCACCGGCGCACCCTTGAGAACGGAGTCGCTCCCCCAGCGTCGGGCCATGTCGGGCCACAAGGAGCAACCCGCGATGATCGGGACCCGTGCTGCCGAACGCCACCCGCTTGCCACCTCTGTGGCGCGGGCGATGATTCTGTCGTCCGCCAACACGGCGCCGCTGATCGCGGACGAGCATGGCATTGCCCAGTCTTTCATCTTCCGTGCTTTGGCATGAGACGCTGAGCGTGGCGGTGGCCGCGGAGATCAGCCGGCGGACGGTCAATGCCGTCATGAGCATCGTGCTCATGGTCGCCGCGCGGGGCATCGTGCTGCTCATCCGGCGCCGGCCGCCCCCACGCCGCCCCGGCACGCGGGCCGTACGCCCCAGCCGCCGGCCGCAATGAGGAGCAGATGCACGGTGGCGCCTCACCAGGAAAGGACCATCTGATGAACGCGAACGAGCGGACCTTCTTCGGGGGCACGGATCATTTCATGACCGTGCGTCATTTGACCGTGCGCGGGACGAACTTCGAGATCGGCCGACAGTTGGGCGAGCTTGCCATCGAACGCCACGGCAAGTCCTCCACCAGCTACCTCGCCGATCCGCTCTATGCTAACGCGCGACGGGTGTACTTCCAGCGTCACTACCCCATCCACTGGGAGCGGGTGCGCGGCGTGGCCGCGGCATTGGGCCTCGATACGGAGGATGACCGCTACGACCTTACAGGGCTGCAATACAACCTTGACGTGCCACCGCCCACGCCGGGCTGCTCCGTCGTCTATTACCCACCGTCCACCACCGCGACCGGCAGGGGATACCTCAGTCGCAACTACGATTTCTCGACCGGCTCCATGGCCGACCTGATGGGAGCGCCGCTGCCACCGGAGTTCAAATGTCAGATGAATCCGATCATGCGTGAGCCCTACATCATGGAATGGTATCCGGAAGACGGCGGGTACGCCTCGCTGGCGATCCATGCGTTCGATTTGCTCTCCGGCACGCTTGATGGTCTGAACAGTGCGGGACTGGTGGTCTCGATCATGGCCGATGAGGAAGCGATGGCCGAGTTGGGGCCTCGGCTCGAACCGCATGTGGGGTCGCCGAGGGTGACCGGGTTGCATGAGTTGCAGGTGATGCGCTGGCTGCTGGACACATGTGCGACGACGGACGAGGCTAAAGTGGCGTTGCTCACCATCAAGCAATACTACATGTTCATCCCGTGCCATTACATCATCGCCGATAGGGCCGGTAACTCGTTCATCTACGAGAACTCGTAACTGCTCACCTTGTGGGGATCAGGTGTGAGCGGGCGCATAGATCGTCGTGAGCGGAAGGGGGGAGCCGGCCGCGCGCAGCAGAAGGGCGAACACGTCCTGGCCGCGCTTGCGCGCCGTGTCGGTGACGGTCCGCACGG
>JBBQJF010000129.1:0-12374 GCA_038325665.1 Dehalococcoidia bacterium | reverse complement strand
CACGGCCGCCGCGGCGACCGGCACTACCGGGGCATCGCCGCCCCGTGGCTGCATCGTCGTGGTGGGCGCGTGGCCAGGGTGTGAGGCGGGGTTGTCACTCGGGAGAGACGGGGGACGGCTCTCGGGAGCGATCACGGCGCGGATGCGGGGCAGTGTGACCTGAGAGCTGACCCGTGTTGCGCCCCGAGCCACCGGCAGGGCGGCCGGCAGCTCGAAGCGCAGGTCGAGCACGCCACAACTGATCACCGCGCTGTGATGCAACGGAGCAGAGCCAGTGATCGCCTCGCCATTGACACGCGTGCCGGCGGCGCTGCCCAGATCACTGATGGCATACTGCCCATCGTCGCGGTCGATGCGAGCATGCAACTCGGCAAGCGACGGCTCATCAGGAAACGTGAGGTCAGCGCCGAGCGACCGGCCGATAACGGCGGTCCGCCCGGTGGTCAGCGGAATGATGCGACCCTTCTCCGGTCCCGTGAGCAGCACCAGACGAGGCAGCACGGCCGTCCTGTTATCCATCGCCGCTAGGCTCCCGTCGAGAGTGGCACGCCGAGCAGCGCGGGGGGCTGCATCTCCAGTGGGCTTATTGTGCGCGACAGGTACGGAAGGCCGCAAGCCGCCCGCCATGGGTCAGCGACGACTCCAATCTGGCACGACTCCGGTGCAAGACTCTCGGCCGTCTCCACCCGCCGCTTGGATCCACCAGCTTCGATTGTAGACGTGCTGCTTGGGACGCAGCGCCTGTTTGGCGGGCCGTTCGGTGGTTAGCGGTGGTGTGCCCACTGTCGGAATGCGCCGCGTACGACTGACTCCGCGCCCGTCCGGCCGGAAGACCGCCCGCCGACCGGCGAGTCGCATCCAACCGCGAGTGGGCTATCGAGCGGTCGCCACCCTTTCGACACTCACGGTAGCCGGGTCGCGACCCTGGGACGTGGCGACGTGCCCATACCCACCCATCGCGAGCACCGGTGTGCATTCGTGGCGAATACTCATGAGGAGACGGGCATGGTCAGCAGTATCGGCAGCGCGGGAAGCACGATTGATTACACCCCCGGCGATGTGACAGACCTCTCGGCCGCGACGATTCGGGCGCGATTCAGCGTGGCCGCCCTCAAGACCGAGCAAGATGTGCATCTCATGCAAGGCGTCGAACTGGCGCGGCTGATCGAGCCACACAAGGGCACGCGCATCGACACGCGGGCATAGCACGCCGGCGCCCGTGCCACGGTCAATCGCATGTGCCCCTCGCCGTCACGGGAGGGGCGTTCGGCGTGGTCGTGCACCGAACCTTGACGTGAACGTCAATAAGCCGCTAGAATCGCTGTAATCCCCGTTCCTGTCGTGGCGTACGGCCCGGATCGGTCGTGGATGTTGCCGCGCCGCCGGCAACGGCGCCATTGCCCGACACATGCTTGCCCGCCGGCGCGACGCGCCCGCGTCAGGCGTGGGCACAGCACCGTCAGCGCCCCGTACGGGATGCGACGCGGCCCATACGCTCTCCTGCCACTATACTCCGATATCGGACGACCCGTGTGGCAGCGGGAGACTCCCGCCATGCGCCGCGCGTGCCGGTGTGACCAGCGCGGGGATCGGTCAGCGCGGAGGTACGCGGATGCGTCATGTCCTCATCCGGTTGCTTGGTTTCCTGCGTCCGTATAATTCCCGCCTCGTGCTCGCGGCACTGTGCGTGTTTGGCGCCGCCACGTTCGTGCTGATCCAGCCGAAGTTGATCGGGTGGGCGGTGCAGATCGGCGTCCAGCGCGAGGATGAGCGCGGCCTGTTGTTCGTCGCTGCCGCCGCGGTGCTGGTGTCCGCTGTGATGCGCGGACTGTTCTCGTTCGGTCAATCGTACGTCGGTGAGTGGCTCTCCCAGCATGTCGCCTATGACATTCGCAATGCTATCTACGACCGGCTGCAGCGCCTCTCGTACGCTTACCACGACAAGGCATCGATCGGCGAAGTCATGTCGCGCGCTACCGCCGATGTCGAGGGCGTGCGCATCTACGTGTCGATGGGGCTGTTGCGTCTGGTGTATACAGTCGTGCTGCTGGTTGTATCGCTGGCGCTGATGGCCGCCGCCAATCTGCGATTGGCGCTCGTGAGCTGGTCATTCTTGCCGGTGATCGCGTTCGTGTCGATCCGCAGCCAGACAATGCTGCGGCCGATCTGGCTACGGGTCCAGCAGGAGCAAGGGCGGATGTCCACGGCGCTGCAGGAGAACTTGTCGGGGATGCGTGTGGTCAAGTCGTTTGCCCGCGAGGGATTCGAGTCGCTCAAATTTTGGAAGCAGATCAAGATACTATTCGACGATTCCTACTACAGCAACCGCGTCATGGCCTTCACCCAGCCGGTCAACAACGGCCTTGGCGCGCTCTCGCTGGTCGCGACAATCTGGTTCGGCGGGCACGAAGTGGCGAACGGACGGCTGTCGATCGGCGACCTGACGGCGTTCATCCTTTATCTGCAACTGCTGCAGATGCCGGTCCGCTCGCTCGGCTTCATGGTCAACATCATCGCCCGCGCCACCTCGTCCGGCCAGCGCATCTACGAGATCCTCGACGCCGAATCCGCGGTGAAAGAAAAGCCGGGGGCTGTTGACCTCAGGAACGTCCGGGGCCATGTGCGATTCGAGGATGTCTCCTTCGGTTACGACACGATCGCGCCGGTGCTGCGCCACATTGAGGTCGATGCCAAGCCGGGCGAACTGGTCGCGCTGCTGGGTCCGACTGGATCGGGCAAGAGCACGGTGGTCAACCTGATGCCCCGCTTCTACGACACGACCGGCGGACGGATCACGATCGATGGGGTGGATATCCGCGATGTCACGCTCACATCGCTGCGCCAGAGCATCGGCATCGTCCAGCAGGATGTGTTCTTGTTCCTCGATACGATCCGCGAGAACATCCGCTACGGCCGCACCGGCGCCACCGACGCCGAGGTCGAGGCGGCGGCGAAGGCCGCGCGTATCCACGACTTCATCATCACGCTGCCCGACGGCTACGACACCTGGGTGGGCGAGCGCGGCGTGACCCTCTCCGGCGGGCAGAAGCAACGAATCGCGATTGCCCGCACCCTACTGCTCGACCCGCCGATCCTGGTGTTCGACGATTCCACCTCCTCCGTGGACATGGAAACCGAATACCTGATCCAGCAGGCGCTGGCGGAACTGATGAAGGGGCGCACGACGTTCGTGATCGCTCAGCGCCTGCGTACCGTCGAGCGCGCCGACCAGATAATCGTGCTCCGCAAGGGCGCGATCGTCGAGCATGGCCGTCATGCCGAACTCCTGGGCAACAATGGCCTGTATCGCCAGATTTACGACCTTGAGCTGCGCGACCAGGAAGAGGCGTTCGCGCGCACCATGGAGGTGGTGATCTAACCCGCGGGTCCCTTCCCCCGGCAGGCCGGGACGGGGCTGCAAGGGAAGGGGATGACGATTGGGATCAAGGCATACGCGTGATGCAGCCACTCCGTTCACGAGGAGAGTTGTGCAAGTTGTAGGCACGTTCGCGCGCCTCGGCGGAGCCGGCCAGTAAGCGATGAGGCGCTGGTACACTCCCAAGCCCTACGAACTAGGGGCGGGTAGAGGCGGTAGACGCCAGTCAGAACCGAGGCGTCTGGTCGCCACCCTCCCCTCGCGGCCCCGCCCCGGCCTGCCGGGGGGCAGGGGTTGGGTAGTTGTCAGGTGCAGACGGGAAAGCGCGGCCCCTCCCCTCGCGGGGGAGGGGTTGGGGGAGAGGTCAACATGGGCATGTGGGGCGGTGGCGCGGCGGGGGGATGGAGTTCGTCAGCCACGTCGATGGGGCCGGGCGCGTTCCGTCGCGGCACGGACGGCTGGAACGATGAGGAACTGGGTAAGGTCTTCGACCTGAAGGTCGTCGGCCGCCTGCTGCCGTATATCCGTCCCTACAAGTTGCGCGCCACGCTGGCGCTGATCGGCGTCCTCGGATTCGCGTTCTGCTCGTTCCTGCAACCACTGATCATCGGCAACGCCATCAACCATATCGTGCGTGCCGTCCGTACCCCCGACGCGGCCGTGCGCGCCGCCGAACTTGGCGCGCTCAACCGGCTCGGTCTGGTGTTCGTGGCGCTGGCCGTGGGGAGTTGGTTCTTCCAGTACGTGCAACTCAGCAATACCGGCTATGTCGGCCATCGTATCCTGCTCGCCCTCCGCAAGGAGATGTTCGAGCACTTGCAAAAGCTGTCGCTCAGCTTCTACGACCGGCATGAGGTCGGTCGCGTTATGTCGCGTGTCACGTCCGATGTCACGGCTATGCAGGAGTTGCTGACCTCCGGCATGTTGACGGTGCTGTCCGATATCGCCGGACTGATGATCGTGATCGTCGTGATTCTCAACCGTGATACCCAGCTCGCGTTGGTCACGCTGTCGGTGGTGCCGGTTCTGGTCGCGGTGATGTGGTACTGGCAGATGCGGGCGCGGGCCGCGTTCGTGCGCGTGCGTCAGGCGATCGCGGTCGTCAACTCCACGATCAACGAGGATGTGTCGGGCGTTCGCGCGATTCAGAGCATGTCGCGCGAAGACGCCAACGTCCGCCGCTTCAACCGCATTAACTATTCAAACCTCGACGCCAATGTCCGCGCTGGCCGGCTCTCGGCGGCGGTCCTGCCCATGGTCGAGGTGCTGGTGGCGCTCGCGACCGCGATGGTGATCATCATCGGCGGGCGTCGCGTCCACGCCGGCGCCCTGACGGTCGGCACCCTCGTCACCTTCGCGCTGTACATCCAACGTTTCTTCGACCCGGTGCGCGACCTCGTGTTGCAGTACACCCAATTTCAGCGGGCGATGGCCGGCGGCGAGCGCATCATCGAGGTGCTTGATACCAAGCCGGAAATCGTTGACGCCCCTGACGCGGTCGAGCTTGGCCAGATCGAGGGACAGGTCGATTTCGACCGGGTGTCGTTCCATTACGCGGAAGACGTTCCCATCCTGCAGGACATCGATCTGCATGTGCAGCCGGGCGAGACGATCGCGTTCGTCGGCCAGACCGGCGCCGGTAAGAGTACGATCACGTCACTGATTGGCCGTCTCTACGAGGTCACAGGCGGCAGCCTCAAGATCGACGGGATCGATATCCGCCACGTCTCGCGCGCCTCACTGGCGTCACAAATGGGCGTGGTGCTTCAGGATCCGTACTTGTTCAGCGGCACCGTGCGCGAAAATATCCGCTACGGCCGGCTCGATGCGACCGATGACGAGATCGAAGAGGCGGCGCGATTGGTGGGCGCCGAGGATTTCATCCGCAACCTTGAAGCGGGCTACGAGACGGAGCTTCACGAGCGCGGCCAGAACTTGTCGGTCGGTCAGCGTCAGTTGATCGCCTTCGCCCGCGCGATTCTGGCGCGGCCGCGCATCTTGATTCTGGATGAGGCGACCGCGAACGTCGATACCCAGACAGAGAAGGTGATTCAGGAAGCGCTGCGCACCATCCTGCGCGGACGCACCAGCTTCGTGATCGCCCACCGTCTGAGCACGATTCGCGACGCCTCGCGCGTCGTCGTGTTGGAGCAGGGCCGCATCGCCGAAATCGGCACACACGACGAGTTATTGGACAAGGGCGGCCTGTACGCCAACCTCTACAAGATGACCTTCACCCAAATGACCGAACGGCATGAGGCCGCCGCTCAGGGCAGCGTCGCTCCTGCGCCGGCGACAAACGGGCCGAACGGCGATCGATCTCGCACCCCGGGCAGCGCGCCGTCGCCCTCGCCGGCGGGAGACTGACTCCTCCACCGCCCGCGCCCGCGATACACTACCCGCGAATTATACCGCGACGTGAGGCCCTACCATGCCCGTGAGCGAACGCACCTATAAACGACTGGTGTTGGAAGACCCCGATGAAAAATGGGAGTTGCACTGTGGCCGGCTGGTTAGGAAACCGGGCATGACCTTTGATCACTTCCTAGTCGCCCGACGGCTCGGATTCTTCTTGCAGCTCCAACTCCCGATCGACGCGTTCATCGTCGCGGTGGATAATGCCAAAGTGCGAACGTCACCGGGTAGCTTCTTCACTCCCGATGTCGCGGTGATTCCAGTTGCGCTGACCCGGCCTCACCGCGGCCGGCGGGTAGTGGAGGTGTATAGTGATCCGCTGCCACTAATCGCGGAGGTTTGGTCGCCGTCGACCGGGGGCTACGACGTGACCACCAAGCTGCCCGAATTCCAGCGCCGCGGCGACGCCGAGATCTGGCTGATCCATCCGTATGATCACACCATCCGAGCGTGGCGGCGCGGGCCGGACGGCAGCTATGCCGAATCGTTCCACACCGGCGGGCTGATTCGTCTCGTCGCGCTCCCGCACGTCGCGATCGACCTCGACACCCTGTTCGACTGAGGTGCAACGCGCCCACGCATCTGCCGCCATGTGTGCTCGCGCACATGGGCGGGAAAGGGAGCGGCCGCGCGGTCCGATCATCGCCACAGCAACGGCGCCATGAACGTCACGACCATGCCGCACAGGATCGTCAGCGGCGCGCCCACCCGCACAAAGTCGGAGAACCGATAGCCGCCCGGACCGTAAACCAGCAGATTGCCGTGGTGGCCGATCGGGGTCAGGAACGCGGCCACGGCGGCCATCGCGACCGTGACCACGTATGGCTCCGGCCGCTGGCCGAGCGCCTGCGCGAGCGCCACGGCGACCGGGGCAAAGAGCGCCACCGTGGCGGCGTCGGACATGAACTGGGTCAGCACCGCCACCACCGCGAACATCGCCGCCAGAATCAGCCACTGCTCCCAGCCACCGACCGCCCGTTGGAGCCACTCGGCCACCTGCCGGGACGCGCCGGTCTCTTCCATCGCCGTGCCAAGCGGGATCGCACCGGCGATGAACACGAAGATACGCACGTCAATCGCACGATACGCCTGGCGCGGTGTCAGACAGCCGGTGAGCACGGCCGCGAGCGCCCCGGACAGCGCGGCGATCTCGATGGTGAGCAGGTTGAACCCCGCCACCAGCACGGTCACGACCATGATCGCTGCCGCCAGCCGGCCCTTGCGCCGCATCTGCCGCTCACCATGAAACGGTGTCATCATCAGGAAGGCGCGGTCGCCCGCCACCCGATTAAGCGCCTCGGCGTCGCCCTGCAACACCAGCACATCCCCGGCGCGCAGCCGGGTCCGCGCCATCTCTTCGCGGGCGAATCCCTCTTGTCGCCAAAGCGCCACCACCAGCACACCATAGCGGTCGCGAAAGTCGATCTGACCGATAGTCCGTCCGACAATATCGGCGCGCGGCGCGACCACCGCCTGCACCAACATCTCCGAAACGTCGTCCTCCCCGCCCGTGGGGCTGTTGACCGACTCGCCGTACTTCGAGACCGGGTGCAGTTCAACGCCGGCATCCTCGCGAATGGCGATCAGTTCCTCCGGGGTCGTCCGAACCAGAAGCACATCACCGGGCCGCAGATGCGCGTTGCCGCGCGTCATCGGCATCGACCGCCCATGACGCAGCCAGCCGGCGATCTTAAACTGGTATTGGTCGTCCTCCTCCGCCTCCTGGAGCGTCTTGCCGTCGTAGGGCGAATCGGACAGGATCGTGATCTCCGTGAAGTACTCATCCAGCTTGAAGCGTCCGGTCGAGTCCTCTTGTCCCTGGCGTTCCGGCAGCAAGAACCGTCCGAACACGAGCACGAACACCGTACCGACGGCCGAGAGTGCGAGACCAATTGGGGCGATGGAGAAGATGCCAAGCCCCGGCGAACCGGCGCGGCGCAGCACCTCGCTGCCGATCAGAAACGCTGGCGCGCCAATGATCGTGATGGTCGTGCCCAGTGACGCGGCAAACGCCAGCGGCATGAGCAGCTTCGACGGGGGGATGTCCTTCTCCTTCGCCAGGTTCATCGTGATCGGCAGCATCACCGCGGTCGTGGTGACGTGGTGCGTGAAGGCCGATAGCACCGCCACGGAGGGCATGATCACCACGATCGCCTGGCTGAAGCTGCTGCCCGCCAGCCGCCCGATCCAGCCGCCGACGGTGTCCGATACGCCGGTGTGATGCAGCGCGGCCGCCAGCACGAAAATCGCGGCCACGACGATGGCCGGCTCGCTACTGAATCCGCGTAGTGCATCCTCAGGTTCAAGGATGCGCGTGGCCGCCAGCGAAATCACGATTAGGAGGGCAACGATATCGTTTCGCAACCGCTCCGTGATCAGCAGTCCAAAGGCAACGATCAGAATGATGAAGACGGTAACTTGCGGTCCGGTCAGATCTCCCGGCAATCGAGCGCTCCTTCGCGTCTGTTGGTGAAATAGTTCAGGGCAGCGCGCCGAGCAAGTGGATGGTCAGGCCCAACCCGGCGATAGCAGAGCCGGCGGTAATCGCGATCACGATGTTGCGCACCAGCCAGCGCGAATCGGGCCGTCCAGCAAGCAGGGCGCGCTCGGTATGGAGATAGCGCACGGCTGCCATCACGATGATCAGCGGACCGGCCAGCACCAACAACACCCCGATCGGCACGGCGGCAGTTCCCTCTTTCGGCGGCTGAACCGCTGCCGGCGCGGTTTCACTGCTTATCCGGGCGAACTCCGTCAGAAAGATATCGAACCGGGCGACGACGAAGCCGAGACTCGTGATGGCGATACCGGTGCGCAACCATGCGAGAAAGGTCCGCTCGTTCGCCAGCCGGTCGCGCAGGAGGTTCGGGTTGGCCTCGGGCCGGGGCATCGGCTTGGCGTCGGCCCGCCGCACCGCCCGCTCTTCGGCGCGCTGGGCGGCAACCGGAGACGTGGCGACTTCAGAGACGGGCGGATCGGTCTCATCCATGGGCGAAGTCTACCAGTCAGCCCGCTCCGTCCGCACCGCCGAACGTGGTAGTGTCGGATGGACTTGCCGGCTCGCTCGATGGTCAACGGTGCTCGCCTGGTCCTGTTTGCGTACCGACAGGCACATCGGTATTCTCGGGCAGTTCGCGCTTGTCGCGGCGGCGAAACCACGAGCGAGGGTTCGGCAGGGCAGCCCGGTGCCGCCAAAACATGAACGCTGCCAATCCGATGTATAAGAACGAGAACACCCAGCGAACTAGCGTGTCGCCCAGGTCGAAGGGCAGGCTGTCCGCCACACCACCAAGCCCCACCCACGACATCACATCGCCGATTGTCTGGGTTGGCAGCGACGCTTGAATCAGGAACAATCCGGCGAGCAACACGCCCTCGGCGAGCGAGATCGCCAATCCCAGCAGCACCCCAACGGCGAACAAGCTCTGCGCCGCCGTCAGAAAGACTTCCTCCACCTGACGCGAGTCGAGCGGCAACGCCTGGAAATCGCCGCGCGAGAGCGCATAGGCGATCGGCAAACCACCGATGAGCAACGTCCACTGGTTCACCTTCGAGGAAATCAGTGCCCCCATACCCGCGCCGGCGCGCATGTTCCACGCCATCATGCCAGCCGCGATGAACTCCGGCGCCTCGGAGGCAAGCGGCGCTACCCACTGAACCAGCAGGAACTCGTCGATACCGAACTCGGTGCCGGTATGCACCAACCCCTCGGCGAACGGCTCGGCCGAGATCAGAATCGCGCCCGCCGCAAACACGAACAGTCCGATGAGGGTCGAGCGGCGCTTGCCCGTGGGCAGCGCGCCAATTGACTTCGCCGGCCCCATCAAAGATGGCTCTTCGGTTGGGTTACGCGCGGCAAGCACCACATAGGCGATGAACAGAGTGATAAGTACCACGCTGTCAATCAACGAAATAGTCGCCTTCCATGGCAATAAGAACGAGTACACCGTGGCAATACCGAGGAAGGTGAGTTCAAGAGCATGGTTCTTGGCAAGCACGAGCAGCGTTTGACGCGTTCGGATATAGAAAATGAAGATGACCGCCGCCCAGCCGAGACCGACTAGCAGCCGGTTGCCGCCAGTCATGTTGGCGGCGGCGTATTGCGCAAACGCCGGATCATCACCGGCCTTCCAGGCGAAGGTGAGATCGACCGCGTATTCGGGCAGGACGGCGATCAGGGCCAGCACCGCGAGCGCGAGAGCCTGCGAGATGTCGTGCTCCGCCGCCTCCGCCGTCCACGTTAAGGCGAACGCGGCCGAGATCACGGCGAGGCCGTACAGTGCCGTCTCAACCGGCACCGCGGCGTGCCACAGACCGAACCGTAGCGTTACCGCCGGCATGACCGCGGCAACTACCATCGCAAGCCATGCCCATCGCGACAGCACACTTGCCCCGCGCTGAGCTGCCACCTCGTGTCGCGCCATTCTCTCCCCCCAGCCGGCAGCCGCCCTGCTCGTGGCTCACACCAGCGCGCCTCGCCTCCGCGTCCGTGGAACCCACCCCGCCCTGGCTACCGGTTGAACCTTAGCCCTCGCCACATCGTTCTATACGGGAAATAAAGAAACCTCCACCCGACCAAACCCGCGATACGGGGCCGGCAGGGCGGAGGTCTGGGCGACCATGTGATTCCGGATATCGGGACCAGGACTCATGATCGGCTTCCGTGTTGGTGATGCCAACGCGCTCCGGGTAGGAACGTATGCAGCGCGAACGCTGACGCGTTCATCCCCGCAGCGCGTGGCCGACAGTCATCCACGCCCACGGCGCGGCGACCGCCCATCACTCGTGGCTCTCGGTCAGGGTAGCGCAGACCGATTCACGCCGTCCACCGCGCGATCGGGTGACGGGGTCACCACCGGTTCACCGCTCTACCATGACGCCACGGCGCCGTCGGAACGTCTATGACGCGCGCTCCGCGGCCTCGATGTGCGCCTCGACTTGGCCCTTGGGCGCGTTGAGGAGTACCCCGTTCGCACCGATATCGCCCATCCATTCGAGTGGAATGTCCACGTCATGCTTCATGATCAGACCCTTGCGGATCGCAATTCGTGTGACGGCGCCGGTGTCATGGTCAAAGCAGAATTCGCCGAGGTCGCCGGCCTTCTCTCCGTCATTGGTGAGGACGTCAGTGCCCTTGGAGACGGCCGGACGCTGATCAAAGTCACCGTCCAGTTGCTCACCGCCGGGGTAGCCCATCGGTTTTCCGGCGGCCCCAAGTCCGGCGGCCGAGCCTGCTGCCACCGCCTGATCGAGGGCCATGTTGCCTTGGTACGTTCCCTGTAGATCGTGGCTGGGCGGCCCAACATAGTCGGGGTTGGGACCACGGCGGCCCTCGGCGAACCCATCCATGGTCTCCGCCGCCTTTTCCGTGAAGTCGAGATGGACCCCGTCGTCCGCCACGCGTACAACATGCGTTAGGGGAATGATCCGCTCGTGCCCCAGAAGACCGCCCTGCTTGACGACTAGGTCGGTGACTCTTCGACTTCGTGCATCGACGATGACACGCGTTAAGTCTCCGATCTTGCCATCGGTTCCGTGAACATCCGCACCGATACTGATTTCCATAATCGTGTCGCTCCTCCCAAGTGATCCATGACAACGAGCCGCCGGTCTGTCCGGTTCGCTACGTTCGGCCATTCGCGCCCCGGTGCAGAGCGTCACCGCCGGCCGGGGTGCTCCCCCCACTGTCGAGCGCCTCGCGCAACCGGCGAACCTCTTCTTCCTGACGGTCGAGCCGGTCGCGCAATGCGGTCACATCCACCGGTGGGGCGGCGGCAGATGAGGCCGTCGCGGGTCCGACGTTGCTCGGTGGACCGGCGACGGGCATGGGCAACCCGGCCGTGGTATCGACCGCTGGCCGGGGCGCGACGGGCGCGGCAGCGCGGTTCGCGGCGCGGTCCTCGGGTATGTGGGCGAGGATGCGCGGTTCCCCTGACGATGATGCGATGGCGCCGTGCTCGGGTCCGGCGGCGACAGCACTCGTGTGACCCAGCACAATCCCGAGCGCCGGCAAGACCAGCGCGATCGCGAGCGTGCTCACCACGGTCGCGATCAGACGTGACTCACCGCCGCTCGCGACATCGGCGTCCGCGGAAAATCCGCTCAGCCCGATGTGTGACCGATATTCTGGCTGCCACAGTAAGAATAGGAACCCCGACCAAAAGGCGGTCCAGCCGGCCATGATCAGCAACGCGCATATGCGCCCAAGCGCCTTCATGTGGCTCCACCCTTTTCGACCATCGATCCGATGCGCTCGGCGAAGAGAAGAGCCGCCATCTCTGGCGGCTCACTCAATCCGACGGCTCGGCTTCCCGGTTGGGTACCGGTTTTCACGGTCACCGGCCGCCGCTGCCGCCGCTACTAGAAGAGGATGACAAGCAGAAGGATGATAAGGATAAGAACAAGCAAGCCACCACCGATATACATTTTTGTGTCTCCTTCACTATTCAACGTCGCGGTTCGTGTCGGGAAGAACCGCTGCTTCACCGTCAGTATGCCAAGCAATAGGCGCCACAGCGATAGCACGACGTATGTATTCTGGTCCGGCCGGGGGTAGTACTCTCATGGCACCGCCGGTTGAGCT
>JBBQJF010000128.1:0-12376 GCA_038325665.1 Dehalococcoidia bacterium | reverse complement strand
AGGTATACCGTGCTTCTCGACTAGCCGGCAGGCACGTTTCATCGTCACGTCGTCGAGCTGGATTTCGATAGTCTTCATGCTGTCCTCCCGTTCTAATGAGGGCAAGACGAGCGCGGCCACTCGCCCGAGGCCGCCTATCCGCGTTCCCATTGTGATACCGTGCCGCCCGGGCTGCTAGGCTCGATGGAGGTCCGCCCATGGTTGGTCCACGATGTACGTGGGAACGTGCCCTCCATCGATCACCACCGCGCGTAAGGAGTCCGTCGTGTCCATGGATTTGGCGCCGCTTGGCCCGGAACAGACCACGTTCCTACACGCGCATCGCGTTGGGCATCTGGCGACCGTGGATGCGGGCGGACGGCCGCACAATGTGCCGGTCTGCTTCGCCGTCATGGGTGGGCGAATATACATTGCCATTGATGAAAAGCCCAAGCGTGGCGACCCGGCCGAGCTTCGCCGTGTCCGCAACATCCGCACCAACCCCGCCGTGTGCTTGGTGGTCGATGACTACGATGACGACTGGACGCGCCTGACGTGGGTGCAGGTGCGCGGCGCGGCGCTCCTGGTTGACGATCCGGCCGAGCGCCGGGCGGCGTTGGCGGCCTTGCGCGACCGCTATCCTCCATACCGAACGATGGACCTCGAGTCGCGCCCGCTGTTGGGCATCACCCCAGAGCGCGTCACGACCTGGCGGGCGTCCGATTCGATAGCTGGTGCAATGGAACCACACGGGTGACGGACGGCGCACCGCTGTCCGTCACCCGCGGCCTGACCCGGCACGGCCGGCGGTAGGGGAACAGGTGCTCCACCGCCGCACCGCGGGTACGATGGTCCCGGCCACCATCCGCGACGACTGACTCATCCATGGTATCGGTGCAAAGAAGGAGCGAGGGATGCCGCGCATCCAGGTCAACGGAATTGGCCTTCACTATGACGAACGGGGTAGCGGCCCTCCGCTGCTGATGATCATGGGCTACGGCGCCAGCGCGACCCTGTGGAGTGACGCGTATCTCGACCGCATGGCTCGGTCATTCCGGGTGCTTGCCCTCGACAATCGCGGCACCGGCGGTAGTGAGAAGCGTGATGAACCGGTCACGATGGGCATGATGGCCGCCGATGCCGCCGGCCTGCTGGAGGCGCTCGGCCTGGAGTCGGCGCATGTGTACGGTGTCTCGATGGGTGGCATGATCGCGCAGGAGTTGGCGCTGCGCCACCCCGCGCGGATGCAACGATTGGTGCTCGGCTGCACGCATCCCGGTGGCCGGCAGGCGGTACAGGCGGCGCTGGAGACCCTGGCCCTGCTCGGTCCGGCGAAGGGTCTGTCGCCGCGAGAGGCAGTTGGCCGCATCTATCAGGCGATGGCCACCGCCGAAACGCGCCGCGACCGCGCTGCCTTCCTCGATGACATGACCGATCGACTGCTCGCCCGCCCGACGCCGGTCGTGACGCTCGTCCGGCACATGGAGGCAGTCCAAGGTTTCGACGCCTACGAACGGCTGACCGGCATAACGGCGCCGGCGCTCGTGATCACCGGGGACCGCGATATTCTCGTTCCGCCGGAGAATAGCCGGATGATCGCCGGCCGCATTCCGAATGCCCGCCTCCTGGTCCTGCCCGGCGCCGCGCACAACTTCTTCTGGGAAGCAGCGGAGGAGTCGGCGCGGGCGGTCGAGGAATTCTTGTTGGAATCTGTGTGATGAGGAGCCTTGGACATGATGAATCAGGTGGTGCTTACGGACATACGCGATGGCGTGCTGACCATCACCCTCAACCGGCCGGAGCGCATGAACGCGGTGGACCGCGCGACCGCCAAGCTGCTGGCCGAGGCGGTGATGTCCGCGCGGGAGGATGACGCCGTGCGGGCCGTCATTCTGACCGGGACCGCCCGCGGCTGGTGTACGGGCGCCGATCTGGCGGGCGGAGCCGAACAGCCGGAGATGACCCGCGCGACACGAAAGACACCCTTGCACGAGTTCGCGCACGTTACCCTGGCGATCGAGGCGGTGGACAAGCCGGTGATCGCTGCCGTTAACGGCGCGGCGGTGGGTGTCGGCATCGCCTACGCGGCGGCCTGCGACCGGCGCATCGCCGCCGAGTCGGCCCGCTTCGCCGCGATCTTCGTGCGGCGCGGCCTCGCGCCGGATGGTGGCTCGACGTATTACCTGCCCCGATTGGTCGGCATGGCCCACGCGACCCATTTGGTGCTGACCGGCGACATCCTCGACGCGCGCCAAGCGCTTGCCATCGGTTTGGTCGATGAGGTGTGCCCCGATGATGAACTGCTCGACCGTGCCCGCGCCTACGCTGTCCGGCTGGCCGCCGGCGCCAGCGTCGCCGTCGATCTTGCCCGCCGCGCGATTCGCCGCTCGTTCGAGCGCGACCTCGACGGCGCCCTCGCCTTCGAGACGTGGGCGCAATCGGCCCTCGGGGGCACGGCCGACGTGAAAGAGGGCATCCGCGCCTTCCTGGAGAAGCGCGAGCCGCGGTTCGCGGGGCAATAGATGAGGGGAGCGGGCCGGACGCCTTCCTCACGATCGCGACGACCGATGGCCCGCGAATATCCCTCGTCGCCGGAAGTGCGCCGATTCCATCGGAAGCGTGTGAATGGACGAAGGAGGCGGCGGATCGAGTTCAGAGACAGACGCACTGATCCTGGAGGCAGCGCAAACCGCTCGCGTGCTCACGGTGGCTGAGCTGCAGCTCGTTCTCGATCAGGTGGCCGTGGCGGGATTCGATCCGGGAGCACGGGAACGGGCGCGAGGATCGCTGGCCGGACTGAGGTGGCGGGGCCAGGTGCTGCGAGGAGCGGACATGCTTCCACCCGCTGACGCGCATTACCTCCGCCATGCAGCGATCGGCCAGGAGTGGCCGGCGGGGACCACCCTCGAAGGCTACGTGACCAGCATTCGGGCCGTGATACTGGACGAGCGTAGCGGTGTGCTGATCAGCCGCTATCAGGCCGCGTGGCAACTCACGATCCTCCGACGCTCTGCCGAACTTCAAGGCCCGTTAGGATTTGCCTGGGTTCTGCTAGACTATCGGCTAGCGACGGGTCATTGGGTCACCGCCTATCAGCCGTCGCGGGGGCTGCTGGTGCTACAGGACCCACGGAGGACGAATCTGCGATGGTTGCGCCGGCCGCGATAACAGCACGGATCGAGCGAAGTCTGACCGCCCTACTGGCCGAGGTAAACGACCTGGCGACCGTCGGGGCGGAGTGGCAGTCACTACCTGAGTGGAATCAAGCCTCGATTGCTCTGGACTGGTCACATCTCATGGCCGACTACCTCACGGAGCTGGACAACTTCTATCGGTCGGATGCCATGACCGCTGACCAGCAGGCGCGTTTCAACGTGCTGCGCGGTCAACTCACGACCTCGCTGCCTATCATCGCTCGGTTGAACCTGTACCGGCCGCCGATTCCCCTGGATGATTAGCCCTGCGTGGTATGTAAGCGTTCAGCCGCCAGTGGTCAGCAACTGCGCGGCCACGGTTCGTGACAACGACGCGGGCGCTGATGGCTGGTTATCCTGACAGTACACCGGCGGGCTGATCGCCCCGTACTGATGGCTGAACGGTTACCGCGATTCGGCGCTCGTTCGAGCGCGACCTCGACGGCGCCCTCGCCTTCGAGACGCGGGCGCAATCCGCCCTCGGGGGCACGGCCGATGTGAAGGAGGGCATCCGCGCCTTCCTGGAGAAGCGCGAGCCGCGGTTCGCGGGGCGATGACGCTCCAAGTGACGAAGTGATAACCCGTGGGTGACGAGTCCACGCGCTCGTGGAGACATCGGCGCGCGTGCTCGCCTGCCCCCGTCCTCCGTGCACAGGTGTTACAATCGCTTAATCCTCGCTGGATATTGGACCCGTCGCGTGTTTCCGGCAACAGGTATACTTTGGAGGCGACGGTACGTCGCGGGACAGGCCGTTGCTCTCGTGTAAACCCAAAGGACTGGTCAGTCACACCGGAAGTGGCCAGGCGCAGCGTGAGATGCCCGGCCGGGTCGGGTCGGCAGACGGGGAACCGTGCGGCCGTCGCTCCGCACCCGGTGACAGGGGCGCAACAGCTAAAGGTAGGGGAAACGATCGTGGCAGTAATGGAGAAGCCCAGAACGGTCGGCGAGTTGCGTTCCTCCGGGTACAAAGTGCTCCCGGTTCGCGAGGAGATGCGCAAGAACCTCATCGAAAAGATTCGCGGCGGAGAGACACTGTTCGAGGGCATCATCGGATATGAAGAAACCGTGATTCCCGCGCTGGAGAACGCGATCCTCGCCGGGCAGGACATCATCTTCCTCGGTGAGCGCGGCCAGGCCAAATCGCGCATGATCCGCTCACTGGTCGAACTGCTCGACGAGGAGACACCCACCCTCGCGCCCACGGTGCTCGAGGAAAACGGTGTGCCGTCTGCCGCGATGCCGGAATTTCTGGAGAATCCGTTCGAGCCGATCTCGGCGGTTGGACGGCGCATCATCGAGCACCAGGGCGACAACGCGCCGATCATGTGGGTGCGGCGCGAGGACCGCTACGGCGAGAAGCTTGCTACACCCGACATCACCATCGCCGACCTGATCGGTGAGGTCGATCCGATCAAGGTGGCCGAGGGCCGTTACCTTTCGGACGAATTCACGATTCATTACGGCTTGGTTCCGCGCACCAATCGCGGCATCTTCTGCATCAACGAGCTGCCCGATCTCGCCGAGCGGATCCAAGTCGGTCTGCTCAATATCATGGAAGAGCGCGACGTCCAGATCCGCGGCTATCGTGTGCGACTGCCGCTCGATGTGTTCGTCGTTGCCTCCGCCAACCCCGAGGATTACACCAACCGCGGCCGGATCATTACCCCGCTCAAGGACCGCTACGGCGCCCAGATTCGCACCCATTACCCGCGCTCGGTGGAGCACGAGATCGACATCATGGAGCGTGAAAGCTCCTCCTTCGACGATAGCGACTACACTGTGACGGTGCCGCAGTTTATGAAGGAAATCGTGGCGGAGATTACCCGCCTCGCCCGCCGTTCACCCGATGTCAATCAGCGCTCCGGCGTCTCGGTGCGGGCCAGCATCGCCAACTTTGAATCGCTGCTCGCCAACGCCATGCGTCGTGCGATCCGCCTGGGCGAGACCGAGGTTGTGCCGCGTATCTCCGATCTCGGGTACATCATCCCCGCGATCTCGGGCAAAATCGAGTTGGAGACCGTGGACGACGGCCGCGAGGAGCAGATCCTCGAGAAGCTGATCCAGGGCGCGGTCGTCGCCGTCTTCAATCGCAATTTCAACGTGGGTGAGCTGGAAGAGGTCGTCACCAAGTTCAAGTCCGGCATCTCCGTCGAGGTGTCCGATTCGATGGCCTCGGCCGACTACCAGAAGCTCTCCCGCCAGATCGAGACCCTCAACCGCGCGGCGGCCAAGCTGGGGGCGACTGACAGTCCGGCGCAGTCTGCCTCCGCCGTCGAGTTCGTGCTCGAAGGGCTTCATCTCAACAAACGGCTCAACAAGGACAAGGTAGCGGGGAAGGCTCAGTATCGCGGCTAAGGTGCGGATGTTCGCGATTGGGTGTTAGGCGCTAGGGTGTCGAATCACCCAACACCCCGCACCCGCTACAGCCCGAAGGGATAGCAGCATGACGCTCAGGTTTCGGTACTCGGAGTGGGATGGCAGCCAGGAGATTCCGCCGCTTGACGCGGAAGAGGTCTTGGAGAACCTAACCGATGACCTAATGAACTTTGGCGACCTCCAGCACGCCCTCCGCAATCTGCTCCAGCGCGGCATGCGCAACCCCACGGGCCAGCGGATGCAGGGCCTGCGCGATCTCTTGCAGCAGCTTCGCCAGCAGCGCCGTCAGGCGCTCGATAAGTACAACCTGTCCTCGGTTTTCGACGATATCAAGAACAAGCTCAACGAGATCGTCGAGATGGAGAAGGACACGATCGACCGCCGCCTCGATGAGTCCAGCGATGGCCAGCGCGGGCAAGACGGGCAGCCCCAAGGCCCGCAGGGACAGCAAGGTCAACGCGGCGGCAATCAGGAGCAACAGTCGGCCCTCGATCAAGCTTTGCGCGACGCGCTCGAAGCCGCTCAGAAGGCGATGGAAGAAGGCGACCAGGAGGGCGGCCAGCAGGGACAACAGGGTCAGCAAGGTTCACAGGGTCAGCGCGGGAGCCAGTCTGGTCAGCAACAGGGCGCACGCGGGCAGCGCGGTGGGCAGCAATCGGGTCAGCAGGGCGGCCAGCAGTCCGGGCAACCGGGTGGTCAGCAGAGCAGCGAGGGACAGGGCGACAGCGACCAGACCGAGCAGTTCAATAAGATGCTCCAGCAGATCGCCGATCGTAAGAAGAATTTCCTCGAAGGCCTGCCCCCTGATCTTGCCGGCGCCGTCAAGGAATTGCAGAACTACGAGTTCATGGACCCGGAGGCGCGCGCCAAGTTCCAGGAACTGATGGAAATGCTGAAGAAGGCGATGATGGACACCTTCTTCAAGGATCTCTCCAATCAGATCCAGAGCATGACCCCGGAGCAGATGGAGCGGATGAAGAACATGATCCGCGACCTTAACCAGATGCTCCAGGACAAGATGTCGGGCGGTGAACCTGATTTCGATCAGTTCATGCAGCAGTACGGCGACCTATTTGGCGACAACCCGCCTCAGTCACTCGAAGAACTGATGGCGCAGATGCAGGCGCAGATCGCGCAGATGCAGAATCTACTCGACTCGATGCCCTCCGAGATGCGCCAGCAGTTACAGGACCTGCTCTCCGACAAGATCGGTGACCCGGAGATGCAAAGCGCGCTTAACGAGCTGGCCGGCAACCTCGAGATGATGTTCCCCAGCCGCGATCTGCGGAATCAATACCCGTTCCGTGGCGACGAAGAGATCGATCTGGCCGAGGCGATGCGCCTGATGGACCAGATGCAGGGCATGGACGAGATCGAGCGACAGCTCGAGCGCACGCAATATGGCGGCGACATCGACGATATCGACGAGAAGCGGCTAGAAGAGATTCTGGGCGAGGAAGCCGCCGAGACGCTCAAGCAGCTCAAGCAGTTCCTTGAGATTCTCGAAGAGGCGGGCTACATCCGGAAGAAGGGCAACACCTGGGAGCTGACCCCGCGCGGCACGCGTAAGATCGGCCAGAAGGCGTTGGGCGAGATCTACTCCCAGCTCAAGAAGGACTCGGTCGGTAAGCACGCCGTTCGCGAGCGCGGCACCGGCGGCGAGCGTGCCGATGAGTCGAAAAAGTACGAGTTCGGTGACCCGTTCCATCTCGATCTCGAGAAGACGATCTTCAATTCGTTTCATCGCGAGGGAGGACCCACGCTGCCAGTCAAGCTCAGGCCGGACGACTTCGAGGTGTTCAAGTCGGAGCAGCTCACGCAGACAGCAACAGTGATGATGCTCGACCTGTCGTGGTCAATGGCGTTGCGCGGCTCGTTCCAGGCGGCGAAGAAGGTTGCACTGGCGCTGAACAATCTGATCACCAGCCAGTTCACGCGCGACAGCCTGTATATCATCGGCTTCTCGGCCTACGCCCGCGAGCTGAAGGCGGAGCAACTGCCGTACGTGCGCTGGGATGAGTCGGTGTTGGGCACCAACATGCACCACGCGCTGATGCTGGCGCAGTCGTTGCTCGCCAAGCACAAGGCCGGCACTCGCCAGATCATCATGATCTCCGACGGTGAACCGACCGCGCATCTGGAGAAGGGCCGCTCGTACTTCGCATATCCGCCCAGCCCGATCACGATCCGAGAGACGCTCAAAGAGGTGAAGCGGTGTACGCAGAAAGGCATCGTCATCAATACCTTCATGCTCGATCGCAACTATTACCTCAAGGAGTTCGTCAACCAGGTGGCGAAGATCAACAAGGGCCGCGTGTTCTACACCACGCCCGATAAGCTCGGTCAGTACATCCTGGTGGATTACGTGTCGAGCAAGAAGAAGAAGGTCGGCGGGAACGGGTAATCTGCGGCCGTGCGCCCGAGTTCATGGGACGATGACTTCGTTTGGGATGACGACGCTGACGCCTCCGGCAATGTCGTGCATGTCTGGGAGCACGGTGTAACGCCTAGCGAGGCGGAAGAGGCGGTGCTGGACCCACGGGCAACGCCGGCTCAGGAGCGGTCGGTCCGAGAGGAACGGCGCTATACCATCATCGGCGCCACCGCGGCCGGGCGTATCTTGGTGGTGGTGTTCGTTCTGAAAGAGGATGCGCTCCGCGTGGTTACGGCCTATCCCGCCAAGGAACGGGAGAGACGGCGCTACCGGCGATGGCAGTAGCGCCGGGAGGACGTGAGATGGTGCGGCAACAGGAGCGCGAACCTTGGAATCGCCGGCCGCGGGTTCGGCGACTGGAGACTGTGCGGAGTTGGGACGACGTGCCCGAGGATATGACCGAGGCCGACGAGGATGAGTTCTGGCGCACACATGAGCTGGGTGACGAGCTGTTTATTCGTGCTGAACCGCTCCCAGCCGAAGTTCAGTCGGTGATCGAGCGCGCCCGACGACGACGAACCACCAGACTGGCTCGCCCAGCATCGTAGCGCCGGCGTTCACGCTATTCGTATATCGTCGAGTCTTGACGAGAGCACCCGTAAGCCAAGCGGTGAAGATCAACAAGGGCCGCGTCTTCTATACCACGGCCGATAAGCTCGGCCAGTACATCCTCGTTGATTACGTGTCGAACAAGAAGAAGAAGGTCGGCGGTCAATAGTGGGCCGTGGTAGCGAATGAATGCCGGAGGATGCGGAGGACAATCCACCATTCCCGCCCGGACTGACTCGCAACTTCTTCGGCAGCCGGGTGATGCAGTGGGGGACGGGGTACGAGCCGGCAGTAGCGCGGACAGGGGCGGGTGGTCGAACGACGAGCCGTCCAACGGGAATACGCCCGCATGTCCACATTCAGGTTGGCTGGTCACTACTTGTATTCGGTGCGGTTTGACGCTCCCGGGGGCAGAAGCACATCGCGGGGGAGCAGGCTATGACCGGGGAAGCGACGGGGTGTATGCATGTCGAGCTGCGCGACGGTGTGCCGTACACCACCGAAACCGCGCGGACGCGGCTGACCGCACGGAGGATGAGCCACTCCTTGAGCGTGCGACCGTCTTCGGCCGTTTATTCGTCAGACAGGATCGAGACTTCACTATCATCACGACGCGATGGCTCCGCGCGGGGCGAACCTTCGCCGGGTATGTCCGCGTTCCCCAGCGCGGGATGAGCATCGGTGCGATCATCGAACAATTGGAGATGCTCGCCAAAGCATCGAACCCGCATCACGTTAAGAATCAGGTGGTCTATCTTCCGCTCTGGAGAGACATCCTCCACATGATCGGGATTCCGGAAACATGGGGAGAAGCTCAGAGAGGTCAAGCGATTTATTGAGAGGGCGGCCACGGCGGCTGCCCTCTCAATAGGCCCAGTGGAGTCGCCTTTCCCCCTCGTCGCTATCCCATGCCCCAGGTGATCGCGTTTCGCAGCAACGTTTGGAAGGGTGCGCTCTCCCACGGGTCGCGGAACGTGAGCGGCGTCGTGCCATTGGGATCGACGCTGCGGTCGACCGAGGTTTGCACGTTGTTGGTCGGGTTATGGCAGTGACCGAGGGCGACGTAGGTCACGCCACCCTTGCCGATGTCGCGGGTGTAGCCGAGCGCTCGTGTCTTGCCGTCGGGCATCAGCGACGTGTCGGAGTCGTAGATTGTCCCGATGGCGGGCGACACGGCATCCGGCCCGTACTCGGCGGTGAGCAGCACGCGCGTCGACGCGGGATCCTGGACCTCGATGAAGTACGGTTCGTCGGCAACCTCGAACGATGGGGGCAGCCCGTTCGTGAGCTTGTCAGGCGCGTCGCCAACCTCGACGCGAAACCGGCGGATCGGTGGATGCGTAAGGAAGTAGCCGCCGAGCACCTCATGGTGGTCGAGCTTGACCATGCGCCGCTGCCGCTGTCCCTCCACCCGTACCGCCCGACCGCCCGCGGTGCCGTGCAGCCCCAGCCAGCGCCCTCCCTCTTCCATCCACTGCCGGATCGATTGAGATTGAGCAGCGTCGGGATACGGTCCGGCCACGTAGGTGATCAGCAATCTGCTCACGGGCAGCCATTTCTCGACATCGGTGAAGTCGTTGGAAACCGAGGCGGGCAGTTCCTGCTCCTGAAGCATCTCGAGCAGGCGTAGGCGGGCGAAGTCATGGTCGTGTCCCGCGTCCATACCGCGCGGAAATCCGCCGGCGATCACATGCGCGCGGCCAGGTTGGGTGGTAGCCATGGAAGCACCTCTCCTTCGATTTCGGGTGACCAATCCCCTTTGACGGTCCGAATGATACACGCAATCTGGACCGTGCGCCCGCGCGGGTCCGTGGCGCGAGCGGCGCTGTTTCGTCGGGGCGAATCGGTGGATCGTCCGCGTCCGCGCGGTAACTGAACGACGGGTCTGACCATACATCGGGGACCCCGCGCCGGCCGGTGACTCGTCGCCCACTTTACGTGCGTCGCACCGTATAATTCCGGCACCCGCGCGAGTCGTGCGTCGTGTCAGAGTGAGTGAGTGAGTGTTCACCGGCGGCTGCTGACTATTGTCTCGTTGTTCACCGTGCTGGTCGCGGCGGGGACGCTCGGCTATGTCTTGATCGAGCGATGGTCGTGGTTCGACGCGCTGTATCAGACCGTGACCACCGTCTCGACGGTCGGATTCCGCGAGGTTCGCCCGCTCTCGCGCCCTGGCCAGGTGTTCACGATGGTCCTGATCATTGGCGGCGTCGGCACAGTGTTCTATACACTGACAGCCGCGGTCACGATGGCGGTCGAAGGCGAACTGGTTGAGTACTTTGGGAAGCGGCGCATGACCGGACGTATCGCCTCGATGCGTGGGCACTACATCGTCTGTGGATTCGGCCGCGTCGGTCGCGAAATCGCGCGAGAGTTTCACAGTCGCGGCATCGACTTCGTGGTCATCGACCCGAATCCCGAGGTGCACGGTATTTTGCGCTCGTATGGCTACCACTACGTCGATGGAAACGCCACCGACGACGAGACACTGCTCGCGGCGGGTGTGCGCCGCGCCGGTGGACTACTGGCCGCGGCCGACTCCGACACCGACAATACCTATATCGTCCTCAGCGCCCGTGCGCTCAACCCGAACGTCCACATCATCGCCCGCGCCGGTCAAACCAGCACCGAGCCGAAGCTGATGCGCGCCGGCGCCGACCGGGTCATCTCGCCCTACAGCATCGCCGGCCGGCATATGGCGGTCGCGGCGATCCAGCCGGCGATGGTGGACTTCATGACCACTGCTCTCCGCAGCCAAGAGGGCGATCTGATTCTGGCCGAGTTGACGGTGACGCCGGCGTCTGGTCTGGCCGGTCGCCCACTTGGTCAGGTATTCAGCGCGCACAACGCCACGATGGTGCTTGCACTGCGGCGCGAAACCGGCGAACTGCTGGCCGGACCAGACGCCGGCCTGGAGTTGCGACCGGGAGATCAGATCATTGTGCTCGGCCCACCCGCGGAGTTGGAATCGTTCGCTACCCGCACCGGGGCCAGCGTGCCGGCTGACAGCAGCGCGTGAATTGCGCGCTCGTGGCCGTTGCGGTGGCGATCAGCGACAGCGCCACGCTTGACCCATGTCGCTCGGGGGCGCACGCTGAGGCACGATCGCGTGGGAGTGGTGGCGAGGAGCCGGCCCGTATCACCTTGCATCACATTCCACGGCCCTTCTGAAGGAGGAGGCGACCATGCCAAAGGTGACAGGTCTCGGACATGTCGGGCTGTTCGTGAGCGACCCCGCCGCGATGATTGACTTCTATCACCGATTTCTGGGGATGGAAGTGACGGACCGCGGCGACAACGATTGGATCGTATTCCTCAGTGCGCGGCCGAAAGAGGAGCATCACGAGCTGGCGCTGATGAAGGCGCCAGACCGCAAGAGTGAAGTGCAGCAGGTATCGTTCACCGTCGGTTCCCTCGCCGACCTGAGGTCATTCTACAGCCAGATCAAGGAGCAGGGCTATCCGGTGGATCGGGTCGTGAACCACGGAATCGCCTTCGGTTGCTACTTCCGCGACCCAGAGGGCAACCGTGTCGAGATCTACTGGCCCACGGGCAAGGATTATCCGCAGCCACACGGCGACCCGATTGACCTTGAGAGTACCGAGGGCGATCTTCTGAACCTCCTGGAGAACATGCCGCCGAAGTCGCGGCAACCGGCCGCGGCCACGGGCGCTTAACCACGGTACACTACCGACCGGCCGGTCTTGCCGAGGTGGGCGGGAGGTAGTTAAATGGAGACCGTAAGGAGTGAGTTATGCGTATCAACCCCTCACAAACGGCCTCTATCACCCAGTATACCCCGCGTTCGACCACCAGTGTCTCGCAGCCCGGAAACGGCACGTC
>JBBQJF010000127.1:0-12421 GCA_038325665.1 Dehalococcoidia bacterium | reverse complement strand
GCTATCAGGGCGTGATCATCCTCACCGTCCACGAATTCTTGGCGATGCTCCCCGGTCTGCGGAGCGATGACCCTGGCTAGGGCCGCGACCGCCCCGGCATCAGTGAACCAGCGGCGCCCCACTCGCCTGCACACCCTGCTCCAACTCTCGTGGGTCGTCCCCCTCTCATCAAGGCGCTTGGGTAGTACCGTACGCACGGGCGACCCGGTGGGTCGCCCCGACGCGAGGACGCTCGCCACGCTTGAGTAGGGGCGACTCGGCGGTTCGCCCACTACCGCTCGCGCGTTGTCAGAGTAATTCGCTCCCCGTTCATGAGAGGACACAATCACGGAGCAGCAAGACTGGGCAGAGTCTCGTGGCGCCAAGACTGCTGTCCCCCGTGCTTGACACTGCCCCGCGCGACAAGGTAACAGGAGACAGGGACCAGCGGGCATGGGTATGAGTGACGCGATTTCCCAGCCGGCGCCTCGTCAGCCACGGCCCCCTGGTCGCTATTCCCCACAAAAGGATGGAGCGTTATGCAGGAACCGAGCGCGAAGCCCGGCATCTATCTGAATCCACAGAAGCTCAAGGCGTTGCGCGCCAGCACCCGATTCGCGGCGCCCACCCAGGACGGATGGGAGTTGATCAGCGAGGATACGATGATCGGCATGGTGGATGTGCGCAAGCTCGCCGCGGAGCGCGGCCTGGTCCCGGAGCCGGAGAAGATCGAGTGGACCGGGCGGGCCGACGTGTGAGGGCGGCGGGAGTTGGCAGTGGGGCGGGGAATACGCGCGTAGTACGGACTCGTTCGCCCGGACTGCTGCCTACTTCCGGCCGCCGGCTGATTCATCGGCGCGCGGTGCGACAGCGTCAAGGAACGCGCCGACCGCGCCGTTGAACTCATCAGGCTTCTCGAAATACGAGGAGTGCCCGGCGCCGTCGATCAGGGTGAACCCTGAGCCGGGCACCGCCCGATGGCATGCCTCAATCGCCGCGGCGGGGACGACCTGGTCGTCCGAGCCGACGAGAAACATCACGGGGATGCCGCTCTCGGCCAGACGACCGGCGGTGCTGCCCGCGTACCCTGGCAAGGGCGCGAGGAAGTCGGGCGGACGCGGCGGGTTGAGTCGCTGGATTTGGCGATATAGAAACGCGAGGTCCGGTCGTTGCTGCACGAACGTCGGGGGTATCGCCCGGTCGAGCAAAGTTGAGCCGGGTGGCAGATTCTCGCGATGTGCTCTCTGGATAGCGTGCACCTCGTCGTTGACCGCACCGCCGTTGGTGCCGGAGAACACCAGCCCCCACACCTCGATTGACGTACGAAATGTGACGCCCACCGCGGTGCGCCCGCCCATCGAGTGGGCAACAATCGCGCACCTCGTCTCGCCCAGGTGCGTGAGCAATGCCTCGACATCACGAGCGAACCACTGCCGGCCCTCACCCGTGAGATCGATCGAGCGCCCGAAGGCGCGATGATCAAACGTGATACAGCGGTACCGATCGCGGAACGCCGGCACCTGCTGCCACCACGACAGGTGGTTTCCCCCGGCGCCGTGGCAAAACACCACCGCCGGGCCGCTGCCGTACGTCTCGTAATACAAATCGATGCCGTTGACATGGACGGTGGGCATAATCCGTGTGGCGCCTTCCGTGTGCTCCTTGGTGAATCCACCCGTTCCCCCGGCCATGGTGGGGCAGGAGCGCCAGGGGACGGGAACGAGAACGGGATTCACTTTCTCGATGGCGCATTCAGAGGGATAAGCGTCCTTTGTGGGAGCGCGCCGAGCGAGCCATTCGGCGTATGGTGGAGCACATCACCCGTAGAATACCGCGGCCGGCGCGGTGAGCCAAGGCAATCGTCGACAGCACCGCGTGAGTGAACACCGCCTATCGCGGGCGAGCCACGAGTCGGGCCGCGTCACCGGCGCGGCCACGACGGATGGAGGTTATGCACCAGTCCCTCGGTAAGCCGCCGGATTTGCGCGCCTTCCAGCGGCAGCACGAATACCTGCTGCTGACCCTCGCGTCCCGATACAAACACCAACTCACGGCCGTCCGGCGACCACGCCGGATTGCGATTCACGTCCTCATTGGTCGCCTGTCGGATATCACTACCGTCGGCGTTCATCACGAACACGTTCCAGCGATTGTCACGAAATCCGGCGAATGCAATACGCCGGCCATCCGGCGACCACGCCGGGTCGATGTGCCGCTGGATGGCGCTCGTGAGCTGCTTTGGTTCGCCGCCGCCCGCGTCGATCGCGAAGATCTGGGTGACGTCCCCTTGTTCGCGGTAGAACGCGATCTGCTTGCTGTCAGGCGACCACGTCGGCCCGCCCGCGCTTCCGGCCCCACGCGTCATTTGGATCGCGTCGCCTCCCGTCGCGGGAATGATGAACACCTGGCCGCGGCCGCCGTCCCGGTCCGAGGTGAAGGCGATCTGGCGGCCGTCCGATGACCAGGCCGGGGCGCGATCATCGAAATCACCCCGCGTGAGCGGCTGCACGCCGCCGCCATCCGCGTTCATCGCGTACAGGTGGAAGCGTCCGTCGCGGTTGGAGACAAAGACGATGCGGGCGCCGTCGGGAGACCATGACGGCTCGATATCGTCCCAGGCGCCGAACGACAGCCGGCGTGCACCACGGCCCAGTCCATCCATCACGAAAAGACGCCACTTTCCGTCCACGAGCGACTGGTAGACGATCGGGGCCTGCGATCCGCCGCGCGGCGGCGTGCCGGTCACGGTGAAGCTGGCCTTGCTCTGAACATTGGGACTGAGCGGAACGTGATTATTGTCGGTGAGCACCACCCAGACCGTGTGCTTCCCTGGCGCGAGGTCAGGGAGAAGGCTGGTCGCGGGCGAGTGGATGATACCTTGGACGCCGGTCGGCACCGGTAGACCCGGCCCGACGACCGGCGCGGGGTCGGCGTCAAGGAAGTAATGCAGGTGGCGGGCGTTCGGATCCTGCTCAACCGGCGGCTTCAGCACGGCGCCGTCCACCTTGACATCGATGCGCACCGGCATCGTGACCGTCGCCCCGTCGGCCGGGAACACGATGCTGAGCGTGGGTGGGCTGCCCGTGGGGCCTGCCGGCGCGCTCGCGCCGCCTGCCCCAGTCGTGGCCACCGCCTGAGTGGCCGCCGAGGTCTGCTGGCTGGCCTGATCGTCGCCACCCCGTGTCAACAACACCACGACGATGATCAGCGCCACGGCCGCCGCCCCGACGCCGGCGATCACCGGCCAGGGCGGGCCGCGTCGTGTGCTCGCCGTACGGTCGAGTGGGGGCGGCGCCGGCGGGGGGGTGGCGGTCGCCATGATGGTGGCGGAGGGCAGTCTCCCGGCCGGCGCGTGCACGAGCGTGGGCAGCGCCGCGGCGGGCCGGGGCGCGCTTGGTTCCTCCGCCACTTCGGTCAGTCGTCCGCCGATGATAGTTTGCGGAACCGTCGATCGGGGCGGCGGGGCGTGTGTGGCAGGGGCGCCGCGATCGAGCGTCGTAATGGCGCCGATTAGCGCCTGGGACAGATCGCGGGGTGTCTCGTAGCGCCCGCTGGGACTCTTGGCAAGGCAGCGGTCGATGATCGGGTAGACAGGATCGGGGAGGTTTGGCGGAAGCGGCGCCGGCGGCTCGGTTGCCACCTGGCGCAGCACGGTCGCGGGCGTCGCGCCATCGAACGGCCGCCGTCCGGTGAGCATCTCATACATCACCACCCCGAGCGAGTAGATGTCGGATCGGATGTCGCCCGCTCCTTCGAGGCGTTCGGGGGCGATATACGCGGGACTGCCGATCAGGTAATTGGCGGCAGTCAGACCGGATAGCCCCTCAAGGTGCGCTAGCCCGAAGTCCAGCACCTTGATATCGTTGCCATTGAGACGGATATTCTCGGGCTTCAAATCGCGGTGCGTGATACCGCGCTGATGGGCGGCTTCAAGCGCCCGCGACACTTCGAGGGTGAGGTGCAAGGCGTCGGCGGCAGGCAACGGACCTTCGCGCTCCAGACGCTCCGCCAGCGTCTCGCCGGGGACAAGCTCCATCACCAGGTACGTCATGCCCTCGTGCTCGGTGAAGTCAGTGACACGGGCCACCCGTGGCGAACTCAATGACGCGGCGATCTGCGCCTCACGCCGGAGGCGCTCCATGAAGACTTCATCGCGGGCGAGGAAGTCATGCGGAATTTTGACCGCGACATCAGCGCCTGTCCGCAGATCGACCGCCTGATAGACCGCGCCCATGCCGCCGGAGCCGAGCGGATCCCCCACTAGATAGCGACCGGATAGAATATCTCCTCTGGCGACCATGGTTTCCCACTACCTCTATCCATGCCTTCTTCATCACGGCAGTATTGTACGATTCATGTCAATGCTGTCTGTCGCATCTCTGCCATGTCGGACCGCCAAAGTTCTCGGGAAATGCTAGCCTGACGAGGTGCGCGCGACCCTCATCTCCATGGCCCGGCGGGGGTGGGAGCCAGCGGGAAACGCGTCGTTACACCAGCAGTCGGTTGCTAGCGCTCCATCGCCATGACAGACCGAGCGGCGATCCCGGTTGAGCGGCCCGTGCTAACGGTAAAAACGATTCGCCATGAGTGGTTTGGGCCATCAGCATGACAGTCACGCACACCAACGAGATGGCCCACATACCTGGTCGCGGCGACCCAGCGCCTTGCTCGCGGCCGCTCAGCGCGCCGAAGATTCGCCAGTGCGCTCGCGGCCCCTGGTGGCAGTGGGGTCATCGGTGTCCGGCATGGGCGTGAGACGGGCGGGCCGGCGATGGAACTCTGGGGCAAAGACCGCGAATAGCGCGCCCGATACGAGAAACATCCCCGCTGTTAGCATCAGAGGTGTGGTATAGCCGGTCACGTCCGCGAGCCAGCCGAGCAGCAGCGGACCAACAATATAACCCGAGTCGGAGACCGATCGATATAGACCGAACATTTGCCCACGTAATGCCGGCGGGGAGATGTCGGCGACGTACGCCGCCGGCGATGGGCCGGAAACACCCGAACCGATGCCCCACACCGCCGCGCTGAGCAGAAACATCATATAGTTGTGCGAGAGCGCGAACATCGCCACCGACAGGCCCGAGACCAGTGTGGCGGGCACAATCACCCACTTACGGCCGAATCGGTCGGACAGTGTACCGGCGTGATACAGCGTGGCGATGTTCAGTAGATTGACCAAAGTCATCGCCACGCCGATCTGCGACGAGCTGAGGCCGATACTCTCCTTGCCGAGCAGCGGCACCACCGCGAACAGCGCTCCGGTGCGGGCGAAGAACTGCACGAATGACACCACGCCCACCAGCAGGAACGGTGTGCTCCTCAAGACTCCTCTAATCGACCCCGGAACGCCCGTGCGTGGGTCCGCCGTTGATACGGAGAGCTCGACCGCGCCGTCGCGCGGTTTCGTCTCGGTGATCAGCAGCATCGCCAGAATGCACGCCGTGGCAGAGACGGCGGCATAGGCGAAGAACGGCGCGCGGATGCCGAAGTGGTCGGCAAGGAAGCCGCCGGGCGCCGGACCCAGCCCGACCCCGACCAGGAAGAACCCTTGGTAGGTGCTCATCATCCGGCCGCGATTCTCGGCCGTGGCAAGATCCCCGACCATGATTTGACCGCCGGTGAGCACGGTCGCCGCGCCCAGACCCGCCAGAAGGCGGAACGCGAGCAGTTGGGGTAGGTTTGCCGATAGCGCGACCAGCACCGACGCGACCGACGTGATGGCCGTGCCCAGGATCAGCACCGAACGCCGCCCGCGCCGCTCGGCCAGCCAGCCGGCCGGGACGTTTGCCACGAAACGGGCCAGCCCGTAGATGCCGATCACCAGGCCGACCGCCGCGGCGTCAAGCCCAAAGCTGCGCGCGTATGCCGGCAGCACCGGTGTGATGATGCCGAACCCGAGCTGATTGACGAGGATGAGCACGCACAACGCGAGGAAGATGCGGTTGCGCACGAGGGTGGTGACCTCTCTCCGGCTTGAACCCATCGTGGACCGCGGGCTGTTTGGGAGCAAGCGACGGCAGCGCGCTGCCTCGTCAGCAGACCAGCGTGAACTGGTAGCCCTCGGCCAGGAACAGGGGGATCAACGTTCGTAGCGCTGTCGCTGTCTGCTCCATCTGCGTATGGAAGGACACGGTCGCGCCGTCCCGCGCGCTCGCCACGACATTGGTGATGATGGCGTTGGCGGAGATGCCGGCGTAATCGACGCTGCTGACGCTCTGTGTGTACTGACGAAAACCGCGCCCGCGCACGGCGGTCAGTACCCGCTCGTTGACGTCGCCGTAGGGCGCCCGGAAACACGGCTTGAGCGTGCCGCCCGGCACGATCGCGCGGAACTGCGACTCGGTCAGGTCCATCTCTTGGGCGATGGCGGCGTCGTTGAGCGCCGTCAAATACGGATGGCTCCAACTATGGTTGCCGACCCGATGGCCGCCGGCGACCAGCGCCCGAACGGCCGTTGGATACGTCTGCATGGCGCGGCCGGTGAGGAAGAAACTGCCCTTGACGCCGTGATTGTCGAGGATGCTTTGCATGATATACCGCCCGCCGGCGACGATGCCCGTGCCGTCGTCGAACATGAAGGCGATGCTCGGAGTGTCGCGTAGCTGGAACGTGACGCCGCGCTCGCCCACGCCGGCGCGCATCGCGCCAACACCGGCGAGTGAACCACCGATCGCGATCTCGGCCGGCCCGCACCCCTCGCCGGCCCTCACATCCGGGCAGGTGGAATGCAGCCGGGCCGCTGTGCCTGCCGCCGCGCGGTAGTAGCGCAGCGCGACCGGACCGGCGCCCGCGAACCCGCCAAGCCGGACACGGCCATCGGGCAACGGGACGGCAACACCATAGAAGTCCCAGCCGTCGGCCACCCGCCGTCCCACGGCGCCCGCGCGCACCGGTTCGGCGCACTCGCCATCGCGACACGCTTGGAGTGTGAAATAGAACACGCCGCCGTCGTCCTCCGGCACACGCACCGGCCACTCATCGCCGGAGCCGGCGTCGAAGCACGAGACGAAATCCAGGAATGCATAGTTCGTTGAGAAGCACACCCGATACTGGGTAAACTCCTCCTGTTCCCAGCGGAGCAACGCCGTGTCAGCCGTATCCGCATCGAACCCCAGCACTCGCGCGCCCTCCGGCTGTCCGAGCGGTCGCGCCGCCGCCGTTCCCATGCCCGTGCCCCACCCGCAGCAAACGACGAGACTAATAAGCACCATCCATCGCGTCATGCACGGAACCCCTGCTGTAACGAACGTAACGTATCTGAAATGACACACAGGATGAATGATACTTAAAACCGATCTATGGGTCGAACGCGTGACGACCGCTGGTAGGGACGTGTGCGGGAGAGGAGTTGTCATCAGGGAGTCAACCTCTTCCCCGACCCCCCGCGAGGGTAGTGGAATCTGATTTTCGCCCTTCCGGGCGTGGGCGGGCCGCGCGGCGCGCCGCCGATAACGAACCGGTGGCCGTCCCCCACCACCCACCACCCACCACCCACCACCCATTACCCATTTCACGGGAGGCGCCATGCAACTGACTGAAGAGGATATCTACCGTCTTATCAGCATGGAGGAGGTGATCGCCGCCATGGAACCGGCGCTCGCCCGTTTCTCGGCGGGCGAGTTCGTGCAGCCCGTTCGCACGGTCGTGCCCGTCGCCGCGCACGGCGGATTCTTCGCCACGATGCCTGCCTACGCCGGGGCGCTGGGGGTCAAGCTGGTGACCTTCTATCCCAACAACCAAGGTGTCCCCACGCATCTCGCGACGATCATGCTGTTCAAACCCGAGACGGGTGAACCGTTGGTGACGATGGATGGTCGCCTGATCACTGAAATGCGGACGGCGGCGGTATCGGCGGTCGCCACGCGGGCGCTGGCCCGCCCCGACGCGTCGATCCTCGCGATCCTCGGCTCGGGCGTACAGGCGAGCAGCCACCTCGAGGCGTTGCGCCTCGTGCGCGACGTGCGCGAGGTGCGGGTCTGGAGTCCGCACAACGCGCCGGCATTCGCGCGGCGGTATGGGGTGCAGGCGGCAGCGTCGGCGCGCGAGGCGGTCACGGGCGCGGATATCGTGGTCACGGCCACGAGCGTGACAACGCCCGTGCTCGAGGGCGCATGGTTATCACCAGGGGCGCACATCAACGCGGTGGGCGCCACCCGGCCCGACTGGCGGGAGCTTGACGACGAGACGCTGCGACGGTCGCGGCTGTACGTGGACTCGCGCGAGGCCGCGATGCAGGAGTCAGGCGATGTGATCGCCGCCGGGAGCATCGTCGCCGAGTTAGGGGAGGTCGTGGCCGGCACGCGGACCGGCCGCGAGTCGCCCGAGCAGATCACGCTGTTCAAGTCGTTGGGCATGGCGATTGAGGATGTGGTCACCGCCGACCTGGTCTACCGCAAAGCATTGGCCGCGGGGCTGTGACGACCTGACCCCCCGGGCCTTCTCCCCGCCACGGCGGGGCAGGCGTGCAAGCGGAGGGGGCAAACCTCGTGCGGAGTCGGACGGCTCGATCGATTCTGGGTGGGCACCTTCGCCGGGTCGCGGAATGGCACGCGGGCGACCCACCGGGTCTCCCCGCGGGAGTCTGCACATCATCCGTGTGTGGGCGCGCCGCGCCGGGCGGTGTGTCCCCTGCTGCTTCACGGAACGGCGTCGGGAACATTGTCGAGTAAGGGGGGCGCTGCTACACTCGGAGTGCGTGATGTTCGTCACGTATAGGATGGCGGTTGATGACTCTCGATACCGAACAACCCGCGGGCTACCAATCGGGTGGTCGCGCCCTCACCTCCGAACCCGACGCCCCACGCATCGAGCGCGCTGTACGCGAAATCCTAGAAGCGCTGGGGGAGAATCCAGAGCGCGAGGGGCTGCGCGATACCCCGGCCCGAATCGCGCGGATGTACGCCGAGATCTTCGCGGGGTTGTATCTCGATCCGTCCACGTATCTGCAAACGCAGTTCGATGAGGGCACGGACGAGATGGTGATCCTGCGCGATATTCCGTTCTATTCAACGTGCGAGCATCATCTGGTGCCGTTCCACGGCGTTGCTCATGTCGGTTACATCCCTGACCAGCGGGTGGTCGGATTGTCAAAGCTCGCCCGCGTCGTCGAAGGGTTCGCCCGCCGGCCCCAGTTGCAGGAGCGATTGACCGCCCAAATCGCCGACGCGGTCGTCGAGGGACTCCAACCCGACGGTGTCGCCGTGGTGATCGAGTGTGAGCATCTGTGCCTGACCATGCGCGGTGTCAAGAAACCGGGGTCGAAGATGGTGACCTCGGCCGTGCGCGGACTGTTCAAGCGCAGCGCCGTCACCCGTGGTGAATTCTTGTCGCTGGTGAAGAGTGGATAGTGGGCCTCCTTCGGTGGGTTGTCGAATCGCCACGGCCATCCGAGCAGACCCCATACACCCTGGAGGCCGACCGCCAATGGTGAATCGGACGACAACCGGTGATCTGTCGGTTTCCGACGTATCTCCGACGATCATCGCGGACGAGTGGCGCCGTCTGCTCGGCGATTGCGTCCCGGCCTACCCATTTCAGCATCCGGCATGGCACGACGTGTGGTGGAGGTGCTTCGGCGGTGAACGCCGGCCCCGACTGTTCGCGGTTCGAGTCAACGACCGGCTTGTCGCCATCGCCCCGCTGATGCACGACGGTGACAGGCTGTTATTTGCCGGCGACCCGAATATCTGCGACTACATGGACCTGATCGTCGCGCCGGACGCGCCCGCCGCGACATACGATGCGCTGCTCACCGAGGTGGCGCGTGCGCCCTGGCGCGAGCTGGTATTGTGGGGCATCCCCGCGACATCACCCACCTTGCGCGAATTGCCAGCCCTCGCGCGGGAACGCGGCTGGAGCGCCGAGGAGGAGTTCGAGGCCGTTTGCCCGCGGGTGGCGCTGCCCGTCTCCTGGGATCTGTACCTCGCGTCGCTCTCGAAAAAGGACCGGCACGAGTTGCGCCGCAAGATGCGGAGGTTCGCCGAGTCCGGGGCGGGCATGACGCTCGTGACACTAACCGCGCCCGATGACGTACGGGCCGGACTCGATGAGTTCATCCGGTTACACTCGATCAGCCGGCACGATAAGCGCGATTTCATGACTCCGACGATGGAGGGGTTTTTTCGCGCGATGGCGGGGTCGCTGGCCGAACACGATCTGGTGCGCCTGTTCTTCGTCCAGCTTGATGGGCGGTCGGTGGCTGGATTGCTGGCTTTCGACACCGGCGACGATCTGCTCCTATATAACAGCGGCTATGATCCCGCGTTCTCCCACGCGTCGGTTGGGCTGGTGTCGAAGGCGCTCGCGCTACAGGCAGCCGTGGAAAATGGAAAGCGGACGTACGACTTTCTTCGCGGCGCTGAGCCGTACAAATATGATCTCGGGGCAACTGATCGTGAGGTTCATACGCTAACATTGATACGGGCCGAATGATATCGACCGCGGCGCGAAATGACGAGATGCGATAGACGCATCACGATCGATCTGGGACGCGTGCCGCGCCGAGCAGATCAAGTGGAGTGCAACACCCTTGCCCAACTCGTTCACCAGCCACATCGCCGTCATATCGGCTCATACCTCCCCGCTCGGCCGCCTCGGCGGCCACAAGACGGGCGGCATGAACGTGTACATCAGCGAAACGACGCACGAACTCGCGCGGCTTGGTCACGCGGTCGATATCTTCACCCGCGACGACGGCACACAACCGGAGATCGTACGTCTCGAGTCGGGCGTTCGGGTGGTGAGCCTCGCCGCTGGCCCGCGTGGGCCGCTCGATAAAGACGGCATGTGGGAGTACATGCCCGCGTTTCTGCATAGCCTGCGCGCGTTTCGCGAGCGACAGAGGACGCGGTACGATCTGGTGCACTCGCACTACTGGATGTCCGGGTGGGTCGGTGGCTATCTTCAGCGCCTGTGGAGCGCACCCCATGTCACGATGTTTCATACCCTGGGTGAGGTGAAGAACCGCGCCCGCTCGGATGAGCACGAGCCTCCCCACCGGATTGAAGCCGAACGGCGTGTGGTGGCGAACGCCGACGCGATTGTCGCGGCGACCGACCACGAGCGCATCGCGCTGGAGCGGCTGTATGGCGCCGACCCGGAGCGCGTGGCGGTGATCCCCCAGGGCGTCAATCTCGACATCTTCAGGCCGGTGGATCGCACCGAGGCCCGCCGCGCGTTGGGGCTGGATAACCGGCCGATGGTGCTGTTCGTGGGCCGGCTGGAACCGCTCAAGGGTCCCGACCTTCTGATCGATGCCTTCGCGCGCCTGGATAGTGACGACGCGATACTGGTGATCGTCGGCGGTGACGAACAGGCGGACGGCTACCGCCGCGAGCTGCGACGGCGCGCATCCGCTGCCGGCGTCGGACGGCGGGTGCAATTCGTGGGCGCGACGCCGCAGGACCGCCTACCTCTCTACTACAGCGCCGCCGACGTCTGTGTCGTGCCCTCCTACCATGAGAGCTTCGGTTTGGTCCCGCTCGAAGCGATGGCCTGTGGCACCCCGGTGGTGGCCACGCGTGTCGGTGGCCTGACCGCGACAATCCGTGAGGGCGAGAACGGCTATCTGATCCCATTTCGCTCGCCTGATGCGTTCGCCGCCCGCATCGACCCGCTGCTTGCCGATACGCGGCTGCGCCGGCGTCTGAGCGACGCCGCAATCGCGACCGCCGAGCGTTTCCGCTGGTCGGCGGTCGCACGGCAGCTCGATACCCTGTACGCCGAGTTGTGGGAGACACGCGCGGTCGCGGGCTGCCACGCCGTTGGCGAACCGGTGGCGGCCCTAGCCGAGCATGCCCTGTGCCACAATCGGCGTTAACCCCCGGCCGCCGGGGGATCGGGATGACCGGACGCTCTCGTCCCCGTCCTGCGGCCCCGACGAAACCTGCCCGGTGTGAGGTGGATCATGACGACGGACGCCCCCGCTCCGAACCTCGAGGCCCAACCCGCTCCGCCCGAACCGGAGCCGGCCAAGCGCGCACTGGTAATGGTCGCCCACCCCGACGACGCCGAGTTCATATGCGGCGGTACGGTGGCGAAGCTCTGCGCCGAGGGGTGGGAGGTGTATTACTGCCTCGCCACCAGCGGTGATAAGGGCACCAAGGATGCGGATATGACCCCGGAGCGGCTGGCGGGCATCCGCGAGGAGGAGCAGCGCGCCGCCTGCCGTGTCCTCGGCGTGCGCGATGTGATCTTCCTGCGGATGCCCGATGGCTTCCTCGAGCCGACGCACGAGTTTCGCGGCCAGATCGTGCGGCTGTTGCGCCAGCTCAAGCCGCACACCGTCATCACCTGGGACGGCTTCCGCCGGGGGTTCAACCATAACGACCACCGAACCGTTGGTGTGATCACCTACGATGCGGTGTTCCCTGCCAGCCGTGATCCGCTCTATTACCCGGAGCAGATCGATGAGGGTTTGGACTGGCATCGTGTCGGTGAA
>JBBQJF010000126.1:0-12445 GCA_038325665.1 Dehalococcoidia bacterium | reverse complement strand
GGCTGCAGGGATGCACACACCGGCCCCGCGCCCGTGGGAGCGATCGGCCGGTACGCCTCGGGTGAGATCAGCAGTTGCACCCGCGGTAGCGCGGCCAAGGGATCGACCAGCCGGTCAAGGTAGTGCACTTCAAAGTGCAGGTGTGGACCTGTGGAATGGCCGGTGTTCCCCACGTAGCCGATCAGTTGACCCCGACGCACCACATCACCGATCTGCAGCTCACCCGGGCGCATAAAGTGTCCGTACAGGGTGGCATAGCCATTCGGATGGTTGATCACGACGAAGTTGCCGTAGCCCTCGTGGAAGCCGGTCGAAACGATACGACCGTCGGCGGCGCTCACGACCGGCCAGCCTTCCTGGGCCGCGAGGTCGATTCCCAGCGGATGCGCGGCCCCGAAGAAGCTGGTGAGCAACCCGGTCATCGGCCATGCCAACCCCGCTGCCGAGATTAGGCCGGCGTGAGGCGCGGCATCGAACTGGCCGGTGAATGACGCGGCATCCACCGCGGCCACGTCCGCCGCCATCGGCAACCCTGGATCCTGCCACGGCGGCAGCTCGATCGCGAACGCCTCCGCCAGGGCAGTCAAGCTGAGGGATTCGCATCCATCGGTAAAAGCCAGCAGCGGCGCGTTCGGCGCGGAGCAGCCAACATCAGCGGCGGGTTGGCTCCTCCCGAGGAGCACCGAACCGGGAATATGATCGAGTCCGGCCGAGCCGCGCGAGCCGCCGCGATCGAATTCCGCGCCGGAGGTGAGGAGCACAACGTCACTCGACGCGGGATAGTCGCCCTCATGCGCGAACACGCCCGCGGGATGGAGCGCCGGCGCGATCAACACAGCCACCGACGCGACGACCAGAGCAAGTGGACGCAGGACGCGGCGTGACCGGGTGATCCGTGGACGTACCACCGGCCACGTTGGACCACCCCGCGGCTCACACCACGCATCGCCAGCGTGCGCCGGCATCGGGCCTGATCCACGCGACACGAGATGCCACCGCGCGATTCGTATACCGAGCGAGAAGCAGTCGCGCACCACGAGACAGCGGCGGCGAGACTTTGATCGTTTGGGCACGGTCAAGTATTTCATGATGATTACATTATCGGTTTCAAGAGTAACATGGATGAGGGCGAGAGTATCAGAGAGCGTTCATCCACGCAACCGTGTAATTGACGACAGACACGGTGACTGAAGAAGCGCTCACGCGTGCTCAGCCAGGGTGGGCTTCATAGAAGGATCACGCGCCCGCGTTCGCCACGTTCGTACGGCCGGCGTCACGTCCAGACAGGCACGGCCTGTCCTCCTATCCGTATACTGTACCCGACCAGCCGGCAGAGATGGTTATGAAAATGCTAACACCTGAGCCAACCGAGTGACACCCCGCCTCATGAGAGCGGGCGCGTTGCCCGAGGGAGGGTCAGGGAATGAGGAATATCCGGGGGCGGAATCAGCCATGGAGTTGATGCTATTACGGACTTTTCAAGTCCAGACCGCACGTCAATGTCAGTTCATCGTTATCGCCGCTCGTGACATCAACACGGCCATCAAGGACCTGGACAAGGGAGGCGACGTTCGGAGCGTGTTCTATGGCATTCAGAACCCGCTCAATGTCGCCGCCAATGTGTCGAACGCACTTTAGGGGTCGGGGGCGAAACTCGCGGCCGAGCGCCAGGATTTGCGTAAGAGCATCGGAGTTACCGACGCATCCCCGTTGCGCGAGGTCGCGATGCGCAATAACTTCGAGCACATCGAAGAGCGACTGGACCGCCGGTGGCGTGAATCGCGGAACCATATTCACGGGGATCTCAATATTGGGCCATCATCGATGTTTGGGAATCTCGATGAAATCGATAGATTCCGGCTGTTTGATCCCAAGACGAAGGATGTCACGTTCTGGGGTGATTCGTTTAACCCCCAGGTTGTCGTCACAGAAGTGGCGAGGATCCTCCCAAAGGTGTCGGAGGAAGCGGTAACACCCCATTGAGAAGTGTCCTCGTAAGGAGCAGCGGCCTTCGACAGAAGCAGTCTCCGACATGAGGTTAGGGTCTCCGATAGTGCTTGACATGGTTTGTCTCCCCCTGTACCTGAATCTCACCGCAGAGTTGATCAGTCTCCTGCAGCCGTTGCTTGCAACGCATGTCTGTCCGTGAGTCGGCCCAATTGCCGGTGGCAGGCATGTTCGAATCACGATTAGCCATCCCAGTTTCGTAGGATCAGGACTGTGAATCGGGTCGTTTCACGCAGCCAGTATAGCACAGTATTAGAGGCTGACCGGTGAGCGATGATGGGTATCAACTGGGGAGTTAAGTCACCGACTTTCGTAGGTAGCCGTCAACGGTGGGGATGCGACCAAGCTCGGGGCTATGAAAATGCTAACACCTGAACTGTTGGTGCGGGCGTACTGTATGGGTCTGTTCCCGATGGCCGACTCGCGCCGCGGGGATATCCACTGGTATGCGCCCGACCCACGGGCGATCATCCCGCTCGATTCCTTTCATGCCCCGCGCTCGCTGCTGCGCACGATTCGCCGGGGCACGTTCGATGTGCGCGTCAACACCGACTTTGCCTCGGTGATCCGTGCCTGCGCCGCCCGCCCCGAGACGTGGATCTCCGATGGAATCATCCACACCTACGAGGAACTGCACCGGCTCGGTCTTGCCCACAGCGTCGAGTGCTGGCACGCGGGAGAACTGGCCGGCGGGCTGTACGGCGTGGCGCTCGGCGGCGCCTTTTTCGGCGAGTCGATGTTCTCACGGGCGACGGACGCCTCGAAAGTCGCGCTGGCGGCGCTGGTGGTGCGGCTGCGGGCGCGCGGGTACGTATTGCTCGATACTCAGTATCTTACCGAGCACCTCGCCCGCTTCGGAGCGGTCGAGATTCCGCGCGATACCTACACGGTGCTACTCGCCGCCGCGCTCCGCCTTGACCGGAGGTTCGATGGTGGACCGTGATCGGCGGGGCCGGTGGCCAGCGCCGGCGATCATGCCGTGGCGCGCACCGGTCGGTACGCCTGCTTGCCGTCCTCGAACAGCCGCTCGACCATGCCCTCCATCACCATGTGCTCCAGGTGCGCCAGTGTCTCTCCGATGGCGGCGCGCTTCATCCACGGTGTGAAGCCGGCGAAGTCGCCCGTGACCCATTTGACGTGGCCGGCAACTTCATAGGCGGTCTTGGCCGTGCCGTTCATGCCGCCGAGCATCTCCTCCATCCGCTCGGTGTGATGCGCCTCGAGTTCGCGGATGCGCTCGTGCAGGTCGATGAAGTCGTACTCATGCGCCGGCAACGCCAGATCGACATCGTATTCGCCGATCTTGCGGAGCGACATGATGTACTCGTGCAGCGGGTTGCCCGTTGCCTCCGGGTGGAGTGACACGTTTGGTGAGATAGTCGGCAGAATATGGTCGCCGGTGATCATGATCCGGCGGGTGCGGTCATAGAAGCACATGTGGCCGGGGGAGTGGCCGGGCGTCCAGATTACCTCCCATTCGAACTTCCCTGACTTTATCACCTCGCCGCCATGCAACACGCTGTCCGGGTCAGCGGGCACCACGAATCCGCGCACCGGCATCGAGGCCGTCTGCAGCGCCTCCAGCTCCGGCTCGGGAACACCGTGGCTGCGTAACCACACGGTCATCCGCTCCAGCAGCCCCTCCGGCTGGCGATAGCGCGACTGGATGAAACCACGCTCCGGCGCGCCCAGGATCAGCTCGGCGTCGCAGTCACCCTTGAGCCGGCCGGCCAGCCCGTAATGATCGGGGTGGACGTGCGTGAACACCACACGCCGCAACTCCTTGAGCGGCACGCCCAGGGCATGGAGCTGCGCCATCAGCGCGCCGTACGCCTCGGGCGCGTTCCAGCCCGAATCAATGAGCGTATAGCCGTCGTCGCCCTCGATCAGGTACGGCAGCACATAGCCAAGCGGGTTATTCGGGATCGGAACTTGAAGCTGATTAATGCCGGGAATGATCTCTTTGTAGGGCTTCGCCACCGTCGCCTGCCCTCCCCATGAGGGTCGCCGTGGCCGTCCGGCCCTCGGCGCCGGCTTGAGCGTACATGATCATCTCGATCAAGACCAAACATTGACCTTGACACGCGGGCGGGTGCTTGCTACGGTTCCGCCGCCCACCGTCCGGCCTCTTCATAATCAGCCACCGAGGCCAGAGCGTGCATCCACGCGATTCCACCCCCTCCCGCCCATCCGAGGATCGGGCGCCTGGTCGCTCGCCACGCGATCCCCCGCCGGCGGCGGACCTTGGCCCGAACTCCCTACGCCGCCGGTTGACGCTGCTGCCATTGGTGATGGTGATGTTCTTCTCGGTCAGCGGCGGCGCGTACGGCATCGAAGACGCGATCGGCTCGTCGGGAGCAGGTCTCGGGTTGCTGCTGCTCGTGGTTGTGCCCGTGTTGTGGACGCTTCCAGTCGTGCTGATGGTCGGTGAACTGTCGGCGGCCCTGCCCGTGGAAGGCGGCTACTACGTCTGGGTGAAGAAAGGACTCGGCCCGTTCTGGGGATTTCAGGAGGGTTGGTGGAGTTGGGTCAACTCGTTTATCGACATGGCGATTTACCCCGTGCTATTTGCCGACTACCTAGCGACGCTTCTGGTGCGTTACGTCCACATACACCCGCTGGAGGATAACCAGTGGACCTATCGAGCCGTGACCTTGGCCGTGATCGGGGTATTCTCGGCCATCAACATTCGCGGGGTGCGGCTGGTAGGTCGGGCCTCGACGTGGCTCGCCGTGGCGGTGCTTGCGCCCTTCGCCGTCATGACCGTGATCGGCGCGGTGGCGCTGATCCACGATCCGGAGCCGGTGTGGCGTCCGTTCATCGCCGAGGGCCGTTCGCTGCCGGACGCGTTCGGCCTGGGGCTGTTCGTGGTGATGTGGAACTATCTCGGCTGGGACGGCCCCTCGACGGTGTCCGGGGAGATCGTCGATCCACGGCGCACGTTTCCTCGCGCGATGGCATTCGCGGTACCGCTCGTGGTGGCCGCGTATGTGCTTCCGGTGGCGGCCGGATTGACCGCCGTGCCGGCATCCGATGCCTGGACCGAAGGGGCATTCCCGGATATCGCGGCAGCCGCCGGCGGAGCGTGGCTCGGGGTGTGGGTTGGCGTCGCCGCGCTGGCGAGCGCCGCCGGAATGTTCGGCGCGCTGATGCTCTCCAATTCGCGCCTGCCGTTCGTGCTGGCCGCGGACGGCTACCTGCCCACGGGCATTACCCGTCTCCATTCACGGCATGGGACGCCGTGGGTCGCGATCGTGCTGAGCGCGGCGATCTACGCGGCCTTCGCGCTGATCGACTTCGCCGATCTGGTCGAACTGGATGTGGTCATCTACGCGGCCTCGCTGTTCCTCGAGTTTGCCGCACTGATCGCGCTCCGCATCTCCCACCCGCGCATGCATCGCCCGCTACGGGTGCCGGGCGGGTGGGTCTGGGTTTGGTCGCGCTGGCCCCGGTGGCGGTGCTCGCGCTGGCGATTGCCGGCACGGTCCACGAGCAAGGCGCGGGGTCGCTGGCGCTCGCCGGTGGTATCCTTGCCACCGGCCCGCTTTTGTACCCCGTGCTGCGACTGACCGTCAAACGTGGCCGGCCGGATGTCGAGGTGTCCATCGAAATCAACCCGCCGCCCGCCCCCGCCAGTGGTCGCGGCGTGTAGCATGGGGTGATGCAGTGGCGATCAGCGGCGCAGTACCTCCTCATGTGGACCATCCGCTACACCCCCATTCCGTGGAGGGTGAAGCAGGCCGCGATCCGGCTGGCAACGCCGCGCACCGTCCTCGTCGGCACCGCCCTCATTCCCGACGGCGACGGTCGCATCCTCATGCTGCGCGCCCGCTACTCGGGCCGCTGGATTCCGCCGGGCGGCGCCATCCATCCCGGCGAGGACCCGCTCACCGGGGTTCGGCGCGAATGCCGTGAGGAGTTGGGCGGCGAGATTGAGGCGCGGGCGCTGGTCGGCCTCTACAGCGTCGCGGCCACGCGGGAGACGTTCGCTGTCTTCCGGTGCGCGCCGCTCACTGCCCCACCCCGCCTCGGCGCCGAGCACGAGGCGTTCCGCTACGTCCCCCCGAACGAACTGCCGTGGTGGCTGCGGGCGATCTGGCGGGACACCTGGCACGACGGCCTCATCGCACCGGTGGTACGCACCCTGAGACGGAACCGCGACACGCAATGACTCGGCAGGGCTGCCGTGAGATGGACACGACGGTCCAGCTGCCGGACTTGGATGCGGCGACGGAGAGGAATAGAATGAGCACGCACGGATCGTCCGGGGGCGGAGGACGCCCCCGCTGACTTTGGGAAGGAGATCACCATGCCGGCACTCGATGGGTTGAAGATCCTCGACCTGACACAATATGAGGCGGGCACGTCGTGCACGCAGATGCTCGCGTGGCTCGGCGCGGACGTTGTCAAGGTCGAGCAGCCCGGCGTGGGCGATCCCGGCCGCCACACCGAGGGTGGAAACCGCGACTCGCTCTACTTCCTCACCTTCAACGGCAACAAACGCAGCGTCACATTGAATCTGCGCGAGTCCGAGGGCCGGCGCATCTTCCTCGAGATGGTCAAGCGCTTCGATGCCGTCACCGAGAACTTCAGCCTGGGCACGATGGACAAGCTCGGCCTCGGCTACGACGTGCTGCGCGCCACCAACCCGGCGATCATCTACGGCACAATCAAGGGCTTCGGCACGACCGGGCCGTACGCCGACTTCAAGTGCTTCGATATGGTGGCGCAGGCCGCGGGCGGCGCGTTCAGCCTCACCGGCCACCCCGACGGCCCGCCAATGCGCCCCGGACCGACGATGGGTGACACCGGCTCGGGCATGACACTCGCCCTCGAGATACTCGCGGCCTACATCCAGAGGCTGCGTACCGGCGAGGGGCAGATGGTCGAGGTGTCGATGCAAGAGGCATCGGCCAATTTTATCCGCTGCGCCCTCTCTCATCGCGAGCGCTACGACGGCCCAGTTGGACGCCAAACCAGCCGCACGATGGTGCCCACCGACCTCTACCCCTGCGCCGGGGGCGGCCCGAACGACTACGCGTACATCATGGTGGTCACCACCCGTATGTACGACGCGCTCTGCACGGCTATCGACCGCCCTGATCTGACGGTAGACGAGCGCTTTTCGACGCCGCAGGCGCGCCGCCAGAACGGTGACGCGCTCTTCGCGGAGATCGCCGCCTGGACGCGCCCGCGCACCAAGTACGAGGTGATGGAATACCTGGGCGCCCGCGGCGTGCCATGCAGCGCCGTGCTCGACTCGCACGACCTGCTGGAAAACGACCGGCACTTGCAGGAGCGCGGTTCCGTCACACGCGTTGAGCATCCGATCCGGGGCGCGTGGGATTTCTTGTCGCCACCGTTCCGCATGACCGGCTCGCAAGTTTCGATGGCGCCCGCGCCGCTGCTCGGCCAGCACACCGCCGAGGTGTTGATGGAGGAGCTGGGCATGGACAGCGCCGAGCTGTCCCGCCTCGCCGAGCGCGGCATCACCGGCCCCGTACGCGAGCCTGCCGTCGCCGGCGACGATTAACAGCCGTTCGCCTGTATCCGCGGCACGCGGTCGCGGGGGTCCGGCGCGAGAGGGGGCCGAGGGTCAGGTGATCCCCTTCCCTCGCCGGGGAAGCGGTCCCGGGTGTTGCGTTGTCCCCACACCAAACACCCATTCGGGGGAGGTTCGCCCTTGCCATTTGTCCAGGCCAACGGGCTGCGTATCCACTACATCGAGCAGGGAACCGGCCCGCCGCTGGTGTGGTTGCCGGGCGGCAACGACCACGCGGGACTGATGCTCCACGCGCACCGGCGTCTGACCGCGCGCTACCGGCTGATCTGCGTCGATCCGCGTGGACAGGGGCGCTCGGACGCCCCGACCGGTCCGGAGGACTACGACCCACCAGCCTACGTCGCCGACCTGCTCGCGGTGATGGATGTTCTAGACCTGGAGCGCCCGTTGCTCGGCGGACATTCGCGCGGCGGCCGCACGACGATGGAGCTGGCGCTTCACCGGCCCGAGCGGGTGCGGGCCGCGATCGCCGCGTCATCGCCCCATCTCGGTATCACGCCCGACCGCGAGATTCGCTTCCGCGGCTACCAGACGGCGTTGCGCCGGGCAGGGGTGGATGCCTATTTGCCGTTGCTCAGCGGCGCGCCACGCCATCCTGAGCGACGGGCCGAGTACGAGGCACACATCCGAACCATCGGGCCGGAGTCGCTGCACGCGCAATACGAGGCGCTGCGCCGTCTGCCGCCGATTACCGACCGGCTACGCGCGCTCGCCGTCCCCGCGCTGTTCTTGTGCGGAGAGCAGGACCCACTCTTGCCCCACTCGCGGGCGGCGGCCTCGGCGGCGCCGCTCGGCCGGCTGGCGATCGTCCCCGAGGCTGGTCACGCCATCTTCGCCGGCGGCCCTGAGTCGTACTTCACACCGCTGGAGAGTTTTCTCGACGAGATGTCATCATGACAATGAGGTAAAGCTCGTGGCTGCCGGCGCGTGGCGCTCGCCCACCCGGTTGCGAACCGCGCATAAGAAAAGGGCGACCCCGCGAGGTCGCCCCGTGTGCTGTCGCCGAACCGCATCACGCGGCACGGGTCGAGCGCGAATCGACTACATTTCCTTGCTGGGGCGAAACTGCTTGTTGAGCATCGCCAGCGCGAGGATCGTGGGCGGCCACAGGCCGACGAAGGTCGCGAAGTCCTTGCGACCGAGGAGGCGCAACACCAGTGACAGTCCAATCGAACCCACCGTGGCGTACACATAGTTGGTCGCCGGCATGTCCTCAAGGAACTTCATGATGCCCGCCGGACTCTTGTCGTCCTGCACCTGGCTCCATGCATCCTTAGTCTGATCGGCAACCTTGTACGCGCTGTCCTTCGCCTGGTTGCCGGCCTCGCGTGCGTTAGTACCGGCCGTGTTGGTTTGCGTCGTCAAGTTGAGTCTCCTCTTGTGCTGAATGGTTTCCGCGCGGTCGTTCTCTCTCATGGTGGGGCATCGTGCAATATGTCACATCCACCACTAGGGGTATGTCACGGCCACATCGAATGACCCGCGCGGTCGGGGGTGGGTTACAAAGGCGTCGTCACTGGCGCGACCGGCTCACCAATCGTGCTCACGCACCACGACGATCGACAGCCGTGCGCGCCGAACGCCACCGCACCGGGTCAGCCAGCGTGACCATGCAGGCCACCGCCACGAGGTTCGCGGCCGCCCCGAACGCGATTGGCAGCGCGTAACTCTCACGCAGGTCGTAGACGACGCCGGCGACGTATGGCCCGATCAGGGCGCCCAGGCCAGCGCCGGTGTACAGCAGGCCAATGATTCCGCCCGCGTTTCGCCCACCGAAGTAGTCGGTTGTCAGCGCGGGGACCAGCGCGACGAAGCCGCCGTAGCACGCGCCGAACAGCACGGCGAACACGGCCAGCGCCCAAGTGCTTGACGCTCCTAGCCACCACAGCAGCATCACACACATTCCGCCAAATGCTCCCGAGAGCGAGCGCCGCCGCCCGAGACGGTCGGCCATTCCGCCCAACGCCAACCGCCCGACGGCGCTCCCGCCGCCGATCAGTCCGACCAGCGTTGCGCCGGTGAACTCCGAGAGACCGTGGTCACGCGCGTACGCCGCGAGATGCGCGAACGGGATGAACAATCCGAGGGAGGTCGCGACCGTGGCGATGTACAGCAATAGAAACGGCCGCGAGCGCACCGCTTCGCGCGTCGATACGGAGTCGGATAGCCCACCCGCGATGTCCACGCCCCCACCGGCGGGCCATACACGTTCCGACAGGGACGCCGCCAGCGGCGGGTCAACGCCCACTGTCCCCCCCTGCTCGGCGGTTTGAGGCTCACCGGGGCGCGAGGGCGCTGACCAGGGGGACGCCGCCGCGACTGGCTCGACAGAGCCGCTCACGCGCCGCGCCCGCTCCGGCATTCCTGCCGGTGGGGGTTCGACGCGTGCCGCGCCGCCGTCCGGTTCCAGCCCCCGCCGCTGCGGCGAATGCTCAATCAGGAGCGCGGCGCCGGCGCCGCCCACGAGTATGACCACGGCGAACACCACGTAAGCCGTCCGCCAGTCCGTCCGCGCGATCAGGGTCGCGGCCAGCGGCGGCACGGCGAGAGTACCGATGCCGATGCCCGACACGGCCAGACCCGACGCGAATCCGCGCCGTCGCAGGAACCACCGCTGCACCGCGCCAATCGCCGGCACATATACGAAGCCGACACCAATGCCCACGCCGAGACTGTAGGTGAGGTACACCTGCCAAAGTGTCTGCGCCCGGCTCGCGAGCAGCAGGCCCACGCCGATCAACGCCACGCCCGCCAGCACCACCCGCCGCGGTCCGATCCGATCGGCGGCCGGACCACTGATGGCGCCGAGACTGAAATACAGAAAGCCCGTGATCGCGAATACGAGGGACACCTGGCTTCGTGTCGCCCCGAATTCATCTTGCAGTGATACGAAGAAGGCGGCGAACGAATAGGCGATACCGAAGCCCATGCACAGCACGAGGAACGTACCGGCCACGACCACCCACCCGTGAAATAGGCGCGGACGCCGCGCACGCCTGGTCTCGCCGGCGATGGCGCTCATGGAAGGCTCCCTCTCTGGGACATCGGGAATGAGCGATGCCCGCTGTCCACTGCCGCTGACCGCCCCAGCTTCGACGGGTTCGACATCATCTGGCACATCGGAGGCGAGCAGTACCAGCCGTCCGCTCCGGTCGAACAGGCAGACATCCGTGAGAACGCGGCGTCGCCGTCATGGTAACGCGGCGACCCCCGAGCATCGCAAACCCGCGGGCGATCCGCGACGCTCGGGGGTGGAGTGACATCCGAACGAGACGGGGAATATCTCGTGCCGTGGAGGTCAGGGACACGCCATGACATCGCGATCCCCGGTGGCCGGTGGGTGATACCGACGACCGGGGGTGTGCTCTCGGTGGCGCCTATCGCCCCTGGAAGACCGGCGCCCGCTTAGTGAGGAAGGCGTCGATGCCTTCGCGTCCGTCGGCGGTGCGGGCCATGGCGGCGATGCCCTGGGTTTCGTGCTCCATCTGTGTCTCAAGCGTCTCGACCCAGCCCGAATGGAGCAGTCGCTTGGCAGCGCCGAACGCCTTCGTCGCGCCCGTCGCGAGTTGCGCCGCGAGCTGTGCCGCCTCGGTCAGCAACTCCGCGTCGGGGACGACGCGAGCGGCGATACCCCACTCTTTCGCCTCCGCCGCCGTCAGCGAGCGATTGGTGATGGTCAACTCCAGCGCCCGCTTGAGTCCGACAATGCGCGGCAGGAAGTACGTAGATGACCCGTCGGGGGTCAACCCGGCACGGGTGTACGCCATCGTGAAACGGGCTGACTCGCCGGCCAGCACGATGTCGCAGGCACAGGCGAGACTCATGCCCGCGCCGGCCGCCGCGCCGTTGACCGCTGCCACCACCGGTGCGTCCATCCGCGCCATGCGCGAGATGCCGGCGTGGAAGTAGGTAGTAACCTCTTTGAGGTGGTAGGGCAGGTTCTCGCCCTGAGCGGCAAAGCTCTTGAGGTCGCCACCGGCGCAGAACATCCGGCCGCCGCCGGTCAGCACCACCGCCCGGATCGCCGGATCTTCGTCGCACTGCAACATCGCGTGCATAAAATCACGCGCCAGATCGATATTGAGCGAGTTCGCCGCCTCCGGCCGGTTGAGCGTCACATGCGCGACCCCGTCGCGAACCTCGAAGATCAGCGTGGTGTAGGTCATGGAGACACCCCTTGGATGGGTCATAGGCTAAAGGTCACAGGTCAAAGGGGACGGGGGGCGAGGGATAGCTGGACGGGTGGATCGGTTGGCTCAGGTGTGCTGAGTGGGAGATGTTGAGTCGAGACTCGCCCAGATTCAGACGGGCCGCGGGGGGATGCTATCGCATTGGCGACGATTAGGGAACGGGGCATAGGTCACCGGGCGGCGAAGGTGGCGCGGGGATGATCCCGCATTAGGTCACGGGTCATAGGTCACAGATCTTAGCCCTCGCCAATCTGACGACCTTGCTACCCCTCGTCCCCTATGACCTATGACCCGTGACCTATGACCTCTGGACCCATGGCGCCCCACGACCCGCGGCGCCCTGTGCCCCCTCATCCCCTATGACCCGTGACCTATGCCCCCCGTGCCCCTCGCCTAGCGCCCAGGTGTTGGCGTCGCGGTGGGAGATGGGCGCTGGCCGCCCGATCCTGTCGCGCCGGGGGCGCCGGCTCCCTGGCCGGCCGCGCCGGGGGGTAGGATCATCACACTACGCGCCTGGATGGCGCCGTCGGGGCCGGGGGCGCCAGTAAGGGTGACGGTTTGGCCCACCTTGAGGTCGGATGCCTGGGCAGCGACTATCAGGCGCACCTCGGTGTCGGGGGCAAGCGTCGCCTGGGCGGGGCCGGTCTGCGTGCGCAGCGTCAGTCCGTTGCCCTCGACCTTCTCA
>JBBQJF010000125.1:0-12632 GCA_038325665.1 Dehalococcoidia bacterium | reverse complement strand
ACCTTCTCCGAGGCGTACTCGATCTCCGGCGAGTATGACATCCTCGCCAAGCTGTACGTCGAGAATTTCGACGACCTCGGCCGGCTGGTGACCGAACAGATTCACGGCATCCCGCACATCCGCGACACCTTCACCATCCTCACCTTCAAAGCATTTGGTTGAGCAGGCAGACCGCCGCGGGCAAAGCGAGGACGTGAGCAGATGGATACGGAGTCGTACGACCGGCGGGTCGTGTTGAAAGGGGACCTGGCCGCGGTCGCGGTAGTCCGTGTCATGCATCCGTGCCGCTGCGACGCTCCCGACCCGGAGGCGACGCGTATGGAGCCCCTCGATGTGCCGGTCGCGACCCTTCTCTCGGATACACACTACCTCGCCGTCTGCTCAGAGTGCGAGTACCGACTCCTCGTGGTCGCGCCATCGTGATCATGAAGCGCATCCACCTTGACACCGATCTGGGCGGTGATACCGACGATCTGTGCGCGTTGGCCATGCTCCTCGGTCGGTCCGATGTGGAGATTACCGGCATCACCACATCCGCCGAAATGCAAGGCCTCCGCGCCGCGCTCGTGCGCTATACGCTCCGGCTGGCGGGCCGGGAGGAGATCCCGATTGCGGCAGGGGCCGAGGGCTCGCTGGCCGGATTTCGCTCACCTGCCGGCGTCACCGATATCCATCGATACTGGCCCGAACCGCCCGATCCTCGCCCTGGACCGCCAGGACAGGCGCTCGATCTCTTGGCACGCAGTATTGCCGCCCGCGCGACGGTGGTTGCCATCGGCCCCTTCACAAACCTGGCGCTGTTGGAGGCCGCCCGCCCCGGCATCCTCGCCTCCGTGGATGTGGTGCTGATGGGCGGGCATATCACCCCGGTTCGGCAGGGGCTGCCAAATTGGGGGGCGGACATGGACTACAACGTCCAGCAGGACACGGTCGCTGCTCGGATCGTGTTCGAGCGCTCCAGCCCGATCCTGGTACAGCTTCCTGTCACGCTGGAAGTTCCGCTACGGAGGACGTACATGCCGCGGGTGCGTGCTGCCGGCCGGCTCGCCGCGCTGATCGCCGCTCAGAGCGAACTGCATGGTGAGGAGTTCGACATGGCCGCGCTGGGCCGGCAACACGCGGGTCTACCGGACGACCTCTTGAATTTTCAGTACGACGCGCTCGCGTGCGCCGTTGCGATGGGCTGGGACGGCGTGCAGATCCGAGAGTTTCCGCTCGTTCCCGACATGGCGGGCGACCTACTCAGATTTATCATCGATCCGGCCGGCAAACCGACGCGCGTGGTCACGGCGGTCGATGCCGAGCGTTTTGCCAGGGACTGGCTCAATGCTGTCGCGCCTCCACGTTGAACTGCGCAGGATGACGGGACAGGATGGTGTGTGATCCCGGCGGTCGGCGTCTCGCATCTCCTGCCTACGCCTCGAGCGCGCTGGCGGTGGCGACGATCGTGCGGGTGCCGTCGTCCTTCTCGGTCCACAGGTCGGCGGTGACACGCCACAGGTTGCCCTCGCGGGTGCGCGAGCGGACAGCGCCTTTCGGTGTGACCGCCTCGCCGGCCCACAACACGTTGACGAACGTCATCGCCAGCCGTCCGCCCAGGAAGAAGCCCTCGCCAAAGCGACGGGTCATCAACTCGCTCAGGAAGACCGTCGAGAGAGTGCCCTGGACGACGACCTCTTTGAACCCGAGCTTTTCGGCCTCGACCACATCGTTGTGGTAGTTGCGCCGGTCGCCGGTGAAGCGGTCGCACATCTCGGTGGTCACGGTCACGCGCCGGCCGGAAAGTTGCTCCAAGACCTCGCCCTCCAGGTCAAAGCGGCGATCCGGGCGCTTTTCGCGGTCGCGGTCCACCACCACACCGGTGGCGTTCGGGTCGGCGAGGAAAGACTGGGTGGAGCGCACGCGGCTGACAGCCCGGCCGCTGCCGTCGTACTGCATCGCCTCGGCGGTGACGAACTCGCGGTCGCGTTTGAGATAGCGGTCCACGATCAGCGCGTGGCTTCGCAATGTCTCACCGACCAGGGCGGGGCGGAAGAACTCCCATTGCTGCTTGGCGTGCAGGTTGCCGAAGCGATTGGGCAGATACCAGCGCTCAGAGCGGCGCATCCCGCTACCGTCGCCCTCGCCCTGGCCGCCGTAGGCCGGGTTGTGGAGCAGCAGCGCCGGCGCCACCGGGCCGCCGAACGGGGATGAGCCGGTGTACCAAGGATGGTCATCACCCATCGCGTCGATGTACCACCGCACCAAATCGGCCGTGATCGGGTACTGTTCGTCACCCAGGTCCTGGCCGACATGCGTGCCCAGCTCCCGAAGCTTCGCCAGCGATGTGGTCGTCGTCATAGCCCGCGCCTCCTACCCGTACACCCTGCCGGTGGGCGCATGGTACCACGGACGGCCGGGGACAGGAGATCGCGGGCGGGGGTGGGACGATCTCATTCATATTGCCCGCCGGCATACGCTGCCCTGCCACGCCGGCCACATCAGGCGTGCAGACCACTCGCGGTGTGACGGGCGTCCCGCTGAGGAGCGCGTCTGATCTCACGGGCGTGGAGCGGCTCATGTCTCGTGGCGCCACGGTGATACGCACGGGGGGTCGAGGCCGTACAATCAGTGCATGGTCGGATTGCAATGGGACACGGTCGCGTCACCCCCGCTCCTCGAAACCAAGCTCTACATCCCCCGGCGGCGTCCTGGTTCGGTGGCGCGCCCGCGGCTGCTTGAGCGCTTGGAGCGGGGGACCGCGTCGAAGCTGACCCTCATCTCCGCCCCGGCCGGATTCGGCAAGACGACGCTGCTGGCCGAGTGGCTGGCAGACGGCGCGCGGCCCGCGGCCTGGCTGTCCCTCGACCACAATGACAACCATCCCGCGACCTTCTGGACATACGTGATCACCGCACTCCAGCGCGTGCAGCCCGAGGCCGGCCAGCGCGCGCGCGCGCTCCTGCAGTTGCCTCAGCCTCCGCCCATTGAGGCGCTGCTCACGGCGCTGCTCAACGAGGTCGGCGCCATCGCGTATGACTTTGTCCTGGTGCTGGACGACTATCACCTGATCGACGCCCGCCCGATCCACGACGGGGTTGCATTCCTGCTCGACCACCTACCCCGGCCGATGCACCTGGTCATCACGGGGCGGGCCGATCCGCCGTTGCCCCTCGCGCGCCCGCGGGGGCGCGGTGAGTTGACCGAGATCCGGGCCGCCGACCTGCGGTTCACACCGGATGAGGCGGCCGCGTTCCTGACCGGGGCGATGGGCCTGAACCTCTCGGCGCGGGATGTGGCGGTCCTGGATGCGCGCACCGAGGGCTGGATCGCCGGCCTTCAACTGGCGGCGCTCTCGATGCAGGGGCGAGGCGACGTCACCGGGTTCATCGCGGCCTTCTCCGGCGATGATCGCTACATCGTGGACTACCTGGTCGAGGAGGTCTTGCGGCTCCAGCCCGCCCGCGTCCGCGGATTCCTGCTGCAAACATCGATTCTGGGCCGGCTGAGCGGTCCCCTGTGCGATGCCGTCACCAGTCAGGAGGGGGGGAGAGCGACGCTGGAGGCGCTGGAGCGCGCCAACTTGTTCGTGGTCCCGCTCGACGACCGCCGCCAGTGGTACCGCTATCACCACCTGTTCGCCGATGTCCTGCGCGCGCACCTGCTGGAGGAGCAGCCCGACCAGGTTGCCCACCTCCATGGCCGGGCGAGCGCGTGGTACGAGCGGCACGGCGAGCCGTCCGAGGCGATCCGACACGCCCTCGCCGCCCGTGACCTGGAACGCGCGGCGGGCCTGGTGGAACTCGAAGCCCAGGCAGCCGTGCAACGTCACCAGCCCGACCGGCTGATCGCGTGGCTCACGCCGATCCCGGACGACCTCATCCGCGCGATGCCGGTGCTCAGCACCTACTACGCCATGGCCCTCCAGGGCATGGGCGACCTGGAGGGCTCGGCGTCCCGCCTGAGCGATGCTGAACGATGGCTGGACGATGCCGCAGAAACGGCCGGGATGGTGGTCGTCGACCAGGCGGCCTTCCAGTCGCTGCCGTCGCGGATCGCGCTCGCGCGGGGCTACCTCACTATGGCCTCCGGCGATGTAGCCGGTACAATGGCGCAGGTGCGCCGAGGACTGGAGCTCTTGCCCGCGGATGAGCATCACTGGCGCGGCGCCGGCGTCGCGCTGCTGGCGCTCGCGCACTGGACGAGCGGCGATCTTGACGCGGCGCAGCCGTTGCATGCGGAGGTCATCGCCAATTTCGAGCGCGCCGGCAACATCGTCCTGGCGCTGATTTCCGCGTACAACAATGCGGAACTCCTGAAGGCGCGCGGCCGCCTCTCCGAGGCCGAGAGGATGTACCAGCGAGCGCTGCAGCTTGCGACGCGACACGGCGATCCCCCCATGCCAGGCGCGGCGAATCTGCACTTCGGGCTCAGCGAGCTGTGGTGCGAACACGATGACCTCGAACGCGCGAGCCACCACTTGCAGCAGGGCGAGGAATTGGGCGTTTCCCTGGTGCCACCCACGACCCCCTATCGCCATTGCCTCGCTCAGGCTCGCCTCCGGCGAACGCAGGGTGACCTGGCTGGCGCGCTCGACCTGCTCGGCCAGGCGGAGCGGTTGTCTGTGCGTACCCCCGTCCCGACTGTCCGTCCCCTCGCGGCGTGGAAAGTGCGGCTGTGGCTCGCACAGGGCAAGTTCGCCGAGGCAATGGCCTGGACGCGCGCAGAGGGTCTCTCCATCGATGACACCCCCGACTACGCACGCGAGTACCACCACCTCACCCTGGCACGGGTGCTCATCGCTCGGTCTGAGCGCGAACGCGACGATCATTTTGCCGAAGAGATCGGTCCATTCTTGAGTCGTCTCCTAGAGGCGGCGGAGGGTGGCGGGCGGACGGGAGTCGTGATCGAGATCCTGGTGCTGCAGGCGATCGTGCACCAAGCCCTGGACGACATCCCCGCTGGCCTCCTACACCTCGAGCGCGCGCTGACCCTGGCCGAGCCGGAGGGCTACGTCCGGACCTTCGTGGACGAAGGGCGGCCGATGCGGGATCTGCTGCGTCACGCTACCGCCGCGGGCATCGGCGGCGCCTACGCCCGACGCCTGCTGGCTGGCTTCGAGGAGCCGGGGGCGGGGTCCCCCGTGCCCGTCGCCGCCCGCGTACGCGTCGCCGGCCTGGCGGAGCCGCTCACCGCGCGGGAAGTCGAGATCCTGCGGCTCGTTGCCGCGGGCATGCAGAATCACGCGATCGCCGGCCACCTGGTGATCAGCCTCTCCACGGTCAAGCGCCACATCGCCAACATATACGGGAAGCTGGAAGTCGGACATCGCACCGAGGCCGTCGCCCGGGCAACCGACCTGCGCCTACTCTAGGCGAGCCGCTCAACCTGTCACCCGCCCGGGGAGCGCGGCGCACTAGCGTCACGCGCGCCGCCGCCCCGTGGGATGGACCGCGCCTACACCCCCAAGCTACACCCCCAAGTTGCACCTTTCGGCTGAGCGCAACGCTGCACGAATGCGGCAGAGTTGTTCTTGAGCCGCGACGCGCGGTCAACGCGAAGGAGGTGCACACGATGCCTGCAACTGACAGTTCACCTCGAGGTTGCAGCGGGCTTCAGCCATATGAAATCCGCGTGCAGGGACACCTCGAATCCCGCTGGGCCGGCTGGCTCGACGGCCTGACGTTGACGCGCAAGGGCGACGGCGCCACCACCCTCAGAGGTCCGCCCATGGACCAGGCCGCCCTGCACGGACTGCTCACGCGGATTCGTGACCTGGGGCTACCGATCATCTCGATGCGACGCATCTGCCCCGACAGCCCCGATAGCCAAGCCAGAGAAGCCAGGGAAGAAGGACCAGCATGAACGCCAAAACCTCAAGGAGCATACGGTCATGATTGAAGTCAAGGATGTTACGAAGCGGTACGGCGACACGGTCGCCGTCGATCACCTGTCGTTCACCGTGCAGCCCGGCATTGTCACCGGCTTCCTCGGCCCGAACGGGGCGGGCAAGACGACGACGATGCGGATGATGCTCGGACTCGACGCGCCGAGCAGTGGCGAGGTGACAGTCAACGGCCATTCCTATCAGACGATCCCCGCGCCCATGCATGAGGTCGGCGCATTGTTGGATGCGAAGGCGGCCCTCGGCGGCCACACCGCCCACCAGCACCTGCGCTGGCTCGCTGCCGCTGGCGGTATTCCCGCACGACGGATCGCGGACGTGCTCGACCTCGTGGGACTCTCGGACGTCGCCGGCAAGCGCGTGGGCGGGTTCTCCTTAGGCATGTACCAGCGCCTCGGCATCGCGGCGGCGCTGCTCGGTGACCCGCGCATTCTGCTGTTCGACGAGCCGGTGAACGGCCTCGACCCGGAGGGCATCCGCTGGATCCGGTCGCTCTTGCAGCGCCTCGCCGCCGAGGGCCGCACGATCTTCCTCTCCAGCCACCTGATGAGCGAAATGGAGGAGACCGCCGATCACATCATCGTCATCGGTCGCGGTCGCCTCATTGCCGACGCCAGCATCGCGGAGTTCACGCGGCGCAGCGCCAGCAGCCATGTACGGGTCGTCTCGCCGCGGGCGGCCGCGCTCGCGGCGCTGCTCGAGCGGGCCGGCGCCAGCGTCACGTTCGATGACGGCGCGCTGACGGTGACCGGCATGGACGCGGCGCGGATCGGCAGCCTGGCGTCGGAACACCGCATTGAACTCCAAGAACTGGCGACGCGGCGGGCGAGCCTGGAAACGGCCTTCATGGAACTGACGCGGGACAGCCAGGAATACCAGGCGGGGACGCCGGACGCCCCCGCTATTGTTGAGACGGCGCACGCGCGCATTGAAATGGAGAGTCGATCATGACAACGGCAACGATGACCGCGAGTACCCCCCTCACATCGAGCGTCTCGACACGGCCGGCGAGTTTCGCCAATACCCTGGCAGCGGAGTGGACCAAGGTGGCCACGCTCCGCGCCACGTACCTCACTCTTGGCCTCGGCCTGTTCCTGTCGATTGGGACGACGGCGCTGGTGACCCTGGCGCTGGGGAGCACCAAGGAGAGTTGGGCGGCGGACTTCAGCCCGATTACAACCTCGATGATCGGTAACATTTGGGCGCTGATCATCTACGCGGTGTTCGGCGTGCTGGTGATGAGCCGCGAGTATTCCGGGGGCATGATCCGGCTGACGCTGACCGCCACACCGCGGCGCGGCCGCGTGTTCGCCGCCAAGCTCCTCCTGGTCAGCGTGATCACGCTGGTCTTCGGCCTGCTCACGACGGTGGGGATGTTCCTGGTCGGGCAGGCGATACTCGGGGCGTACGGCATGCCCACAACGGATCTCGGCGACCCGGATGCGCAACGGATGGTGCTCGGGCTGGGCGCGGTAATGCCCTTCTTCCCGCTCGTCGGCCTCGCGTTCGGCGTGCTCCTGCGCGGCACGGCCGGCGCGATCACCGCGGTCCTCGGCTTCCTCTGGCTGCCCGTGATCTTCGGCGAGTTGCTCCCGCTGTGGTGGCAGGAGCATGTCCTCAGCCTGCTTCCCGGCGCTGCCATGGACAGCCTCACGGTCGCCCACATCGAGCCGTCGCCCACGTTTTCGGACCCGGTGACCGGCGCCGTCATCACGGGTGCGTGGCTCGCGGCCATCATTGGCGCGGCGTACCTCACGTTCCTGCGGCGAGATGCGTAACGGACAACGAGACACGTCCGGTGTACGTAACGACCGACACCGGCGAATGCGACTGTGCATTCGCCGGTGTTTGACAATACGTACTCACCGGGCGAGACTGCTGGGCTATCCGCTACCTCTACGCGGGACACGCGCGGAAGGGTCGGAGGGGAGCCCGATGTGGTTGGGTATTTCACTCAACTGGTGTGGGCCGAGCGGCTGTGACACAATTACCTCATCGCGGGAGGTATCCCGTGGGCGAGGGATAGGATGACGACCACGGAGCAAGAGCTGGGACGGACGCCCGCGTTGCCCGCGCCGTGGTGGGTGCGGCAGGCGGTGCGGGTACGGACGTTTCAGGCGCTCGGCAACCCGCACTTCCGTACCCTGTGGTTCGGGATGCTCGCCTCGTATATGGCGATGAACATGAACATCCTCGCCCGCGGCTACCTTGCCTATGACCTCTCCGGTTCCGCGACCGCGCTTGGCTGGGTGACGATGGTGCGTGGACTGCCGCAACTGTTTCTCTCGCCCATGGGCGGGGTGATCGCCGATCGAGTAGACAAGCGCAAGCTACTTCTGGTCACGCAGGTGGCGATGAGTTCACTCGCCGCGATCAATGTTGCGCTGCTGGTCATGGGCATCATCCAGATCTGGCACCTGGCCGCTCTCAGCCTGGCCGAGGGGTTCGTGTTCGCCTTCAATATGCCGTCGCGGCAGGCGATCGTGCCCGAACTGGTATCAGACGACGAATTGATGAACGCGGTCGCCCTCAACAACTCCGGCATGAACCTGACCCGTATCCTCGGCCCCGCACTCGCCGGCGCGCTGATCGGCTTCGGCGCACGCGGGCTGGAGATCACGTTCTCGCTGGTCGCGTTGTGTTATATCGGGTTCATCTTCTCGCTGTGGCGAGTGCCGCGCGAACGGCGGGTGTCCCACGCGGCCAAAGGTCCATTCCTTGAGCAGCTCATGGGCGGCATCCGCTATATCGTTGGCTATCCACCGCTGCTGGCGCTAATCGGGCTGGCGTTCGTGCCGATCTTGTTCGGCATGCCGTATCAGACGCTGCTGCCGGTGTTCACGAAGGGTGTGCTCAATGTGGGCGCCAGCGGCCTTGGGCTGCTCTCGGCCGCCTCGGGCCTGGGCGCGTTGGTCGGCTCGCTCGCGGTGGCGACGATGGCATCGTTCCGGCGCAAGGATCTGCTCCAGGTCGGCTTCGGTGTGCTGTTTGGGCTGTCACTGGTCGGTTTCGCGCTGACACCGGTCTTCAGCTTCGCCTTGGCCTGGATCTTCGTGGTGGGACTCACCGGCAACGCCTACATGTCACTCAACAGCACGATGATCATGTCCGTTACCGAGCGGTCGTATCATGGGCGCGTGATGAGCGTCTATATGATGACCTGGTCGCTGATGCCGCTCTCCACTCTGCCGCTGGGCAAGGTCGTGGACGCGGTGGGCGTACAACCCACCACCGCCGTCGCCGGGGTGATCGTCTCCGTGTTCGTGGCTGCCATCGGCATTACCCGCATGCGCCGCTCACCCGCCACCGCGCCGGTGTTGTGAGACGACAATGCCACCTCGCGCGGGGCTGCTCCGAAGCCCGCGAGCCACAAGGTTTGGAGAATAGCCTCGGGTGGACCATAATTTCCTCACGCGCACCTCCGCGCGTCCACGTCGCGGAACGACACCGAAAGGGAACTTCAGCCATGACGATGACCACCGACCGGGGCGTCACTCAGGCGTGTGACGCCATTCTCGCCGCCGCGCGCTTGATCGTGCAGACCGGCACGGTGTCGCGCTCCGGGCACGGCAACATCTCGGCGCGTATCCCCGGCACTGATCGGATTGTGCTGACCGCCGTCGGCGGCATCACCGAGCTGAAGGAAGAGGATCTGGCGCTGCTCACGCTCGACGGTGAGGTGCTCGAGGGACGGCTCGACCCGGCGGCGGCCGAGATCACGCGCATGCACACCGAGGTCTACCGACGGCTCGACAACGTGGGCGGCGTGATCCACACCCACGCGCCATTCGTCACCGCCTACGCCGTCGCCAACAAGCCGATCGACTGCATCTACGAGGGCATGGCCCGCTTCGACATCGTCGATTCGGTGCCGGTGGCCGCCTACGCACCGCGCGGCTCCGCGGAGTCGGTCAGCAACATCGTCAACGCCATCGCTGACAACTCGCGCGCCGTGCTGCTCCAGAATCACGGCATCCTCACCTTCGCCGCCGATGTTGTCGCCTCGGCGCGGGTGCTGACCGTGCTCGAAGAGGCGGCGCAACTCGGCATCCTCGCCGCTGGACTGGGGGAGCCGACCACCATCTCCGCCCACATGGCCGCCTATGCCCAGCGTCGCGCGAGCGAGTTCGCTGCCAAGGGATCAACAGGCAGAGGATGAGGCCCGCTGATCTGACCAGGGATAGAGGCGGAGATCGGGCGATATGAGCGACAACGGACCCTGTCGCCGCGCCCGCGGTGAGGATGGGACCTGCATGGTGTCGGTAGCCGAGGGCGCCGAGGCCGCTAGGATCGGTGAGTGACACGCCGGGGGTCGGTCAGGGTGGTCCACGCCCCGCCCTGACCGACCTCATCATGATCCGCGTTTACCAATCACACGGACTGGCGCCGTGCGCCGCTCGCCCGACGGACATTCAGCAGAGTCATGGGCGCGGCGCCTCCCACCACGCTCACCATGACGTGGGGGTGTCTCATGTCACAACACCCGGATCATGTGCATTTCGGCGAGTGACGAGTTCGAGGGGTGCGGCTGGGTCTTACCCGTGGCGCGGAAGCCGAGATGCTCATACATCCCGACCGCGAGCGTGTTTGTCTCGGTCACCCACAACTGAATGCGGCGGGCGCCCTGTTTGCGCGCCCACACCCCAACCGCATCGATCAGCGCCCGACCGACGCCGCGCTCGCGCACCGCCGGTTCGACCCACATTCCCACCAACTCCGAGACGCTTGGTTCATCCGCCGGGACGAGGCCACCCACCATCCCGCACCATACTCCGCTCTTGATCGCGATAAACAGGGCACGCTCGCCGCTCTCCGCTCCATGAACGGCACGGTCGCGCCAGCGGTCCTCCGTCCATGCCTCTTCCGTGGCCAGGATCGAGCCGAACGCCTCGGGTGCTCCGGCAAGCGCACTCAGTCGCAGTGCTCGTAGTTGCGGCCCCTCGTCAGGCCGGATTCGACGTATCTCCATGCTCGTGCTCGCCGCCTTTGCCCTCGTACTTGATACCGACCCGCTGCCGCCACGGCCGCCACGCTCAACACACTCATCCATGCCCGATCACGGCGCGAGTCGCTCGATCAGCCAACCGCTGGTCTGCCGCGTGTACCGGAAGCGGTCGTGCAGGCGGTTCGGGCGGCTCTGCCAGAACTCAAACGCGCTCGGGGTCAACCGAAGCCCTCCCCAATGCGGCGGACACGGGATGTCGCCCTCACCGTACTCCGCCGCGAGTTCCTCCAGCCGCTGGTCGAGCGCCTCCCGACCCCCGATTACCGTGCTCTGAGGAGAGGCCCAGGCGCCGAGCCGGCTGCCGGTGGGTCGTGTTCGGAAGTACGCCTCCGATTCATCGCGCGACACCCGCGCCATCGTGCCCGCGATCCGCACCTGACGGCGCAACTCCGGCCAGTAAAACACCAGCGCCGCGTGCGGGTTCACGGCAAGCTCCTGCCCCTTGCGACTATCGTAGTTGGTATAGGCAACGAACCCATGTTCGTCGAAGCTATTGAGCAACACCATTCGCGCCGACGGCACACCGTCGCGGGTGGCCGTCGCCAGGGTCATCGCGTGCGGATCAGGATCATTCCCGGCCCGCGCCAGCTCGAACCAGTGCGCGAACTGGCGAAACGGGTCGGCGTCGAGGTCCACACCAGTCAGTTCGCGGAGCGGATACGCGCGAGGGTCATGCTCGGCTCCTCCCATCGTTCATTCCCCCGCTGCCATTCGCAGAACCTCGAATCCCCGAACGACCCGGAAAGTTGCCGGCGCGCGTTGGCCGTCAGCCCTCAACACTCGGCACACCCGATGCCCGCGAAGCGAACCGATCCCCTCGACCAGATCGCTGGTCCCCGGACTCGAACACGCGGGCCGGCCGCGTCCGATCAGGAACACGACCGTGACACTCACTCGGCCGCGGCCGGTTTCCCTGTCCGCACCGCGGATGTCTCCAAATCGAGCCAGCAATCCTCCAGCCGTAGGCCGGCTATCTCGAACGCCTCGCCGAGGATCGCCTCGATCCGCCCGACCTCATCCGCCGCCGCCTCGGTTGCCGTACGACGCAGGGTGCGACCGAGCGCCGACAACTCCATCGCCAGTAGATTCGTCACCCGCTGGATGCAGTAGATATCGGCGAGATACTCCTCCGGCGCGATCACCAGCCCGGATAGCCGCCCTTCGGCAATGGTGCGCAGTCCTCGCAACACGCCGATCAGGGCGCGCAACTCTTCGGGTTCCGGCGTCGAATCGGACGGTGGTGGTGTACTCATTGTCCCCCCGCTTACACTACCTCAAAATCGGGGAGGATGCGCCGTGACAACATCGGAGGAGAGCGGCCAGCGGATCGGGTTTCTCGGGCCGGAGGGAACGTTCACCCACGAGACGGCCGAGATGGCCGCCGAGAAGCTCGGCTGGTCGGGCGCGACCTACCTGCCCTACCCGACCAGCGTCGCGGCGGTGGCCGCCGCCGCCCGCGGCGAGGTCGATTTCGCCGTCGTTGCCGATTCCACCTCACTGAGCGGGCCGATGCCCGATGTCGCCAAGGCGATCGAGACGGAAGGCGTGCGCCGCGTCGATCACATCCAGCGCGTCTGCCACTATCACCTGCTCACGCTGCCGGGGGCGACCGCTGCCGGGCTGACCAGCATCTATTCCCACGCCAAGGCAACCGGCGACTGCCGCGCGCACCTGGAGCGGCTCGCGCCGGGTATCCCCCATCTCGACACGACCAGCACCGGCGCCGGCGTTCGCAAGGTGGCG
>JBBQJF010000124.1:0-12670 GCA_038325665.1 Dehalococcoidia bacterium | reverse complement strand
GTGGATAGAGTGAGCTGAGAGCCGCGGTTTCTGGCTTGTTGCGTGTAGCTCCCGGTGGCTACGATAGCGATGGCCGGTCGGAAACCTCACGATTCTGAGGAACATCATGAAGAAGAGCGAAACCCTCGATCTGGCCCGCTCCGAGGTGGCGGACGGGCGCCACCCAAGAATTCGGGCGAGCCGAGATGAGGAAACGCGACGTTCTGGAAGCCCTGCGCCATCAGCCGGAAGAATTCGACCTTGATAAATCTATCTACACACTTTACTTCCGCCAGAAGATGTCCGTAGCGCTCGCCGATGCCGATGCGGGTCGTGAGATTTCACAGGAAGAGTTCGAGAGGTTGACTGACGAATGGCTCGTGTGACGTGGACGGACGCCGCGTGACGCGACGTGCGGGGGATCCACGAGCACATCACGCGGGACTCTCGGCCGGAAGCCGAGGGGATGGTACGACGGCTCCGCACCGAAGGCGCACGGCTTGCCCGTTTTCCCGAGATCGGCCGCATCGTTCCGGAATGCGACGACCCCGAAGTCCGAGAACTCTTGGTCAGCCCTTATCGGCTTGTCTATCGGTACCAGCGAAACACCGATCGGGTGCAGGTGCTCATGGTCAAGCACGGCAGCCGGCTGCTTCCATCTGTCCCAGAGCGAGAGTAGCGGCCCTTCGTACCGTCGCCTGGGTCGCGTCCTCGCGCTCGGCGAGCAATACCGAAGTCACGGCACTCATCCGAAGGAAGAGGGGTCCGGGTGTCGCCACCCGCGATCCCTGCTTGTTTTTCGGTTGCTGACTCGGGCGATATTACGCCGCCGCGGTCGCCGCCTTGCCGAAGGTGGAGGCGCCGTCGGTGTCGTCCACCATCACGGTGTCGCCCCCGGCCAGCACCTGGCGCGAGATCGGGTTCTCGACCTGGCGCGGGATCACCTGCTGCAACGGTCGGGCGCCGTACGCCGGGTCGTACCCCTCCTTCACCAGCGCCTCCCGCGCCGCCTCGGTGAGCGTGCGCGTGCGGCTGCGCTCGTCCGGCCATGCAGCCACGTCGCCACTTTGGTCCACAAGCTGAAGCAACGCGGACATGGTCAGGGACTCGAACACGATGATCTCGTCGATGCGGTTGAGGAACTCCGGCCGGACGTGGTCGCGCGGTGCCTTCGAGCCTGCGCCGCTTGTTGGGTCGGCGCTGTGGTGGGTACGATGGTGTCGGACCGAGTCTGATGAGGTGAAACTTCCCATGTCGTTGCGGGAAGTGACGCGTGACGCGGAGGGTAGATCGTGAAGAAGGAAGAGGTTCTCAGCATCGTAGAGAAGATGCCGAACGAAATCGATATCAACCAACTCATCTCTACCTTAAACCTCCGTCGAAAGCTGGAGCGCGCCGAAGCTGATGTTGCCGCGGGGCGCGTGGTCACCCATGAGGAGGTTGAGCGGGAGATGGCCGCGTGGCGCGACTAATCTGGTCGGAGGCGGCACACGAGGATCTGCGCACCCTCCGCCGCTCGATCGCCCGTGAATCGAAGCAGGCGGCGGCACGCGTGGCTGGAGAGATCATGGAGTCCGTGCGCCGCCTCCGCACCTTCCCTGAGAGCGGCCGTATCGTCCCGGAGTTCGACGATCCTCTGTATCGCGAACTCATCGTCGGGCCGTATCGAGTGCTGTATCGTCACGACGCCGAGCGTGAACTGGCGGAGATTATGATCGTGATCCATGGGAGCCGCTTGCTGCCGCCTGTCCTATAGTCGCTCCCAGCGCGGTGCGAAGCTCGGACGCTCCTCGACCTGCCTGTCCATAATGGAGACGCAGAAAAAGGTGCGCACGGACCTAGGGCTGCGCGTGGTCCAGCGGGCTCTAGACGAAGGCCGGTTGACCGACGACGAGACCAAGATTCTTCAGTCTGTTGTGCCAGATACTGAATCCTGGAAGTTCGGAGCTAGTCGCATGGCAGCACGTCTGAATTCCGACCCTGATTCGCAGTGGCAGGGCCTGATCCAGATGCCCGGGGACCTCACCCCCCGCCCGATCAAGCTTCAGGCATTCTTCACCAGCCTCCAGCCCATACTCACTGATGCAGATATACGATCTGCGCTCACGACTCTGGCTGATCGAGGTGAACTTGCCGGCAATCCTGATGATGTTTTGCTCAAGATCTTGAAAAACTTCTGGGCCGCTGTTGGCGAGGCGAGCCCGGATGCTCGGAGAGAACCGAAGACTACGGTGCCGTGGGGCTCCATCGGAGCCGCTGCTTGCCACGCTGCGCTCGCACGTATTGTTACGACTGTCCTCGCGAACGAGGATCCGCCGAACCTGTCCAAGCAGCGCTTCGCTGTAATGATCAAATGCAGCCATGTCGCTGACTACGATTACTAGTACTCTCGCCCCGGCAGCTTGAAGGCCGACTATCCCAGACAGAAGGGAGAAGCAACGCAGATGACAGGGGCGGCAAACTATAGCCGACTTGCCAAGATCCTGGAGCAGGAATGGCGCGCGGCACTTCACGAAGCACGAAGGTCTTCAGCCGTGATTGTACAATGATCTACGATCCCGACGGCGGATGAGCACAGAGTGAGTGCGACCGGGGACGCACCACTATAGTGCGTCACCCGGTCGGCGTTACGCCACCTCGATGGCAGCTTCAGCCTTGGTAAAGGTGTAGGCGCCGTCGGTGTAGTCCACCCGCACGGTGTCGCCCTCGGCGAAGGCGCCGGCCAGCACCTGGCGCGAGATCGGGTTCTCGACCTGGCGCGGGATCACCTGCTGCAACGGTCGGGCGCCGTACGCCGGGTCGTACCTCTTCTTCACCAGCGCCTCCCGCGCCGCCTCGGTGAGGGTGCGCGTGCGGCTGCGCTCGTCCGGCCATGCAGCCACGTCGCCCACCTTGGTCCACAAGCTGAAGCAACTCGGACGCGGTTAGCGGCTCGAACACGATGATCTCGTCAATGCGGTTGAGAAACTCCGGCCGGACGTGGTCGCGTGGCCGCGCTCATCAGGCTGGCAGCCCGAGTGAAAGCCGGACGGCCTGCCGGATCGCCCAAGCGGCATCGCGCGCATCCCGCGCCTCCTGCAATGTAGGATCACTGTATGGCAGGCCCGGATAGCGCACATCCACCGCATAGTCTGTCAGGGCGTTGGCGAGTTGTTGCAGCGATGAGAGGCGCCGATCGATCCCGGCGCACTGCACCACCAGATCGCCAAGGTCGTGGGTTTTGGCGAACGGGCGTGAATGCCAGGTCAGGAATCCCTTCAAGTACTTCTCGCCAAGCTGATGACAGTGGAAGCACACAACGTCTGGCGGAGCAGATGCCGAAGTGAGTAGGATGTCGGAGGTGAGAGGGTCATGTTCTGCCTTTTCGAACCATTCCCAAGCTAGCTGCTCATCCTGAGCGCTCATAGAGCATGTGTCCCTCCCGTAATACGGTAGCCGGCAGTGAGGCTTTGGCTTCGCTCCAGTATGCGGTCTCCTCGGGCGTGTAGACAATGAGATCCATCGCACAGGGATACGGATCGAACACGGAGCGGATACGCCGTGCCCGCTCGCGGGGCGGAATACTCGCGTCAATGTCCATCTCGATGAATAAATCGAGGTCACTGTCCGGCCGGTGGTCGCCGCGGGCACGCGAGCCGAACAGGATGATGCGGTGCGGGTTGAACCGCGCGACGATTGTCTGCACGACGCTATCGATTGTGGCCTGGGTGATCTCGCGCGGCATGGTCGCTCACCTCTCGCTGTCCCCCAGCATAGTGGCCGGGTGGGGTGTGGACAAAAGGTCCCACGATCGGCACGGTTCCGCGCGGACCGGCCCGCCGGGATGATGACGGGGACGCGGGCGACCTGGCGCCTCGATGGTGTGTACGGGATAACCGAACAGATTGTGGGACTTCGCGCCGGGAAACCATCAAACGAGCGACATCCATTCGTGGCGCGTAGATCGTGTGTTCTATTATTCTATCCTCCACAACCTCGTGTGGACGGCTCATCATGCGCCGCTGCCCGTCTGGTCACGTCACCTGTCTCCCCCGCCGCGCCGCCCGCTCCCGCGTGACGGCGTTCAATCAAGCATTCAATCAAACAGTGCGCGCCCGGCCGAACTCACCGAGCCGCGCGCCGGCGCCTTCACCGAACCCGAATGGGACGTCCGGTCGACATGACGAACAATCAAACACCGCCACCGCGCATTCGCGGTCAGCCGCGCCGGCAACCGGTCGAGCGGCGGGGCCACGCATCGGTAAGGCCGTGCGAACGTGGGCGCATCCTCATTCTCGGCGCAACAGAAGAGGGACCCGGGTGATGACACCCGGGTCCCCATGTGCCCTCCGGCTGCCGACCGGGCCAGGGCTACGCCGCCGCGGTCGCCGCCTCGGCCTCCGCTTTCGTGAAGGTGTAGGCGCCGTCGGTGTAGTCCACCACCACGGTGTCGCCCTCGGCGAAGGCGCCGGCCAGCACCTGGCGCGAGACGGGGTTCTCGACCTGGCGCTGGATCACCCGCCGCAGCGGTCGGGCGCCGTACGCCGGGTCGTACCCCTCCTTCACCAGCGCCTCGCGCGCCGCCTCGGTGAGGGTGAGGGTGATGCCGCGCTCCTCCAGCCGGGCGGCGACATCGCTCACCATCAACTCCACGATCCGCAACAGCTCCGTCTCCGTCAGCGGCTCGAACACGATGATCTCATCGATGCGATTGAGGAACTCCGGCCGGAAGTGGTCACGCAACGCCTTGGTAACGCTCGCCTCCAACTCCTGGCGCTCGCCCCGACTCTTCGTGCGCTGGCCGATGCCGAAGCCCATCTCTCGTCGGGCGGTGAAGCTCGTGCCGAGGTTGGACGTCATGATGATCACGCAGTTGCGGAAGTCCACCTGCCGCCCCTCGCCATCGGTCAAACGGCCATCGTCGAGTATCTGGAGCAGCGTGTTGAACACGTCCGGGTGCGCCTTCTCGATCTCATCGAACAGGATCACCCGGTACGGCCGGCGTCGCACCAACTCGGTGAGCTGACCGCCCTCGCCGTAGCCGACATAGCCCGGCGGCGAGCCGATCAGCCGCGACACCGTATGGCGCTCCTGGTACTCGCTCATGTCGAGCCGGACCAGCGCATCCTCGTCGTCGAAGAGGAACTCGGCCAGCGCCTTCGCCAGTTCGGTCTTTCCCACGCCGGTCGGGCCAAGGAAGATGAAGCTGCCGATCGGCCGGCGCGGGTCCTTCAGCCCGGCGCGGGCGCGACGGATCGCGTCGGAGAGGGCGGCGATCGCCTCCTCCTGTCCGATCACCCGGTCGTGCAGCCGCTCCTCCATCTGGAGCAGCTTCTCGCCCTCGCCCTCCATCATCCGATCCACCGGCACCCCGGTGATGCTCGCGACCAACGCGGCGATGTCGCGCTCGGTGACGGTCTCGGCGCCCTCGGCGCCGCCACGAGACAGCTCCCACCGCGACTTCTGCCCGCTGTACTCGTCCTGGACACCGAGCACATCCTGCTTGATGCGGGCGGCGGCCTCATAGTCCTGCCGGCCGACGGCGGCCTCGGTTTCGCGGCCCAGTTCATCGAGCCGCGCCTTGAGCGTCCGCAGCTCCGGAGTCATCGATTGGGCCTCGATCACATGCTTGGACGCGGCTTCGTCGATCAGGTCAATCGCCTTGTCCGGCAACTGGCGCTCGGTGACGTAGCGATCCGACAGCCGCGCGGCGGCATCGAGCGCTGGGTCGGTGATCGAAACCTTGTGGTGCGCCTCATAGCGGGGGCGCAGCCCCTTGAGGATCTCGATCGTCTCCTCAACGCTCGGCTCGTCCACGTACACCGGGGAGAAGCGCCGCTCGAGCGCCGGATCCTGCTCAATGTGCTCGCGGTACTCGTCGAGGGTGGTGGCGCCAATCGCGCGCAACTCACCGCGCGCCAGGGCGGGCTTCATCATATTGCTGGCGTCGATCGCGCCCTCGGCGCCACCGGCGCCGACAACCTGATGCAGTTCGTCGATGAAGAGGATTACCTCGCCCTCGGCGTCGCGGATCTCCTTCATGACCGCCTGCAGCCGCTCCTCGAACTCGCCGCGGAACTTGGAGCCGGCCACCAGCGCGGCCATATCGAGCGCCAGCAGCCGCTTGCCGCGAATGTTCTCGGGCACATCGCCGGCGACGATTTTGGCCGCCAGCCCCTCGACGATCGCTGTCTTGCCGACGCCGGCCTCGCCGATGATCACCGGGTTGTTCTTGCGGCGGCGGTTGAGGATTTGCATCACCCGCTGGATCTCGGCGTCACGGCCGATCACCGGATCGAGCTTGCCCTGACGGGCCGCCTCGGTCAGGTCCACGCTGTACTTGGAGAGCGACTGGTATTTCGACTCCGCCCGTGGGTCGTCCACCCGCGCCTTGCCTCGTACCTCGGAGAGCGCCCGGTAGACGCGCTCCTTGTCGATGCCGAACTCGGAGAGGATGTTGCCGGCGTCACCGGCGCGCTCGTCGGCGATGGCGATCAGCAGATGCTCGACGCCGACGTACTCATCCTTGAGCCGCTCGGCCTCGGCGTTGGCGTTCTCCAGCATGCGCACGATACGCGGGGTGGTGTAGATCTGGACGACCTCATGCGCGAGCCGCGGCGCCTTCGCCAAACTGCCCGACACCCGGTCGCGCAGACGGGCAACGTCCACGTTCAGGCGGCTCAAGATTTCCTGGGCCATCCCCTGATGGCTGACCAGCGACATCAGGACATGCTCGACATCCCACTGGCTATGGCGCTGTGTGCGCACCAGTTGCTGGGACCCCGCGAGCACTTCCTGCGCCTGCTCCGTGAACCGATCTTGTCGCATCATGTGATGATTTACCTTCCGGTCGGTCGGTGCGACCAACCCGTGAAATACCGTGAGGAAGAGGGCAACACCCGCTTACCCCATGGATTCCGGCCGTCGCCGCGTGACGCGGCCCCGGCACTGTTCCAATTCAGCCCGGACCTGCGCCAATTCGTGTTCGAGTTGGCGCAAGCGGGCGTTCATTTTGAGGATGACCTCGGCCCCGGCGAGGTTAACGCCGAGGTCGTTGATCAAGCGCTGGACCTGTCGCAGACGCGTGATGTCGGCCTGCGAGTACAATCTGATGTTGCCGCGAGACCGGGAGGGTTCGATGATCCCGACCCGCTCGTAGTAGCGGAGAGTTTGCTGATGCATACCCAGCATCTTGGCCGCCACGCTGATCACGTAGCAAGGCTCCTCACCGGTCATGCCGTCCTCGAATACCGTGTGATCTGCCATTTACGCCACCCCGGCCTGTACGCCGCTTTGAATCCGCCGCAACTCCTCGAACAGCTCGCGCTCGCGGGTCGAGAGCGTCACCGGCAGGATCGCGCGAACCTTGGCATAGAGGTCGCCCTTGCCGGCGCCGCCCAGCCGGGGCATGCCCTGGCCGGCCAACCGGAACTGGCGCCCGTTCTGCGTGCCCTCGGGCACCTTCAGATGCAGCTTCGTGCCCCGCAGCGTCGGCACCTCGATCTCGCCACCGAGCGCGAGGTCGGCCAGCAGCGCGGGCGCCTCGACATAGAGGTCGTCGCCTTTGCGCTCGAACCTGTCGTGCGGCCGAACCGTCACGATCAGGATCATGTCGCCTGACCCACCGCCGCCGATACCCGGGTGGCCCTTGCCCGCCACGCGCACGCGCGAGCCGCTATCCACCCCGGCGGGAATCTTCACCTCAAGCCGGTTCGCCTTGATCAACGAACCCAAACCCTCGCAGGTATGGCAGATGGCGCCCGCCACCTTGCCGGTTCCGCCGCAGACCGTGCACATCTCGGGGACCTGCAATTGGATCATGCGGGTCGTCCCGTTAAATGCCTCTTCCAGCGTCACCTCGACCGAATGCTCCAGGTTCTCGCCCTGCGCCCGGCGGGCGGTCGTGGTGCGCCCGCGGCCACGGAACAGCCCGCCCAGGATATCGCCCAGGTCGTTGCCGAGGTCGGCATCGCCAAAGTCAAAGCCGCCGGCGCCCGCGCCATCCGCGGGTGCGCCACCGGCGCGGCGGAAGTAGTCATGGGAACCCGCGCGGCGCTGCTGCTCCTCGAGCTGGTCGGCGTATTCCCACTTGTCGCCGTATTTGTCGTACTTCTTGCGCTTCTCCGGGTCCTTCAACACCTCGTAGGCGGCATTGAGTTCTTTGAAGCGGGACTCGGACGCCTTGTCTCCCGGATTAACATCCGGGTGGTGTTTACGCGCCAGCTTGCGGTAGGCGGAGCGAATATCCTTTTCGCCCGCGTCGCGCTTGACGCCCAGCACCGCGTAGTAGTCAGTTCCTGCCATATGCTCGCCTCCCGGCGGCAGGCCGCCGCTGAGCGTGATAGGTTGCAGCGCATGTTCGCGCTTACCTGATAACAACCTTATAAGACTATTTGCACCTTGTCAAGGCGATGGCCCGACACGAACCGGTACGCATTAGTCACCCGGCCGGGTACGACGCCGCGCCGCGTCGCCTTTGTACAATGGTGGAGAACAACATCCTCAGCACCCGCGGCGAGATGCGCGACCAGCGCGACCGAGCGGCCAGGGCCGCCTGTCGATGATCGATGGTCAGGCAAGTGAAGCGCACGTCGGGGGCGCTACCGGCCAGTACGCCGGCGCGCACGCACAGCCGGCAGTGATGCCCAGCGAGGACAGTGGCATGGTTGAGCCGGATTCCACGCCGCCCGCCGGCAACCGGCTCAGGCGCCGGCGCATCGGGTGCGGCAGGGTCGAAGGCGGTGCGAGCGGTGGCGGCATGGCCGCGTACCGGCGCGATACCGCCGCCACGAGCGGGGCCGAATAGCCGGGGCGGGCGACGGCGGGAGGTGGTCGCGCGTTAGAATCGTGAGCCGGCGACCCGGCGCGAACACGACAGGGGGGCGATCCGGGAGATCGCCCCCCCCCTGATTGTCCATGGCACTATGGCGCTGTCACGGTCAGCGCGCCGGCTTGGGAGGAGCCGGGGGTAACGCTCCCCGGGTTGGCGGGCGCGCCGGGGATCGGCGGCGGCAGAGGCCGCGAACCCGGCAGCAGCACCGCGCCCAACCCGGCCGGATCGAGCACCCCGTCTGCCGCGAGGAGATCATTTTGATTCAAGAGGAACGCGACGACGCTGAGCGTGTCCTCGTCACTGAGGCTGCCCGGTCGGGCGTAGGGCATGCTGCGCTTAATGTAGTCGTACAGCACCGCGGCGGTGGGATAGTCCGGTACGGTATGCGGCCCGATCAACGGTGGATAGGCCCGGCCGCCGGAACCTTGTCCGTCGAGCGCGTCGCCGTGGCAGAAGGAGCATCGCGCCGCATAGACTGATTGTCCCGCGGGCACCGACCCGGGCACGCCGGCCTTCTGCGCGTGCGCCGCCCACCGCGCGCCCCCGGCTATACCCAGGGCCAGCATCCCGGCAATGAGCATGCGCGCTGCCCGACGCCCAAAAATCGTGGTGTCCATTCTCAATTCACCTTCACCTTGGTCTGCTGGATCGCGTTGTAGCCGTATCCGTACCGGTTCCAGGCAACCGTTTCAGGCTGAACGTTGCCGCGGTCATCGGTCGCGCGGCTGCGGAGCACGGCCTCGCCACCCGCCGGCGCCTCCCAATCAAACTGCCAGCGCACCCACGCCCAGCGCAGCGCTGGCGGCAACAGGCGCGCCTCGCGCCATGGCCCGCCATCGACACTGACCTCGACCCGCGTGATCGTGCCGTGACCGGAGTAGGCATAGCCCGCGATCGCCGCCGGCCTGCCAGCGAGCAACTCCGCGTCGGCCGCCGGTCGCGTGATGAACGACTTGACCCCGACCGCCTGTACGGGAGTCTTGGGCAGGCCCGGCGTCTCATAGACATAGGTGCGGTCGCCGTAGTAGCTGGCGAACGGGCCGCGCACCACTTCGATCCGGCCGAGCCATTTGATGCTCTTGATGCCGCCCCAGCCCGGCACGATCAGTCGCACCGGATAGCCATTCTCGCGGTTGAGCGCCTCGCCGTTCTGAGCATAGGCGATGATCGTGTCCGGATCGAGCGCCTTCTCGTACGGGATGCCGGTGTAGACTTTTCCGCTGTCAAGTCCCTCGGCCGCGATCACGTTTGTATCGGCGGCGGCGCCGGCTATTTGCAGAACACGCGCCAGCGATACGCCTGTCCATTCGGCCACGCTGATCGCGCCGTTGCTCCAGCCGGTGCCCTGGGGACGCGGCTGAAAGTTGCCGCGGCTATTGCCGGAACACTCGATGAACGCGGTCAGGATCGTGGCAGGCATTGATGTGAGATCGGCGAGGCTGAGCCGCATTGGCCGGCTTACCGCGCCCTCGACGCTGAGCGACCATGTGTCCGCATCGAGCATCGGGGTGTTGTAGTGGCTGCGGACGAAGTGAACGCGGTTGGGGGTGATGATTCCCTGAAGGTCGTTCACCGGCGCCTCAAGCAACAGCGGCGCGGCGCTGAAGACGCGGCGCTTCAGTTCCTGTACGGGCACTGACTGGGTGAGATCAGGTTCAGGCGGCGTTGCGGGCGATGGCTGGGCAGCCGCCCCGGCCCAGCTTCCAAGCCCGGCCGCGCCGCCGAGCGCCGCCGCGCTGCCCAGCAACCGCCGTCGTCCGAAGCGCGGGCGCGGCACATCGGTGTTGGGACCATTCTCGGAGCGATCAACCATCAGTCGCGTGCCTCCTTATGAATCTCCCGCACCCCGGCGGCGCCGGGTCATGCGAGGGAACGGGACAATTCGTTCAGATGACGGTGGCGCCCATCCGCTCACGGACGCTTCGACGCTCGCGGGCTGATGGGATGATACCAATGTGCTCGCGCATGAGCACCTTCGAGCTACATCCCGAATCCGCGAACGTCGTCGCGACGGTTTGATTGCACGCTGATCCGGGCAGGGCTTTGAGCGCGCCCGCCCGAATTTATGCGTGACGATGCCGGCGACGCGTCGGGGGACGATGCGTGAGGCTCCGCACCCGACGGCAAAGTGGCGGCACGGGCGCGGGGCGTGTTGAAAGCCGCCGCTGATGGGGGAAAGCGAGACACATCACGTTCCGCCGCGCTCACGACGCTAACGTCCGCGCCCGGAGCAGCCCGATTTGCTCGGTCAGGCGCACCATACCGAGATCGTGCGCCGTGCCCAGCGCCTGGTCGACGAGCGCTAACGCCCGACCGGTATCGCCGGGACCGCCGCGAGCAAGCAGCATGGTCGCGTATTCATACTCGGTGCGCGCGGCGAACGGGCGTGCGCCCATGCGGGTGTGGATCGCGAGCGCGTCGTCGAGATGACGGGTGGCCGGCTCCCACCGCTCTAGGACGGTCGCCAGCATTCCAAGGTAATGATCAACCGCGCCATCGTAGACGACGGCTTCACCGATCACGACATGTTGACCGGCATGGGAAACGAGTCGCTCATACAGCGCCGCCGCCCGGTCCACATCACCGAGGACGGCGCACACCTCGGCGAGCAGCCGGAGGGTGAGCAGGGACGGATCCGCGCCAGCCGGGCCGGCCATGATCTCGGCGATGACATGCTCGAATTCGCGTCGCGCGCCGGCGGCGCAACCGAGGTCGGCGTACAGGAACGCTAGGCTGGCGCGCCACGCCGACTGCGTCGGGAACTGCTCGACGGACCGCTTGACCGCGGCCTCCAGCTCGCGGAGCCGGCCCTGCTCCCGGCGCAGTGCGAAGGTCTGCACCGCGGTATATTGGAGCGCGCTGCCGCTGTGGATGCGCCGGCCGATGTCTGCTGCCTCGCGGATACGCGCGCCCGCGTCGTCGAGGCGGCCGTCGAGCAGCGCGCGCATCGCCGCCCATATCAAGGACTCGCGCAGATGGTTGGGCTGGCGCAGCTCATCCGCGAGCCGGCGAAATGCCGCGATCTCCGTATCTACCGCGGCGATGTCGCCGGCCTCGAGGTGATCGACGATCAGCCAGCGATGGCCCTTCAGCACCAGATCGCGATCGCCGAGTTGCCCGGCCAAGCCCGAGAGTTCCGTGGCTGTTGTCAATCGCTCTTCGAGCGCCCGAGGACCGGCGAGAGTCCAGTGATGCGCGTTAAGAGCATAGGCGAGGGTGGACGGGTCGCCGACGCGACGCGCCATCATCACCGCCTCGCGACCGAGCCGCATCCGCCGCTCGTGGAGGCCGGGTACGTTCAGATTCTCCGCGAGACAGGCGAGCAGCCGCGCGCGGAGCGGGCTGTCGTCCTCGCCCAGCGTGGCGGCGGCTTCTTCCAGCAGCGCGACCTGGCGTGGGTCGGCAGCGCCGATCGGCCGCCACTCACCGTGGCGCAGGGCGGCACGGGCCAGATCGTCGGGCGCGCCCAGCGATCGCGCGACCTCGGCCGCCTCCCGGTACGCCTCCTTCCCTGCCGTGATCGCTCCCGACTTTGTTTCGGCGTCGCCTCGTGCCATCAGCAGGTCATAGCGGGTGTGGGCATCAGGAGCGTCCGTGAGGTCGAGGGCTTGAAGGGCGCGCTCGTAGTGACCGGCGGCCTCGTCGTAGGCGAGCTGGGCGGTGGCCCGCTCCCCGGCGCGCACCGCGTAGCCGATGGCCGCCGCCACGTCCCCACCGGGGGCGGCCTGGAAGAAGTGGTGGGCCAGCTCCGCCAGGTGCGGCCCCGGGTCGGCCGCCCACAGCCGCTCCAACTCCGCCGCCACCCCCCGGTGCAGCCGGATGCGCCGCGCCGTGCTCAGCTCCGCGTACAGCGTCTCCCGCACCAGCGCGTGCGCGAAC
>JBBQJF010000123.1:0-12742 GCA_038325665.1 Dehalococcoidia bacterium | reverse complement strand
CGTGTGGCCGCTGGCGGTCGGGACGGCGTGGGAGGCCGAGGCGGACGGGCGGGCGTTCCCGCCCGTCCAGACCCAGACAGCCCCACCCGTGCCTCCGCCCAGTGGACGGCACCGCGCCAGTCTGCTGCGCCGGGGGGTGGGACTGCTGCGCGTCGCCTTGATCGAGGGCTGGGACTGGCCGCTCGGCGCACTGCGTCCCACCCCCTTGCCCACGACCGACCCCGCACTCGCCTTGACCTACCATCTCGTTCATCCTGCGACTATCCCAACCTGACGTACCCACCCCGGTAAGGGCACAGCCGGGGGGGAAGGGGGCCGACGGGTTAGGTACTCGCGCCGGCGGCACCAGAGCAACGAAGCTTAGCGGAAGCGCGGGATCACCTGTTCGGCGAACAGGCGGGCGGGCTCGCGGGTGTCGCGGCCAAAGAACTCGATCACGAAGTGGGAGCAGCCCAACTCAATGTGGCGGCGGATGCGCTCCTCGACGATGTCGGGCGTGCCGGCGATCGACAGCGGACCGCGCACATCGCCCATGTGGCCGCCGAAGATCTTCTCGGCGCGCTGAAGCATTTGCTCCACGTCCTCGTCTTTTTCGGTGATCAGCACCATGCATTGCTGCGAGATGCGGACCAACTCCGGATCGCGGTTGGCCTCTTTCAGATGCGCGCGCAGTACCTCGATCTTGTGCGCCAGCCGCGCCTGATGGCCGGCGCTGTTGTTCCAGATGCTCGCGTGGCGGGCCGCGATGCGCATCGTGACCTTTTCGCCGCTGCCGCCGATCAGCAGCGGCGGGCGGCGCACCGGCGGCGGCGAAATCGTCAGGTTCTCGGTGTGATAGTGCTGCCCCTCAAAGGTTAGGTCCGGCTCCGTCCAGGCGCGGGTCATGATTTCGGCCGCCTCGCCCAGCCGCTGCAACCGTACGCGGGTGTCGGGAAAGTCGTAGCCGTAGCTGGTGAACTCCTGGCGCATCCAGCCGGCGCCCAGCCCCGGCACGACCCGACCGTTCGTGATCCGGTCGAGCGTGGCGACGACCTTCGCCAGATAGGCCGGATTGCGGAAGCCGGGCGGGGTGACCAGCGTGCCCAACTCCACCCGTTCGGTGACCGCGCCGAGGGCGGTGAGCAGCGTCCACGCTTCCAGGATCGGGATCTCGGGTCGGGGCACACCGAGCAGGTGATCACACAGCCACAGCGAATCGAAGCCCAGTTGCTCGAACTCTTGACCGGCGGTTTTCGCCTCTTCCCACGTCCGGTTGATCTGCGGAACGGTGACGCCAAAGTGAACGGCTTGCGGCATGACGGCCTCCCTTGGAAATTACCTAACCCCCGGCGCCCTTCCCCCCGGCCCGCCGGGACAGGCTGCAAGGGAGGGGGAGAACGGGGTATCCCCATTCTAGTTCCTCTCCCGTCCTGCCTTCGTGGAGAAGGGAGAGGGTGAAGCCTCGAAATCCGCTCCGCCGCGCCGCGCGCAGTGAGTCCGAACGGGCGTCGAGCCGGTGTCATCATGCCCGAGTCACGGGTTAGCCGCCACGTCTGTTCACGAGTTGCGGCACGACCGGCGTCCTCGCCGCGATGGAAGGCGGTGGGCGCGGCGTGTCTGTCACGCCAGCGTCACGTTCATCGCGGCGTCAATGGCACCAGTTGCCGTGGAAGGCATGCCCCTCGGCGCCGTGGATCGCGTAGCGGTGATCGGGCGACCAGCGCGTGAAGAGCGCGGACGGGATCACGATGGTGTATGCCGCTGCCGCCGGGTCGAAGAGCGCTGCCGCGCCCCCGACGGACTCCAACAGCACCTGTCCATCCCGCGTGAAGCTCGGCCACCCCGACACATCACCAACCAACCGCGTGAGCGAGCCGTTGCGACGGTCATGGACGAACGAGCGCTGCTCCGGCCGGCACATCGCGTCGGTCCAAAAGACGTGGTGTTCGTTGAGCGCGGCCGGCGGTGGTTGTCCGCTGGCGTCGGTGTCCAGTGTGGCGATGAAGGTCGCCTGTCCGGTCGCACCTTCGACGACGAACATGTTCGCGCGCCCGTCCCGCGGACCGAGCATGACGAGCAGGTCACCCCCCGCGGCCGCGAGCACCTGAGCGGCGCGGAAACGGAGCAGCGTCCGCCCGGAGGACAGGTCGGTCATCTCGAAGGCGTTCGGCCCCCACTCGGTCGGTTCATCGTCGGTTAACACCCGTGCCAGGTGTAACCGTTCGTTCAGTCCGCGCACCTCGACCATGTCCGGCGGCGCGGCCGCGGCCCGCGGCCGCTCGGTGGGACGGCGCCGGCCGGTGCGAACGTTGTGCAGCTCCCACCGCGGACCGTCCGGTCCCACGACCGCGATCCGGATCTCTTCACCGTCAACGAAATCGGCGTCGATCCCTGGTCCGAGGGAGCGACGTTCCATCGTGGGCAGATCCAACAGCCAGACCTGCTTGCGGGACAGTTCGTCGGGCGGGAGCGGGATCCAGCCGGCGTTGCCGCCCCAGATTGCCGGTTCGCCGTTCACCCACTGCGCGCCCCGGCCATCGCTCCAGACCATGCGCCGGCTATCGGCGCTGAAACGCCCCAGCCCGCCCGGGCCGAGGTTGGTAAACGTCCTGTTCCGCGTGTCGTACACGACCGTGGAGGCGCCGTTCCAATCGGGGAAGAGCGAGGGCGGGCGTGGCCCGACCATTACCGTGCGGCCCGGCCGTCGGTTGCGCACATCGCGGAACAGTCCGGTGACCTCATGCTCAGGAGCCGGACGGGGAGCGATCTCAATCTTGGTCTCGGCGACCGCTTGCAGCGCGCACGCGCCGGTCCGGCACGCGACCAAATCGGCGCGCAGTGTCGCGGCGCGGGCCGGTGGTGTCGCCGTCAGCGTGGCGCAGGCACGCGCTTGGGCCTCCGGCATATGCAGAATCTGCCGCCCGCTGCCGGCTTCGTAGCGCGTGGCCTGCCAGCGGTAGCCCTCCGGTACGGCGTCGAGGCGCGCCGTGGAGCACAGGGTAATCGCGTCACCAATCAGGTAACGGGCGCCCGCGCCTTTATCGACCGTTACCTCGATCATTCCCACCTGGAACGGCGCAAGCGAAGGTGGCCCCGGGGTCGCGGTCGCCGCGGACGCGGGCAACGGCGGCTGCTCGACCCGGACGGACGCGGGGGAGGGGGACAGGCTCGCGGCCGGCGCCGGCGCACCTCGACCCGGCGGTTGGAGGGCGGCACTGTGCTGCCGCGGTTCAGAACAGGCGGTGAACGCCATCGCGACGAGGCCGATGAGGATGAGCGGTCGGAGCACGGGCAGCACGAGCAACCTCGGATGTCGCCGCGTGGCGTGGTCAGGCAGGTCCGGCCGGACACTCGCGACCTGGTACGCGCCACGGCCGGCGATCCCCGTGGCGCGACTCTCACTCCGCATGACCGGATGCCGCCCTAGCCGCGGTCAATCCAGACCCAGCGCATCTGAGCGCAGGTGTAGCAGGTCGAGGTGCCGGCGAATCCGTGGGTACGGTAGTTTTTCAGCCATACCGGCCATGCCTCGCGGTACCAGGTCTGCGGCCACCAAATGTCGTAGTTTTGGTCGTTGAGATACTTGTCGAGCTGCCGGAGGATGTCCTTGCGTTTGTTTGGGTCGGCCTCTTTGCGCTGCGCCTTGAGCAGATTATCGAGTTGAGGATCAGCCACGGAGTTGTAGTTCAGGCCGCCGCCGGTGACGTACCACGGGTAGACCCAGCCGTCGATGGAGTAGTTGGGCGGCCCCCACACCATGTTGATCGCATCCTCGAAGCTGCGGTTGGCGAGGATCGTGATCGCGGTGGGGTTATCGACGTAGCGGTTGCGGATCTTGACCCCAATCTGTCGCAGCATATCCTGCGCCGGCGAGAACACGTCGCGGCCGGAGGTGAGATAGTACTCGACCACCTCGAACTCAAGGTTGTCGGCGCCGGCCGCCGCGAGCAACTTCTTCGCCTCCGCCGGATTGTGCTGGTAGGTTGGCCCCTGATCCTTGAGCGCCGGGAACTCATCGGCGATGAACGTCCAGGGCATTGATGTGTTTGAATACCCCTTGTTCAGCCCGTCGTAGAGAAGCTCATCGTACGCGACGCGGTCGATGCCCATGCTGATCGCGTTGCGCACCCGCTTGTCTCTGAACTTCGGGTTCTTCATGTTGAACTGGAAGCCGTTGACGTTGCCGCCGCGCGAGACAGGCAGGTCAAGCCAAATGGTCTCGGGGCTGCTCTGCATCAGGGACTCGCCGTCAGACTTCTCCAGCGGATGGTAGGTGTACCAGTTGCCGGAGCGGAACCCGGCCTTCTGCGCCGCCGGGTCCGACGCGACAAACGTCTCGGCGCGGTCGACATAGGGCAGGGCTTTGCCGTCGGCGCCCATCTCCCAATAGTCGGGGTTGCGCACGAAGGTCGAACCTTGCTTCGGTGTCCAGCTTTCGCGGATGAACGGGCCGGTGCCGATCGCCTCGGTCATGATCTTGTCAGAGTTGTCCCACAGCTCGCGCGGGGTGATGTAGCTGTAGGTCGCGATCGTCGCCGGAAAATCGACGTACGGCTCCTTGAGCTTCGCCCTGAGCGTGTACGCGTCGGGCATCTCGAACTTATCGACGGTCGAGAAGAAATCCTTCTGCACTCCAGCGGCGGCATACCGTTCAAAAACGAGCTTAGCGTCCTCGGCGGTGAAAGCGCGGCCGTTGAGCGGCGCCTTGTTCTGCCACTTGACGTTCTTGCGGAAGCTGAGTGTGAATTCAGTGGAGTCGGGGGAGGTTTGCTCCCACTTCTCGGCCAGGTCCGGCTCCAACTCCAGTTTGAACGGGTCAGCCCGCGGCCCCAGCTTCGCCCGGATCGCCTTGTTGTAGACCAGCTCGTGCGTGTCATAGATCGTGCAGGAATAGCCCTTCGCCGCATCGAAGTGAGGCGGGTCGAGATAGCGGAACTTCATCGTGCCGCCGCGCTTGACGTTCTTCGCGGCGTCCAGCTCTTCCTGGCTGGCCGCCAGCCGTTTCTCATAGTGGCCGGCCGTGAGCTTTGCGACGGAGCCGGACTCACCGCCGACCTTGCCACCGGTCGACGGCACGCTCGCCTGATCCTCCTTCACGCTCTTGCTGCTGCCCCCGCAGGCAATGACGAACGCCGCCGCCCCGGCGGGTAGGCCCACCTGCAACAGTCGCCGCCGCGGCCACCCACCGCCGGCTCCGGACCGATCACTGGCCTGTCGCATCCCCTTCCCCCTCGACTATGCCCCACCCTCGTGTTCCCCACAGTCGGGGAGACCGTGGGCAGTGCGGGCGCTCCTCCTCCATACACGCGCTCTGTGAGAAATCGCTGAACCGATCGTGACCATCCGCGAGTCGCGCCGGCTCGGCCCATCAAGCGGTTTTCCCGCGCTCATAGACCTCGCTTTCTGAAAGTCAAGGATGCTCGCATGTCCAGGAGATGTCAATCAGTAGTGCGCGAATGGGTGGCGCGCTGGGACGATGAGGCTACCGGACGGTCAGCGTGGCCGGAAGGGTGGGGCGCGCGATGCGGCAGCTTGCTCGTGCGCCGGCCGGAGAGAGATCACGAGCCGGCGGGGCGGCTAGAACCCCGAGAGCCGCGCGACGAGAGAGGCGATCTCGGGGGTGTGGTCAACCACATCATCAGGTTCACCGAGAGCGATGTCTTTGGACCCGTAGGGCGTTAGCACCAGCGCCGTGCGCATCCCGGCGGCACGCGCGCCGGTGATGTCGCGGCCGGTGTCCACGCCCACGAACAGCGTCTGCTCGGGGGCGACACCCAGCGCCCGCGATGCCGCCAGGAACAGGCGCGGATCCGGCTTGCGATACCCGTGCTGGCCGGAGACGGCGATCGCGCCGAACAGCCGGTCGATGCCGGTCATCCTCAGCTCGGGTAGCACGTAATCGGGCTGGCCGTCGGCTACGATCCCCAGCCGTACCCGGTCACGCAACGACTCCAGCAGCGACCGAATCCCTTCCATCAGTCGCAGGCTGCGGCGGGTGAGCGCCCGGTGCAGGGCCGTGAGGTCGGCGACGACCGTGTCTCGATCGAGGCCGTCGAGATGGTCACAAGCGCCCGCGTTCTCGTCGTACAACTGCTGCCAGACCGCGCGGGCGTCGATATCGGGGAATGGCTCGTCGCTCTCGCGTAGTTGGTGCGCCGTCTTCTCGAACCATAGCCAGCGTAACTCGTCCGCGCTGAGGCGCAGACCGCGATACTCGAGAAAACGAGACAAGCTGAGGTAGGCGTGCCAGTCACGCTCGTCGGTCTCGATGTCGATCAGCGTGCCGTACGGCTCAAATAGGACGGCGGCGATGGGAGCGCCGTCCGGGTGCGACGTGGTGGTCATGATGCCCTCGCGCGGCGCATCCCTCGGCGGGACGGATGCACACGCTCTCCACAGCTTATCGCGCGCACGGCTCGCCGCGCGCTATCCGATCAGTAAAGACTGGGTGCGCATCTTGTCCGACTGCGTCTCATCGCCGGCGAAGAACCCGATTGTGACCACGCGGCCGTGTGTGGCGCGTGCGTCGGCAGCCATTGATGGCCGTCGAACAGCGCCGGCAGGCCCAGCATTGACCACTCACCACACGTCCGACCACGAAAGTCGGGAAACTTCGCGAATAGGGGCGAAATCGCGCCGCCGTGAGCAGCACCCGGCCCCCCACCCGCGCCCAGCCGTCGCGTCCCTGGCCTCGTGGGGACGGCCCTTCTTCATAGAGGATATGCGGCTGTTACGATAGCTGACGGAGACATCTCGTGTACGTCCCGATCAGTTCACCCCGCGTGACGCCGGATAAGCAACCGGCCATCCGTGGCCAGCGATCAGCCCGCCGGTTCACCGTCAGGAATGCTAGCCCTCGGCGCCCGCGCGGTGGTCACAGACCATGGGTGCGTGGGCGCCGACCGCTAATCGCGCCGGACCACCACCCGGGTTGTAGCCAGCGACATCAGGAGTCACGCATGTTCTACCGTTCGCTGCTCCTCGCCCGTCTCGCGTTGGTGTGCGGCGCCCTGCTCGGGACGGCGGTGCCCGTGACCGGAGTGACGCGCGTTGCTCCTGTCGTCGCCGCGGCCGCCCTGAACGTGGACGGTGACGCGGTGACGCTCGGCAACGGCGCGATCACGGTCCGCTATGATCTGCGCACGGGGATGATGGACCTGGCGTGGGGATCGGGGATCGTGGTGCGGAACGCGCACGCGGCGGCGGAGCTGCTGACCGGGGGCGGGCCGCGACCGTTGCGCAGCACGGAGATGACCCGCCGCATCCCCGCGCAGGAGCGGATCAACGGCCCGCTCGGCCGGGGGGTGACGCTGACCGTGACCGGCGAGAACACGGACTTGGGCGCCGCGCTCACCCAGAGCTTCACCGTGCTCGACGGCCGTCCCTACGCGCTGATGCGTGTGAGCGCCGGCCGGCTGCCGGGCGCGGCGGGCGGGCCGGTGAGGACCCGCCAGATCGAGGCACTCGCGGCGGGCGGGATCACCGACCCACCGGGCAGCGTCGCCGTCGCGACCACCCGCGACCCGCGCCTGTACCGGATGCCGTTCGACAACAATGGCGATATCACCGTGCTGCCGGCGGCGGGGCAGGCGGGGGCGGTGAGCTACTGGCTGACGGCGCTGTTCGATGTCACCGGCGGCGCGGGCCTGGTGGCCGGGGCGACCGAGAGCCGGGTGTGGAAGAGCGCCGCCTGGTACGACGGTCCCAGCGGCTCCCTGAGCTTGTTCAGCGGAGCGCGCGCCCACGCCGATACCGCCGACCACGCCGTCCGCACCGGCGAGCGGGTGGAGTCGGCCGAGTTCCTGGTGGGCGGCTACGCCGACTACCGCGACGGCCTCGGCGACGTGATGCGCGTGACCGCCCTGCGTGAGCCGCCGCTGCCCGCGCCGGACCTGCCGCCGCCGCTCGGCTGGAATCCGTGGTACCAGTACGAGTTCCGCGCGAATGAGGACATCATGCACGGTATCGCCGGTTTCCTCGCCGGCGAGTGGGTGGCGCTGGGCTACCGCTACGTCAACCTCGACGCTGGCTGGAACGTGCGCGACGGCGACTGGCGGCCCAACCCCGAGCGCTTCCCCAACGGCATGGCGGCGCTGGCGGCCGGCATCCACGAACACGGCTTGCTGGCGGGCAGCTACTTCATCCCCTTCGCCATCCACCCGGAGATGATGGACAAGCCGATTGCCGGCACGCCCTACCTCTTCCGCGAGGCGGTGCTACGCGACGCGGCCGGCGCCCCCGTGCGCGCCGACATTCTCAACTGGGAGTACGTGCTCGATGGCACTCATCCCGGCGCGCTCGCCTATCTGCGCAACAATGCCGCGATGATCGCCGCCGACGGCTTTGATTTCATCAAGCTCGACTTCCTCCACATCGGTACCCAAGAAGGCCGCCATCACGACCCGACGGCGACGGCGATGGAAGCGTTCCACCGCGGCATGGCGGCGGTGCGCGAGGGCGTGGCGTCGGCGGGCCGGCCGGTGTATCTGTCGGCGGCGATCGCGCCGCTGTATGTCCATGAGTACGTTCATGCCCGGCGGGTGGGCAACGACGTCAACTTCGGCCAGGCGCGCGAGGCGGCGAACGTCGCGCTGTCGTGGTTCACCGACATGCTCTACCACCGCAACGACCCGGACAACGTGGTGGTGCGGGCGGACTGGTACCCGGGCTACAGCGACGAGATGGCGCGGATGCACGCCACGATGGCGGCGCTGGGCGGCACGCTGTTCATCGTCGGTGATGACCCGCGCTATCTTAGCCCCGAGCGGGCGGCGCTGCTCACCCACCCGGAGGTGCTGGCGCTGGCGCGCGAGGGCGTGGCCGCCCGGCCGCTGGACGTGGGCGAGACGCCGGCGCCCGTATGGGCCGCGACCCTGCACGACGGCGGTGTGGCGGTCGGCGTCTTCAACTGGTCCGACGCGCCGGTGCGCCGCACCGTGCCCTTCGCCGCCCTCGGCCTCGACCCGGTCCGACCCTATCACGTCCGCGACCTGTGGACCTCCGACGCGAGCGGCTCGGCGACCGGCGCCTACACCGTCGAGCTGCCCCCGCGCACGGCGGCGTTGGTGCGGATTGAATAGGGCGGCATGCCGGCCATGGGGGGCTGGTGCGAGGCGACAATTGATTGTTTGACATTCGTGCCACCGAGAGCGCGGTGCGGTGGTCAATGCGGATAGGATCCGAGGCGGTGCACCCAGGGGGCACGGCCCGCCAATTGAGTCAGCAGTCGCTCGTCCGCGGTCCACAATTCGGCGTTGAGGAGTTGAGCGAGCACGACGTAGAGGGCGTCGTACATGCTTACAAGGCCGTGGGTGTAGGCAAAGGCAAAGGCCTCACGGGTCAGGTGAGGTGGGTAAGCCAACTCCACGGGATACGCCAGGAAGCGCGCGAGCGCTTCCTCAGCGTCGGGAAAGTCGAGGTGTGCATAGGGGTCAGTTCGACGCACCCGCTGATAGATGGCGTTCGCGACCTCGCCCGGGAAGTGGGGTGCGGATAGGACCGGGCGCCGGGCAAGCGCCGCGTCGGTCCACAGCTTCACGGCCCGGTCGCTGTCGCGTTCCGGGATGACCCATTTGACGGCCAGACTCGCATCGACGACAACGGCATGGTTCATCGCACCTCGGACCGCTCCTCGCGGGCAGCCCGAATCAAGGGCCACGACTCATCGAAGGGTTTGCCACCCCGCTTGGCGAGCTGCCGAGCCAACAGCGCCCGCGAGGCGTCGGCCGCGGCGAGGGCGTGCTGCTGTTGTTCATCGGTGAGGGGTTGGATCGTCGCCGCGAACGTATCCAACGACATGGCTTGTGTCTCGTTCACGTCGAGCACCTCCTCTAGCCCTACACTACACTATATGTACTGTCATGCGGCACAACCACGAGCGACCCGGTGAAGCAAAATTGGATACCTTTGCCGAACTCGTCTGTGCAGGCGGGCCTTGGCAGAGATGCAGGAAGTGATCCAGCGCCATTACCCGACCGCGACGTTCGCTATCGATCAGGGAGACGACCCCGAGGGTTGGTACATGACCGCCATGGTGGATGTGGACGACCCCGATGAGGTGGTGAACATCGTCATCGACCGGCTGATGGAGTTGCAGGTAGACGACGGGCTGCCGGTTTACGTCATCCCGGTGCGGACTCCCCAACGAGTGGCCGCACTGCTCGCGAAACGCGGACGCCGGCCGCGCACGGGCGCCGCCGTGACTCCCTCGGCGTCCGAGGTGTGAGCCAGCGCCAGCCGGCGAGGGGACGCGCTCACCAGCCACACCGTGCCGTTCGCCGCCCTCGGCCTCGACCCGGCGCGACCCCACCACGTCGGCGACGTGCGGAACGCGGAGGCGAGCGGGCCGGCGACCGACGCCTACACCATCGAGCTGCCCCCGCCCACGGCGGCGTTGGTGCGGGTCGGATAGGGGGCCGCCTCCCTGCCCTGGTCGGGGCGGTACGGGGCCGGCGATTGATTGTTTGTCATTGATGTCGCCGGGGAGGCGCGAACCTGACGAGGGGTGGCCGGGCAGCGCGGTAGATTCGGGATAGGAACGCGCCGTTGATTGAACGTTTGATTGAATGTGCAACTCGCCCCGTTCCGGACGGCTTGTCGTGACCCGCGTGGTCCCTCCCCACGCCGAACCCTCAGACGGCGCGGCGGCATCTCCCAGGATGCTCGCCGGTGCGCCGTTTTGCAAGCGAATGTCGTCACGTCCGGCGCATGATGGGAGCGCGTCGGCAGAGGACACGCTGATCGTCCACAACTGCCCACGAGGCCCGTGCTTTCGGCCGCACTGCCAAAGACGACATCTAGCGCCGGTTGGCCAACACGTACCCGGGTCATTCGTTCACCAGTCTCAGCACGCCGGTGGCCGGGCGCCGGTTGGCGATGCCTCATCCCACCGCCAAGATGTCAAGCGCGGCCTGCAGCTCACGTTGGAGCACCGCGGCGAGCCGCGCATGGGCGGCCGCGCGGGCCGGTCGCGAGCCGGCCAGGATCCTGCCGGCAAGGGCGCCGGTACCGGCTTGTTGCACTCCAACTGAAGATGGATGCGGCGATGATCATGGTTGGGGCGCCCACGCGCGGTCGCTGGGCCGGGAGCAGCGGCGCCAGCCGCTCCCGCTGCCTGGTCGGTCAGTTCTGCGATGAGTCATCCCTCTGTCGTATACGCGTTTTGCAGACAGGCTCCAGATGACCGTCAGGTGACATTGTCTGTTGCCCTTGACCATCTTCCTGCCCAACGCTCAGCAGCGTGACTCTGCAGTCTCAGCACGTCCGGCTATGGGATAAGAACTTGCACATCTGGAGAGAACCTCGCGTTTGCTGACACCGGCACTCTGGCGCTGGATGCGACCTCAATCGCGTCGATCTTGCCATCAGACCTCAGCGCGTGTGCGTCCCCGGACCGGCTGCCACTGACGAACCGCGCGCCCCCAAGGGGGATGTCCCTTTCCAATCGACCCGTCGTGTGATTGAAGATGGCACTCCCCTCAACATCGCTCCTGCCGACCGCATCGTAGCCAATCAATAGCTTATTGCCCGGCAACTCATAGATTTGGCCAAGCGCGACGCGCTTGCCAGGCGGCAAAGCCTGGGTCCGAGTAACTGCCCCGTCCCGTGCTCGGCTCAGCACCGTCCCGTCCTCGAGTACAGCGCTGAGTTGGCCCTGTGCCGACACAAAACCGAAGCTCATGGGCACGAGATTTCTCGCGAGCGTCTGAATAGATTCGAATCCGCGTTCAGGCTCAAAGTTCTCCTGCCGGACCACATTGCCGCCAGCATCAATCTCCATAACGACACCGACATTGTGACACGCCGCAACGACGCGGTCCTGTTGACTCGGATTGAGCGCGGCAAAGCCACAGTTAACCGGAAGCTCCCGCAGCTTCGGCTGGGACGCGGCGGAACCCAAATCCACTATCGCCACCGACATCAGGTCACATTGAGACGCGTACCCTGTTGGCACGCACTCGGGAAGGTGTGTTCGGATCTCATGGGTTACATAGAATAGATATCGCTCGTCTGTGGACAGAGTCACTCCAAGCGGCGCATAGACCGGATAGTCGATACGCTTGGGCAGCTCCAGCGTCCGCTTCAGTGCGAGGCGACTTGCCGTGTCGAAGACGAGGAGCCGGTGTACTGGTTCCTGACCAGGATTCTGCTGATAACGGTCCGCGATCAGCAACTCGCGCGCTGAGTTCCGACGAACGATGAAGGGGTAATGTGCTGCACTGATTTGTGCGGTGACCTGTCCCCGTACACCATCGAGTAACTCGACCTTCGACGTCTCGTTATCCCATCGCAACGCCACAATCAGGTTGCTGTCGTTAAACGCCTGCGCCACTTTGACGCTCCAGCCAGTTCCGCTAGCGGCCTGCTCAAGGGTAGCATCTGACGAAGCCATTTGCCCTGTCTGCTCGGAACTTTCGGTGTGGTCCATGCGGACAGCAACGACCACAGCGGCTGACGCTACCATGCACAAACTGGCAAGGAACGCGAACATCGGCAGCCGGCGGCTGAATCCGAGGCTTCGCGCGCGATTGAGTCCCCACGACAACATCACGACCCTCCTCTATCTTGCAGACTCCTCTATAGCAGAAGGGCAGCCAGCATGGCGACCCCCAGTAGGGCTGGAGCAGGGCGATTTAGTTTTCCGAGGGTTGTGTCGGGAGTAAGCTTGGCGCAGCACGCGGGAAGCGGAGGTGGCGGATGGAGACGGCAGACCGGTCGCTGCTGGCGGCGCTACGGACAATTCCGGACCCCCGGGGAGGCCACG
>JBBQJF010000122.1:0-12781 GCA_038325665.1 Dehalococcoidia bacterium | reverse complement strand
AATGCAATGCGTCGCCATCGGCGCCGGCATCGCCCTTGAGAACTCCGACATCATCAAGCTGAACGAGCCGACCGAAGAAGAGCTGCTCGTGGGAATGTACCCGGGGTAGGTCACGGGTCACCGGGCACAGGTCATGGGTCATAGGGGAGACGGAGGTACATCCCCTCTGTGACCAGCGCCCACTAAGGTGTGACCAACCAGAAGAGACGGCAAAGGCGCTGAAGCGGCTGAACCCGTCCCGTCTCCCCTATGACCTGTGACCTGTGACCTATTTGGCGGTGTTGCTCTTGTCCTTGAGGTAATAGGTCATGGATTGGAGTTCGAGCACGGGGTCTACTTGGCGGACATGGACGCCGCGCGGGACATGGGCGGCGATGGGCGCGTAGTTGAGGATCGCCTTGACGCCAGCCTCGACGAGGATGTCGATCACACCCTGGGCATGGCCGGCCGGAACGGCGACGATGCCGATGTCCACGTTGCGGCCGGCGAGACCCGCCTTTAGATCAGCCACATCGCGCACGGCCACGCCGCCGATCTGCTTGCCGACCATCTCCGGCGTGGCGTCGAACGCCTCGACCACACGGAAGCCCTGAGGGCTGAATCCTCCATATTGGAGGATGGCCTGACCGAGATGGCCGACGCCAACGAGGATCATGTCCCAGGTGCGGTCAAGCCCGAGGATCTGTCGCAGTTCCTCGCGCAGCCGGCGGACATTATAGCCACGGCCCTGCTTACCAAACCGACCGAAATAGCTAAGATCCTTGCGAATCTGGGCAGGCGTCACACCGAGTTGGTCACCCAGGTCCTGGGAACTGACCACATCTCGGCCCTGGAACTCCAAGGCGGCGAGAGCCCGCGCGTAAACCGGCAGGCGCTCGATCACCACTTCCGGGATCTCGATCGGCATCGCTGCGTCCCTCGTGGAGTGCCACAAGAAAGGGGAGGCGGGTCACCCATATGGGGGCAAGCGATCCAGCCCCCGGGATCGATTGCGATATCTGTCACGACCGTAGCAGCAGCCCGACCTACGGTCAATCGATATCGCGCGCGAACATGCCGTGGCGGAGTCCGCCGCCCGTGGTCGAGCCTCGGGCGAGGGCGACCCATCGGGTCGCCCCTACCCCAATGCAATGTCCGACGAGCGGTTCGGTTATCCCGGACACGCGGGCAACCCATCGGGTCGCCCCTACCACGCGTGGCGGGCGTTTCTCTGGAAGCGCGACCCGGTGGGTCGCCATTGTCCTCGTCCGGGTGAGCGTGGCCGCGGCCGATTAGCGCCCAACGGGTTGTCCGACGTTACACTCACTCCAACGGAAAAGCCCGCGACTGCATTTGTCGCGGGCTTCCCTACTCAGCTCAACAGCACCAGCCCCGATTCACCCACTTCCCATGCAGGGAGGGGGCCGGGGGGGTTAGGTCACGCCTCGGTCACGTACATCGTATCGGCCATGCGGACGAAGATGTTGGAGTCTGGCATCACCGTGCCGTCCTTGTTCTTCGGCATGCCTTTGACATTGGATCGAAGCAGGCCGTAGGCCTGAGGGTAGTAGACGAAAATCGCCCCCCCCTCGCGCACCAGGATCTCGTCCGACTGGGCATAGATCTGCTTGCGCTTCTCCTGGTCCTTCTCGCCCTTGCCCTGGATGACGAGCTTGTCGAACTCCTCGTTCTCCCACCAGGAGCGGCGGCTGCCGGCCGGGATCTTCGAGTAGAAGCACTCGTAGTTGGTGTTGTTGGCGTCGGGGTAGTCCATGTACCAGCGCAGCCACATCAGCGGCTTGCTACCATTCCACATCTCCTTGTAGACGGCCTGCGGATCACCTTGCTCCAAATCGATGCTCATGCCCAAATGCTCCTTGAGCATCTGAGCAATCGCGGCCTGCGCGGACTTGTGCGCGTCCGCCTCGTTGTTGCGCATGGACATGGTGATCTTGGGCCAGTTCTTACCGCCCTCATACTCCGTGCCCTTGAGCATATCCATCGCTATCTTTGGATCGAACTTGGTGGACGCATCGTACTTATTTGCATTGTAGAAGGGTGTGCCCGGACTGTTCTGGGTGTAGGCCGGCGCCGCCAGCCCCTGCAGCACGTCCTTGACCAGCTTGTCACGGTCGATGGCGTGAGCCATCGCCTGACGTACCTTCATGTTGTCGAACGGCTTATGCCTCGGGTTCGGCATCAGATACCACGAGCCGACCTGATCGTACTTGAAGATCTCTTTGCTGAGCTTCGGGTCGGCCTGAAGTCGCTTGAAATCACCGAAATTGAGGTTGATGCCGATGTCGATCTCGTTGTTCTCGTATGAGCTGACCCACTGATCGCGCTTGGCGATGATGAAGGTCGCCTTCTCAATCTTGAGTGTATTGGCGTTGTAGTAGTGCTCGTTTTTCACCAGCTCGAAGGATTTGTTGTGGTCCCACTTCACGAGCTTATACGGCCCGGAGCCGGTGAACTTATCAGCGTCGGTACCATACTTCTCGCCAAACTTCTCGACGCCGGGGCGGTACGCTGGGACGGCGGCGTAGAACGCTACCAGCGCCGGAAAATAACCGGTCGGCCGCTCCAGCGTGACTTCAAGCGTGTAGTCGTCAACCGCCTTGAGACCGAGGTCGGCCGCGGTCGCGCCCTTCTTGGTATTGAACGACTCAGCATTCTTGATGTCGTGGAGGAAGCCGGCGTAGTTGGCGCCGCTGGTCGGGTCGAGCCGCCGTGTCCACGAGTAAATGAAATCTTTCGCCGTCAGCGGCGTGCCATCCGACCACTTGGCCTCTTTGCGGATCTTGAAGGTGTAGACGTCGCCTGCGGCGTTGGCAGTGTAGCTCTCGGCCAGCCCCGGCACCGGCTTCTGCTCAACATCGAACTTTAGCAGCCCCTCGGTCACGTAAATCGACGCATCGGCGTACAGATTGAAGTTGTAATCGAACGTGGCTGGGTCCACGGTAACGGGGAGGCGGATGGCCTGCGTCTTCGCCAGCTTCTCGCCGGCTGCCGGTTGTGCGCCCGCGACGGTCGTGCCGCCCGCCGGCGCTTGCGTCGCCGCCCCGCTGGATGGTGTTTCCGCCTTGTCGCTGCTGCCGCAGGCGATTGCCGCCGCGCTGGCTGCCGTGGCGCCAATAATGCCGAGAATGGCGCGCCGGCCAAGCGGCGTATGGCTTATCCGCTGCTCGAACCGCCCCATCTGCTCCGAGTCGTTCCACCACTCCTCGCGATAGCCCTGGGATTCCTGGGATTCCTGAGACATAACCAAACCCCTCCTCAAACTGGCAACCCGGCCTCGGGGCCGAGCACTACCACCCACCTGCTTGTCTCTCCCCGGCGCCTCGCCGGCTGCCGGACAAGACCTCGCTGGCCGTCTCCTCGCGCTGTTCACCTCCCGCGGCGTTGCCGGCTGGCTCGACCTGCTCACCGCATCCCATCCGTGGAACGGAGGCTGGCCAGCTCCAATTGCCCCACCCGCCCGGCCAACGGGGGGCGGTCATAATGGTACCGCGTCCAATCGGGGTCGCAACACCGTCACTCCCCTGACCGCGGTCGACTGACCGGTAAGACGGCAGCCCGCGCCGGCCTATCGTGCGGCCGGGGCCTGCCTCCCTACCGATTCATTTTCGGGTCGAGCGCGTCACGCAGCCCATCACCGAAGAAGGTGAACGCCAGCATCGTCAGCGCGATGCAGATCGCCGGGAAGATCGCCATATGCGGCGCCGCGCGGAGATACTGTGAGTACTGGCCAACCATCTGGCCCCAGCTCGGCGTCGGCGGGTTGATGCCCACGCCGAAAAACGACAGGAACGCCTCCGTGAAGATCGCCTGCGGGATGCCGAAGGTAATCGCCACGATGATCGGCGTGAGCGCATTCGGCAGCATGTGGCGCACGATAATGCCGAGCGGACTGGTGCCCGCGACCCGCGCCGCCTTCACGAACTCCTTTTCGCGCAATGAGAGGAACGTTCCTCGCACCAGGCGCGAAAGTGTGACCCACTGGATCAGCCCGATTGCCAAGAACAACTGCCATAGCCCGCGACCGAGCATGATCATCAACAGGATCGCGAATAGCAGCGTCGGCACCGCGTACCAAACATCGACGATGCGCATCAGGATCGTGTCGGTCAGGCCGCTGAAGTAGCCCGCCGCCGCGCCGACGCTCACGCCGAGCGTCAGGATGATCGCTTGAGTGGCGAGGCCGACGATTAGCGCCACCCGCGTGCCGTAGATCAGCCGTGAGAGCATGTCCCGCGATTCGAAATCGGTGCCGAGCAAGAACTCGCGGCTGGGCGGTTCCTGCTGGTGGCCGTAATAGATTTCATCGCGCTCCTTGGGGGCCAGCGCCGGACCGAAGATAGCGACGAACACCACGAACGCCACCATGATCAAGCCAACGACCGCCAGCTTGTTGCGTATCAGCCGGCGAAAGGCATCGCTCCACAGGTTCGAGCGTCGCTGGAGCGCGCCTTCCTGGCCCGCGAGTGGCCCAACCCCGGTCGCCAGCACGTCGCTTTGCTGCTGCATGGGCGCGCCCCCTCCTATGAGAACCGGATGCGCGGGTCAACCACACCGTAGAGCAGGTCAACCGCCAGGTTCATAAACGCGAGAAACACGCCATAGGTCAATACCGCCGCCATGATCATCGAGTAATCGCGCGCCACGATGCTGTCGGCGAAGTACCGGCCGATGCCGGGGATGCGGAAGATCAGCTCGATTGCAGGGCTGCCCGTGCCGATCGCGGCGAACAAGGGACCGATGATCGTCAGCGGCGGAATCAGCGCGTTCTTCAGCACATGCCGCAGTACAACCCGCCGCTCATGGGCGCCCTTGGCCCGCGCCGTCCGCACGTAGTCGGAGCGGATCACCTCGACCATGCTTGACCGCACGTAGCGGGCGATAATACCAAGCGGGCCGAGCGCCAGCGCGGCCGTCGGCAGGATCCAATCCACCGGTTTGTCAAACCCACCCGTTCGGGGAATCCAGTGTAATTTGAGCACGAATAGGTAAATGATGAACACACCGACGACATAGTTGGGAAACGCCACCCCCAACGTCGCCATCATTGAACAGGCGTAGTCGATGAATCCATTCTGACGGGCAGCAGCTAAAACCCCGAGTGCGACCCCGCCGACCACCGCCACGCCCATGGCGACCAGGCCCAGCTTGAGCGAGGTGCCGACCCCACGCGCCATGATGTCGCGAACCTCTTGCCCGCGACGCACATATGATTGGCCGAAGTCGAACCGTGCGGCATTTCCGAGATAGGTGATGTATTGCTGCCACAGTGGTTTATCGAGGCCGTACTTTGCCGCGAGCGCCTTTTGCTCATTCTCGGTCAGGCTGCGGCTGGCGCCGATATTCTCAAACGGGCTGCCGGGAGTGTTGTGCATGATCACGAAGACAATCAGTGTCATCCCGAGAATGGTCGGGATCATCCAAATTAACCGGTAGAGCGTGTATCGCAACATCCGGAATTCGTCTCCTCCTCACCCTCGCCGCCGCCATGCCCATCGCCCCCGCCATGGACAGCACGGATCAAGCGCTGCTCGGTGGTGTAGCGGAATTATAATGGAGATGTCAATAGCGACTGTCTACAGCGTTTACCGCGCGGCCACGACAGTATTGGCTGTTTCCCCAAGTACGTTCAGCAGCGCTCGTTGGATTACCGGTGGTTCCGAGGGCGGCCAGCATACGAGATTGGCAGTGTGGCGCCATTGATCGGGTACCCGTGCAGCGCTGGCTCCCAGCAGTCAATTCGGTCGTTCCCCTGCCCACGCGCTCAATGCTTCCGCGAGCGGAATGCAGCCGCCATCATCGCCTCTCGCGATGAACACGAGATGGCGTCCATGTGAACATCATGTTTCAGAGCCTTAGGGTCTCTCCAGAAGAGACTCCTCGGTTTCACGGACCTGTCACGCGGACACATGAGAACATCATTCACGGGCAGCCTGCTAGCGACGGGGCGCGGGCGCGCGTGTCACGCCAACGGCCAGCGCCGCCGCACGGTCCTTTTCCTTGTTGCGACGGATGCGCTTGCGATGCTTTCGCTCAACCTTGCGCTGTTTTGCATTCATGTAGTCTCGCCCCTCCCATTAAGAGAAACTAACCGCGGCCACATAGCCAAGTTCACTCATTATGCACGCACCTTCGCGTGCGATCCACCATGTCGCCAACGCCATCGACAGCAATTGCGGCCGGGAGCCACGCCCCCACCCGGATTGACCCGATTCACCGCTCGCCCGCGAACCGTCTCCGATGGATCAGCGCGCGTTCGTGCGTGCCCCGCGCCAGTTCCTCGCCGTGCTCGTTGACGGCGCGCACATCGAAATGGTAGCGTCGGCCGTCGATCGCGCGCAGGGTGGCGGTCGCGATGATGCGTTCGCCCAGCGCCAGCGGGTCGGTGCGGTGGACGCACACCGTCACGCCCACCGATTGCTCGTCCCCCTCGACAAACCCCGTCATCCAGCGCCGCGCCGTCCGCTCCATCGTGCCGGCGATATCACCAATCCAATACGTGGGAGGACCATCACCCAGCGCCACGATCGAGGGCGGCGTCTCGCGCCCCTCCTCGGATGTGTGCGACATACCGGGTTCCATACCTGGCTTCATTGTGACCATGCCTCAATAGATTCAGAGTAGGCGGTCAGCTATCAGCGGTCAGCAACCAGGTGGCCACGGTTCCTGGCCACGGCCCCGGCGTTGATAGCCGCGTATCCTCACGGGACACGGGCGGGCTGATCGCTGGACACTGATGGCTGACCGCTTACCATACGAACGCGACATCGCGAGCGGCGCGGCGCACGCATCACGTATCATACCGGGGATCAGTCGGTGACGGCCGGTGTGGGAGGATCGACGATGGCAGAGGGCGCGCTCGCCGGCTTGACGGTGATCGACCTGTCAGAGGATGTGTCAGGCCCCTATTGCACACGGCTGCTGGCGGGTCTGGGCGCGGATGTGATCAAGGTCGAACGTCCGGGCGGCGATCCGGGCCGGCGCGCTGGGCCATTTCCGCACGATGCGCCCCACCAGGAGCGTGGTGGCCGCCACCTGCACCTCGATTCGGGCAAGCGCGGCGTGACCCTCGACGTGTACACGCCCACCGGCCGCCGCCTGCTCGACCGGTTGCTTGACAGCGCCGGCGTGCTGGTCGAGAGCTTGCCGCCCGATCAGAAGGAAGCGCGGGGACTCGACGGCGTGGCGCTCGCGCGGACGCATCCCCGGCTAGTGGTGACATCGATCAGTCACTTCGGACGAAGCGGGAGCTATCGCGACTTTGCCGGCAGCGAGCTGATCGACTATGCCCTCGGCGGCTACCTGGTCCTGACCGGCGACCCCGAGCGTGAGCCGCTGAAGGCCCACGACCACCAGGTCGAGTTGCAAGCGGGACTGCACGCGGCGGTGGGCACACTCGCGGCGTTGCGCGCCGCGGGAGACGGCGGCAGCGTGGTTGATGTCGCGGCGTACGAGGCCGCGATGTTCCTGCTCGGCGGTCCGGCGCAGGTCTATGCCATGTCGGGCGAAGACTTACGCCGCAATGGTACCCGCCTGATCGGGCTTGGCCCGCATCACCCCTATCCATCGACATTAAGGCCGTGCCATGACGGATACGTTCACGCCCACTCCAACAACCGCCACCCCGATCTGCTCGCGCTCTTGATCGACGCGCCGCACATCCTTGACCCGGAGATTCTTGCCGCGCCGAGCGGGCACGCGGACACGATCGACGCGGCCATGGACGCTTGGCTGGCGGATAAGGACAAGTTCGAGGCGGTACGCGCCGCGCAGGAGTTGCGGGTCCCATTCACCGAAGTCATGGCCCCCGACGAGGTGCTGGCCAACGACCATTACCAAGAGCGCGGCTTTTGGGCAGAACTCGACCACCCGGAGGCCGGCCGCCTGCGCTACCCCGGTCCGCCCGCGCGGCTGGCCGCCACGCCCTGGCAGAGCAACCGCGCCCCACTGCTGGGCGAGCACAACCAAGAGGTGTATGGCGGTATCGGCATCGCGCCACGAGAGATGGCGATGCTACGTGCCGCCGGCGTTATCTAATCACGGTCAGGGGCGCGTGAGCCGCCGGGACGGTCACGACCCACCGGCTGGCGCCAAGGCTGGCAACCCATTCGATGTCGAGCTGCCCAGCCCATGTGTATGCGGATGGGGACCCGAGCAATCCACCGAGTCACGCCTACCCACGGAAACGGACGACCCCCGGTACGGGCGACACATGACCGAACGGCTGATCTGAGAACACACGGGCGCCGGCGCGCGACGCGACCTCTCACGCGGGTTCCACCGCGCCCGGCGCATCAGGTGGACCGGCGGTTGTCGCCGGAGGGAACGGCAGCGGCAACGATGGGTCGAGCGCGATCTCACCGGAGGAGTCGTACAGGGCATCGCGCAGCCGGCGCTTCACCCCCGCGTCGTCGGGAAAGGCCAGCGCGATGCTCGCCATCTGGAATAGCACCGGCGCCGGCAGCAGCGTGTAGCGGTAATTCTCGCAGGCGATACGCAGCGCGCGTGTGTACGGCTCGACCCGCGCCTCGGGTACGCTCCGGCGCCTGCCATTGACGACGACAATGCCCTTCTTCGGCTCGGAGGTGGTCAACATGTCCTTCTCCAGCCGTCGTTGCAGGCGGATATACACATCTTCCCCAACCGTCTCGCGGCTGCCCTGCACCTCGAAGAAGGCCATACGACCGTCGGCGTACAGCGTTGCCGGGCGGTCCACATCAAGATCGACGGCGCAGTCGAGCAACTTGAAGGCATCGCGCACCGCCGGCTCCAGCACATAGCGACCCTCGGCCCACAGCAGCCGGCGCAGCCCGGAGAGTTCGGACGCGCGCCCCTGCGCTTGCGCCAGCCGCTCCTGCGCTCGACGCACCTCCTCGGCCGCCTCGCGTGCCTCGGTCTCGCGGTCGGCCAGGTCGGGGAGGGTGAGGTCCGCCGTCCATGCCGGCGCATCCGCCTCGGTTTCGCCGCTGCTCGCCCGCTTGACCGCCTCGATCAGGCGGGAGGCAAGCTCAAAGCGGGGGTCGCCGGAAGGCACATCCTCCAGCGCGGGCAGAAAGACGATCCGTCCTGGCCCAACCCGCAGCTCGATCCCGATCGCCACGCCGCCAGGGCTGCGCATCAGGACGCGACCGTTCTCGGGAAAGGCCGGCAGCCGTTCGGAGAAGAAGGCGCGGTAGGTGAACCAGTTCTGGAACCGGTCGACTAGTTCGGAGAGGGGATGGGCGCTATCGACCACGCTGACACCGCGCCCGTCGGCCGCCATCAGATGCGGCGGTCGGTAGAACACGGCGGGCGGCGCCGGCAACCAGGCATACCGGTCGTATCCGGGCAGACCGAGCACATGCGAGTGCGGCACATTCGGGCGGGTGAAGACCACCAGCATCTTGCCGGCGGCCAGCAGACGCTCCGCCTCCTCACGCCGCCGGGCGAGGTGATCGGCGAGGCCGACCACGAACGGGCCGCTCGGCTCGTTTAGCACCGGCTCGTCCGCGAACGTGCGGTGCTCCTCCGAACGGGTGAGCACGTCCTCGATCACCTTCGACACCGACCCGGCCTCGACGACCACGGCGTCGTAATCAAAGAACGAGGGAGCGCGGATAAAGTCGTAGTTGTCGATTTGCGGGCTGGGTAGCGGGAAGCCAATTACAAGGATGCGCATATGCTCAGCGTGGCGGCTGGCGACGCATGGGTCAAGCGGACCCCAAGTATCCGCGGACCATCCGGCGGACCCAGAAGCTGGCCCGCATTGTGCTCCGATACCACGACAAGCGGACCCCAAGTATCCACGGACCATCCGGCGGTGTATCCGGTGGGTCGCCCGGCTCCCCGCCCGCACTGACGCGGGCGTGACCGTTCAGAACCGAACGGGCCGCCTGATTCTGCCCCAGGCGGCGGGCGCGCCGGCGCTGGGCCGCAGCGGAGCGGACGCGCCACTCCCTCGCCGCGGCCTAGTCATCGCGCAAGTGCGGCATCACCTCACGCGCAAAGCGCTCCAGCGCCGGGACCATCTCCGTCGGATGCAATCCAATCGGCACGCCCCACATGATTAGTTCCGTAACCGGGACGCGCTCACGATAGGCGCGGATCTCCTCGATCACACGCGCGGCGTCGCCCAGGATATACCGGCCCTCGAGCACGGGCACGACCGCGCTCCCGTCCGGCTGCGTTGGGCGCACGGGCGGCTGGCCGCCGGCGTCCAGCCACTCGCGATACAGCGCGGCCCGGTACTGCTCGCCCGGTCGCAATGTCGCCCAGGTGGCCGCGGGATCGTCAGTGACAACGACCGGCCGGTTCACGAGCACGCCGTACGCGGTGGGATCGTCTCCCGCCGCGCGGAGCGCCGTTGCCCAGGGGTCGTATGTCTCGGCACGATCACCCTGCGGCATCAGGTTGACCCGCAAAGTGGCGGCGCGCTCCGCTTGTGCCTTGCTCATCGCCCCGACCCAGAGCGGTGGGCCGCCCGCACGAAACGGCGGCGGCCCGATGCGCACGGCGTCGAAGTCGTGGTAGCGCCCGTGAAACGTCGCCGGACCATCGCCGAACAGCGCCCGCAGCACCTGAATGCCCTCAAGAAAGCGGGAGACACGCTGACGGCGCGGCACGCCGAGCGCCCGGAACTCCTCCTCGCGGTACCCCATACCGAGACCAAGCTCGATCCGGCCACCCGAGAGTTGGTCGAGGACCGCCACCTGCTCGGCGACGTGAACCGCGTTGTACAGTGGCAATTCGAGGATGAAGGTGCCGATCCGGACGCGCGAGGTGCGCGCCGCGATCGCGGCGGCGATCGTCAGAGGCGCGGGCATGTAGCCGTCATCGACGAAGTGATGCTCCGTGATCCACACCGAATCGAAGCCGAGTTGCTCGGCGGCCGCGATCTGGTCGAGAACCGCGCCGTAATACGACGGCCAGGGCATCCGCCACTGCTGGGGATTGCGGAAGTCATACGCGAGGCCGAAACGCATGAGATCACTCCTCGTATGAGAGGTACGCCACTCCTATGCCGGGAGGGGGCCGAACGGCGTCCCGGCGAGTATGCGCCATCCGGCCAATGTCGAGCGACCCGGTTCAGCGCCAGTCAGATGAATACCGACGTGGTCCGCCCCGACCGCCACCGGCACTCGCACTCATGCCACGATCCGGTCTATGCCACCCCAAACGGCACGAGCAGCGATGAGCGGACCGCTTCCGCGGGCGGCCGGGTCATCGTCGGTATAGCCGAGCCAGCGGAACTTGGCACGATTGTGCCGGCCCTTAAGATAGGGGGCGAGGTAGAGACGAGCGATTCGACGCGCCACCGCACACGGGTAAGGAGTACTCCCTCGCGTGTCTTTCTGAGGGACGGGGTGCTCCTGGCGGGTGATGGGGCGGCGGGTCACGCTTGGTAGGATGTGCGCGACAGATATGATGCGGCGGTTGGCCGCCTTACCGCGGGGGTGCGCCATGGCTCGGTGGAAGTTCATTTTCACCTATGCACTAAAGGGTTTCGGCACGGATCGCTGCACGAGTTTGGCAGCGGCGATTGCCTACTATGCCCTACTGTCGATCTTTCCACTCGTCATCTTCGCCATCGGTCTGGCGGGATTCTTTCTGCACAACGACACCGGCGCACAGGAGCGGGTGATCACCGGGATCCTGAACAATCTACCCTTGAGCGAGGATACCGGCCGAGCCGACCTCCAAAGGACGATCCAGGACGTGGCGAGCAAGCGTGGCACGGCCGGCTTGATCGGCCTGATCGGTACGGCCTACTCCGCCAGCGCCCTCTTCGGTGCGCTGCGAACGTCGATGAGCGTGGTGTTCCGCGTCAACCGCGAACGGCCGCCGGTGATCAGCAAGCTGCTTGACCTCGGTATGGTCGTGGGCCTCGGAACGCTTATCTTGCTGTCGCTAGTCCTGACGGCGGTGATCGCATACGCGCAGAAGTTCAGCGGGGAATTGTTCGGGTCGGAAGTCGCCGCGCTGGCGAAGGTGGGATTCACGGTGTTGTACTTCATTCTGCCCGCGGTGGTGTCGGGCGCCGTGTTCATGGTGCTGTACAAGGTCGTGCCGCATGCCGACCTGCCGTGGCGCCACGCGCTACCAGGCGCTATCGTCGCCGCGGTCGGCTTCGAAGCGCTGAAAATTGGATTCGCCCAGTATGTCGCGAACTTCGGCAACTACAACGCGGTCTACGGCACCCTTGGCTTCGTGATCGTCTTCCTGTTCTTCGCGTATCTCAGTGGTCAGCTCTTGCTGTTCGGCGCCGAATTTACGCGCGCCTACGCCGAGGTCGTCACCGGGACGGTGCCTGCCGCGAAGCCGGCGGTGCCGAAGCGCAAGGTGAGCATCCCGCAACGCGCCATGTCGATGGCCAAGGGCTTGTTCGTCACCAAGGATCCGCACCACGACCACAGCCTGCCCTATGAGCCGGCGCGCAAAGGCGGCCCTCCCACCGACTCGCAGGGGGAGCAGCGCCTGTAAACGCCGGCCCGCCGACCAAACATCGGTCCGCTCCTCCTTACTTTGCGGGCAAGGGGGAGTGGGCCTTGCTGTATGTCCCCGTGGCGGCTGCCCTGGGGTGGGTTGCCCCAACAGATTGCCGTCAATCATAGGTAGCGGCGTATACTCCTGGCATCAATCTGATGCTGCCGGAGGAAGCGCCTCGTGGACCGTTTCGGGAAGGTGCGGTCGCCGTTCGTCGGCCGCGAGCATGAACTCGCGCTGCTTCATGCCCGGCTCGACGCGGCCCGTGCCGGTATGGGCGGCATGGTGCTGGTCGCCGGTGAGCCGGGCATCGGCAAAACCC
>JBBQJF010000121.1:0-12833 GCA_038325665.1 Dehalococcoidia bacterium | reverse complement strand
CCCTCGGTGGCACATGGTGGTGGCGCGGGCGGACTGCCCCGGTGCGACAGGTGATCGGACGGTTCACCGGGCCGTCGTCGGTTCGCCTCCGCTGCCTCACTCCGGTGCCCGCATAACGGCGCGGCGCGTATCCTCTTGCAGGCGCTCAAGGCCAGGACTGATCGCGACGGGATAGTCGTCGAAGTCGCGAATACGGCGCACGGCCGCCGGCAGGCGCGCCCGCTCCGCGAGGCAGCGGTCGCGCAGTACGGCGAGTGGCGCCGGCGCGCCCAGCCGCCGGCCGGCTGACATCACGCATTCCAACAGCGGTTCGGCGTCGGGAACATCTTCGCCTGCCCTGCCGATTACGTCGCCGGCAAGCTCGCCGTCAGGATTGATGCGCCGCCACACCTGTTTGGGGCCGGCCCAGGTTGCCTTGCCCAGACTCTGCTTGATCAGCGGCCGGCCGCCGTACTCCACCAGTTTGTAGGCTGCTTCAAGTGTGGGCGCATCCTCGGATGCGTCCATACGCGTGCCGACGCCGAACGCATCGATCGGTGCTCCGGCCGCGACGAGGGCGGTGATCGCGTACTCGTCCAGCCCACCGCTGGCGACCAGGCGCACCTCGGGGAAGCCCGCGCTGTCGAGAATCCCGCGTACATCGCGGCCGAGCGCGGCGAGGTCGCCCGAGTCGAGGCGCAGCGCACCCAGCCATTTTCCCCGCTCCGCCAGTTCACGAGCGACGACAACGGCGTGACGGGCGCCCTGGTGTGTGTCATACGTATCGATCAGCAGGGTCGTGCCCTCGGGATAGGCGCGCGTGTAGGCGCGGAACGCTTCTAACTCCGTGGAGAACGCGGTCACGAACGAATGGGCCATCGTGCCGGCGAGCGGAATGCCGTGTCGCCGCCCGGCCTCGACATTGCTGGTAGCGGCGCAACCCGCGAGGAACCCCGCCCGCGCGGCGCTCATCCCGGCGTCGATCCCGTGCGCGCGACGTAGACCGAAGTCGATTACCGCCCGCCCACGGGCCGCGTCCACGCACCGCGCTGCCTTGCTCGTCAGCAGCGTGTGCAGGTGGAGGACGTTGATCAGGTAGGTCTCGACGATCTGCGCCTCGATCAGCGGCGCCGTCACCTCGAGCAGCGGCTCTTCACCGAATACGGCGCGTCCCTCGGCGATGGCGCGAACCTCGCCCGTGAACCGCAGCGCGCCGAGGTAGTCGAGCAGTTCGGTCGAGAACCGCCCCGTGACCTGCAAAAAGGCGAGATCCTCCGGCGTAAATCGCAGCGACTCCAGATAATCGAGCGCCGGCTCCAGCCCCGCCGCGATCAGGTAGCCGCGCTCGGCGGGCAGCCGCCGGATGTACAGGCTGAACGTGGCAGTTCCGTTCATCCCCGCTCGTAGGTACGCCTCGGCCATCGTCAGCTCGTACAGGTCCGTGACCAGCGCTGTGGACATTCAACTGCCTCGGGAGGAGAACGTGAATCGCCAAGACGCCAAGCACGCCAAGTTTAGGAAATCGGACGTGATGTCGAGGATCAGCGCCCGCCGTCTCCCTTCAATCGTCCTCGGTGTCCTTGGCGGTTCACGTCCCCGTTATCGGCCGCGCGTGCGCCAGCGCGTCCGGGTTGACGATGTTTTGGGGACGGCCGGCGAGGTAGGCGGCGATGTTCTCGACGGGCAGGCGCAGCAGTCGCTCGCGCGCCTCGCGCGTCACCCAGCCGGCGTGCGGAGTGAGCACCACGTTGTCGAGCGCCGCCAAGGCATGGCCGGCCGGCAGAGGCTCCTCGGCAAACACGTCCAATCCGGCGCCGAATATGCGGCCTGCCCGCACCACGTCTATCAGAGCCGGTTCGTCGATCAGCGCCCCGCGTGACGTGTTCACGAGAATGGCGGACGGCTTGAGCAGGCCAAGCTCGCGGGCGCCGATGATGCCGCGAGTCCGTTCCGTGCTCGCCAGGTGCAGTGACACGACATCGGAGCGGCGCAGAAGGTCGTCGAATTCGACCAGTTCAGCGCCGAGGGCACGGGCGCGATCCTCATCCGGTGTCAAGCTCCAGGCGATCACTCGCATGCCGAACGCGGCGGCAATGCGCGCGGTGTGCCGGCCGATTGCGCCGAGGCCAATCACACCGAATGTCTTGCCCTGGAACTCCGGCCCCTCGAAGTGGACCCACCGACCTGCCCGCAGCTCGCGGTCGTGACGCGGCACGGCGCGGGCCACCGAAAGCGCCAGCGTCACCGCGTGCTCCGCCACTGACCGCGCGTTCGCCCCCGGAGCATTCGACACCGCGATGCCCAGCGTCGCCGCTGCCACCAGATCGATGTTGTCGGTGCCGGTGCCGAACACCGCGATCAGGGCGAGATCCGGCAACCGAGCAAGAAGCTCCGCATCGAAGAGGGTGTACGAGCGCACGTTGACGGCGATCCGCGCTCCCGCGAGCCGGTCGAGCAGCTCGGCGCGATCCCGTGCTTTGCTCGCGTGTACCGTCACCGCGCCCAGCCGGCGCAGATCGTCGACCTCGGGCCGCCCCGAGTAGGCCGGAGGGAAGTCGTCAGGGATCACGATCTGCACGGTCATACACACTCACGGGCAGGCGGATGAAGGTTACAGGTCACGGGTCATGGGCCGCGGGTCGCCGGTAGCGGATGCGGCATACAGGCGCGTGTGCCGCTGGTGGAACTGCCATGCCGGCCCGAACAGCGGGAAACCCTGGATCGGCGGAAACTGGTCCAGGATCTTCGTGGACCGGGGAACGTTCGCGGCGGGCAACGAGTTTCGACGGTCGCGTGCAGGCGACGGCCGCGATCGTCACCTAGGACAGCGGCCGGACTCGTCATCATGGGTGGAAGTTTGGGTCACGTTTTTCGGCGAAGGCGCGGCCGGCCTCGGAGAATGCGTCGGTACGCAACGCCTGGGTGAAGATCTCGTCCTCCGATTGAAGGACGGCGCGGAGGTTATCGTTCGCGGCGTTGCTGTACAGCAGCCGTTTCGCCCAGCGGACGTGCGGCGTGGGATTGAACGCCATCTCTTCCGCCAGCGCCATCGCCTCATCCAGCAACTGCTCATGCGGCACGACCTTGTTGACCAGGCCGATGCGGCCCGCCTCGGCGGCGTCGATGATGCGGCCGGTCAGGATCAGCTCGGCGGCGAACCCCAGCCCGACAATCTGCGGGAGGAAGTAGGTCGAGCCGAGTTCGGGCGATAAGCCGATACGGACGAACCGGGCCGAGAGTCGGGCCTGATCGGAGGCGATGCGCGCATCACAGCAGAGGGTCAGCGTCAGGCCAATACCGACCGCCGGGCCGTTGATCGCCGCGATCAACGGCTTCGAGCGTTGCAGGAAGAAGGGCAGTGGCTCGTCTTCACCCCGCGGGCGCGCGTCCGTCTCCTCAGCGTTGCGGTCGCGACGTAGGTCAGCGCCCGAGCAGAATCCGCGTCCGGCGCCGGTGATCACCACCGCGCCGACCCCGGGGTCATTGTTACATTCATCGATGGCATCACGCACCAGTTGCGCCATTTCCAGTGACCAGGCGTTGAGCCGTTCCGGCCGGTTGAGTGTGATAAGCCCAACCCGCCCACGGCGCTCCATGATCGCGTGCGGTCCGCTGGTGATGATTGTCGTCATCATATGCTCCTTGGGACTATGCTGAAGCGAGGGTTACCTCGTGCGTTCACAGACCAGCCCTTGGGTTAGCCGCGCGGGCGGGCGACCCGGTGGGTCGCCCGGGTCGCGTCCGCGCGGTTGCGCCGCGCAACACCAAACAGGCTGCCTCATATTGCACTAGCCTCCCGGCGCCATCGCCGCATGGGGTTTGGGGAACCATAGACTCCCTTCGCTGTGCTCGCCCACGCCGCCCGCGGGAGGGACGGGCCGGTGCGGAATGGCATTCCCCTCTCCTGGCAGCCCTGCCCTGGCACGGCCGTGGGGGAGGGGCCGGCGCACAGGTGACATACCCCGCGCGGCGTCGAGCCGCATCATGGGTGCTGTATCGTAGCGGCGCGTCGGTGTCAACCGTCGCTCTACCCCGCCGCCACGCTCTCCCGACGCGGGTTGCCGACGATAACCAAGCAAGACATGACGTCCCGGCCGCGCCCCACGGAAATCGTACGAGGATATGGACGCCGGCCGCGACGAGGATTGGTAGAATACGACCATGACATCACAACTATCGCTCACCCGCTCACCCCGCCGGATCGTCGATGCACTGCGCGGAACGGGGCCGGTGTTCTCGTTCGAGTTCTTTCCGCCCAAGTCTCCGGGTGAGGCACGGCTTCTTGAGCGCACGATCACGGAGCTGGTCGATTTGCGGCCGACGTTCGTGTCGGTCACGGATCGCGCCGGCTCGGCCGCGCAAGGGCTGACGCGCGAGGTCGTCGCCCGGATCGGCGCCGAAACCGGCCTGACCGCGATGGCCCACCTGACCTGCCGTGTCCATTCCCGCGACGAGATGCGCGCGATGCTTGCTGACCTGCGCGACGCCGGGGTCGAAAATGTGCTCGCGCTTCGTGGCGATCCGCCGCCCGGCGGTCCGTTCGTACCGCCCGTCGATGGGTTTGGCTATGCCGATCAACTGGTGCGCTTTATCCGCGAGGAGGGATTCGACTTTTGCCTGGGCGGGGCCTGTTACCCCGAGGGGCACATCGAGTGCGCCGACCGCGCCGAAGATATCGCCAACGCCAAGCACAAGGTCGAGGCGGGGGTGGACTTTCTGATCACCCAGCTCTTCCACGAAAACGCCTATTACTTCGACTTCGTCGCGCGGGCGCGCGAGGCGGGCATCACCGTTCCGATCATCCCCGGCGTGATGCCGGTGACCAACCTCAAGCAGATTCCGCGCTTCACACGCGAATGGGGTGTGACGATCCCCACGCGTCTATTGCTGGCACTGGAGCGGTGTGAGACAGACGCCGAGGTGTTCGATGTCGGCGTGCGGTGGGCCACCACCCAGTGCCGCGAGTTGCTCGCGCGTGGCGCGCCCGGCATTCACTTCTACACCCTCAACCGCAGCCCCGCGACCCGCCTCGTGCTTGAGGCTATCCGCACGAGCGCGTGAGGAGAATCACCGCCAAGACCTCAAAGCCGCCAAAGCCGGAAGTGGGAATGGTACACAACCCGTCCTTCTCCCACGCCCTTGGCGACCTTGGCGATCTTGGCACCCTTGACAATAAATCGGCCCCATCTGAAGGAGCAGACCATGGCGACGAAAATAGAGACGGCGAAGGACTATCTCGCGAAGAGCATCGCGGCGGATGTTGATGGGGTGCTGGCGCTGGTGACCGACGACGTGGTTCTCAATCGCGGCATGATGGGCACTGTTACGGGCAAGGATGCCGTTGCCGGCGCGATCCGCAACCGGCCAGTGGCCGCTGGCGCGTTCGCGCCCGCCTTTGACGAGCCGGTCGAAGCCGGTGATGTGGTGACGGTCAAGGGCAATCTGCCGCCGGGATCGCCCTTTCCGGTTCCGAGCCTCACTTGGACCTTCAGCTTCTCCGGCGACAAGATCGCCAAGGTCGAGATCGGCTTTTAACCGCGGGTGACCATGCGGACGCGGGTGGCGGCGGACCCAGCTTCAGATCAGGGGGTCACGACCGCCGCCTTGCCGCTGGACGCGCTCGGTACGGCCGCGTCCACCGGGATTGGCATGCGTTGGAGCCGCGCGTCTACCACCCGCGCGAGCGCGACGACCGGCTCGAACGACTCCTGACCGGGGATGGTGGCGTAGCTCACCGTCACGACGGCGCGTCCCGCGCGCCATACCAGCGCGACGGCACCGGAGTTGACCCACATACCCGCGTAGGCGACCGCGCCGTCACCGAGTTGCACTGGCACCGGCGCCGCCCGCAGTGTGAGCGGCGCATCGTTGGTGTTGAGCGCGTCGATGGCGCCGCTGATGTTGCTGTACAGGTCGATGCCCACGGCCACGTATGGGGTCGAGATACCGGGGCCTTTGCCGTACAGTCGCGCGTGGCCCCCCTGCCAGCCGCGCGCCTGCACGGTCCGCGCCAGGCGCGCGCCATCGTCGACGGTGCCCGTCAAATTGACGAACTCGGTCGGATAGGAGATCACGATGTCGCCTAGGGCGCGCGGTTCGGTGATCGACGCGATCACCGGAAGTTGCTCAGCGATGGGCAGATACGGGGTTAGCGTTGCTTGTAGCGCGCTCTCACTCAACTGACCGGTGAAGGGCGTGGGCGGCGCCGGCAGCGGGCCGCGGTCGCGCAACGCCTCCAGGGCGGCGGCGAGCTGCGGGTCGCGACCGGCGGCATAGTCGGACGCCGTTCGGCGGCCGGCCACGCGCACGTCAGGAGTCACGCCCACCTCATCGACCGGCGCGCCGCGCAGCCCGCTGCGGGCCTCGGCAACGGCGACATTGAGGCCGGCGCCGTCGGGCAGCGGGAAGGGGATGCCTTCCGCCAGCGCCCCTGCCGAGCGCTCACCGACGATTACCGCCCGCTCGTGCTCCTGCATCGTCACGGCGAAGACCTCGGAGGCGGAGCCGGAGCCGCCGTTTATCAGCACGGCCATCGGCCGCTGAGTCCGGAACGGCCGGCCGGCGGCGATACTCTGTCCACGGCTGCCGCGCTGATTCGACACCTGGAGCGTGACCGCGTCCGGCAGAAAGCGGCCGATCAACGCGTTGGAAGTGAACACGTAGCCGCCGGGATTGTCGCGCAGGTCGATCACCCAGGAGGTGACACCCGCCGCCTCGAAGCGTTCAAGGGTGGCGTCCATCTCCTGCACGACGTTCACGCGGCCGGACGGCAAGAGTAGGAAGCTGGTGAACTCGCGCAGATGGATATAGCCGGTGCTCCCAATGATCCGCGTCTCCATATCGGGGAAGCGGTATCGACCGACTGTCACCGCCGTCGTGATCTGCCCCTGACCCGGCCGGTCAAGCCCGAATTCGAGCGCCGTTCCCTCGGGCGCCTCCAGCAGGTCTGACAACTCATCGAATGGGGCGCGTCGCACGTCGTGGCCGTTGATGGCGACGACCGTATCGCCGGGTCGGACTCCCGCGCGGTCGGCGGGACCGTCAAGCGCCACCTCGGTAATCACGAATGGCGCCCGTGACGACAGGAACGAGACGCCGACCCCGGTGCTCTCCTCTTCGCCGCTGCCGGCCTTCAAGAACTCCTGATAGGCCTCGGGCGGAAGGAAGTACGTGTGCGCCTCCCGCACGCTAACGGTCATCTCCTCGATCGCGGCGAAGGCAATCTCCAGCCACGGCGGTTCGCCCGACAGTCGCGCATCGAGCGCCAGATACGCCGCGGCAAAGCTGGCCCATGCCTCGCGTCGATCCGACGACAGGCCGGGGGCGGACGGCGCATCACCGCCATGGTTGTTGCTGGTGAGATAGCCGGTGACGCCTGTCCAGGCCGCGCCGAGCAGCACCGCCGGGTCCGGCGCGGCGTAGAACTGATCCATCAACAGAGTATAGGCAGCCTCGATCGTACCGAGGTGCGTCCGCGCGGTTTGTGTGCTCGCCGCGCCGGTGGCGGTGGTGAATGTCCCCGGCCCCTGATAAGCGGCGAACGAGTCCGGCGTTGCCGCCAACAGCCCGAGCGCCAACGAACCGACGATCACGGCGAGTATCGCGCGGATCCGTGTCATGAATTCCTCCGCCTGGCGTGTTGTTGAACATGCTTCGTGCACCAGTATCGCGTATCACCACGTTGCCCGCACGGCGCGGGTGTCGCCGGCGTGGCGAGGCGTCACCCGCGGCGGCGCGGAGGAGCACGGCGTGGTCCGCGGCCCCTCTCGCGTGGATGCAGGTCCAACCGCGCGGAATCGAGCAGATTGACTGACCGCGTGCTACTCCGGCCTCTGCCCGTGATTCCCGGCGTCGCCGGCGCCCTCGCCACTGGACAATACCGGCTCGCCCGTGGACGAGGGCATGAGGGCGGCGCGCAACCACGCGATGTGGGCGCTGGCCTCGAGCGTGGCAGTCCAGCGCAAACACTCGCTGAGATCGGCGCCGCGAGCGTAGGCGCCGTGCCCGGCGACGATCACGATCAGGGCGCGTTCAAGGGCGCTCGCGACCACCTCGACAATGTTGCGGCGGGCGCTGACCACCTCCACGCGACCGAGCAGGTGGTGACCCTCAATGTCGTCGGGCACAAACTCATGGCGTGCGAACGTCAGAGCGACGGTGTGCGGCGGATGTGCATGGAGTACGGCCCTCGCGCCGGTTGCGACGTATATCGCCCGGTGGATGGGCGTGTCGAGGGCCGGTGCGGCAATAGGCGGCTCGGTGGTGCGACCAACCCGGCACAGGTCGGCCGCCGAGAGCCGGTCGAGCGTCGCGCCTTCACGGGTGATGATCACCGCCTCGGGCGTCCACACGCTCGCGTTGCCCGCGCCCGGAAACACCAGCCCGGCGGCCATGAGCGCGCGGCCGGCATCGCGAAACGCATCGAGCAGCGGATCAGGTGTCATACGCGGCCACACCGGGGCGCGCGATAGGTAGTCGTGGGGCCGCACCGTGTCACCATGCGTACGGACTCCTCCGGGGTAAGTACCCGGCCATCGACACGGGGAGATGCGCGCCACTGTCCGCCGTTCCGAGCGATCCACGGCCCCGTGAGCTGGTGATGACGGCGCGCGGCTCGCCCGAGGCATTCTCGCCGAATTGTACGTGCCGCACTCTCATGGGGAAAGGCGTGAACGTGAATCCCTGTTACGACGCCCACATCATGCCCGTGCGCTATGTCCGCGGCCCCGGCGCGGGCGTATCGTTAAGTGTAAGGAACTCGACGGGGAATGACGCGACTACGACTGTGGGCACACCGCGTTACCGTCGATAGTAGTACAGAACGCGGCTCGCTCTCGGGCCGCGATCCTCGGCCGTGGCGTTTCGTGCTCGAGACAACGCGGGCGCAAATGACCTCAATCAGGACATGACATTGGGATTCGAGAGCCGGCGGCCGGTGACAGAACGAATACATGGTATGAGCCGCCAACACGACAGGGATGCTATCGGCATGGGAGCCGCTCATGCTCCTTCGAGGCGCCACCACCGACCGACAATTTCGTCCCCTCACTCACGGGGAAAGCGTCGGGGGTGGGGTAAGCACCCCACACCTATTTCCAGGGGAGGTACACGTTCATCATGTGCATGACATGCGGTTGCAGCGAATGGGACAACGATCACGGCGACCCGAAAAACATTACCTATCATCGGTTGGTTGATGCTGCCGAGGCCGGCGGTGTCACTATTGAAGAGGCCGCGCGGCACCTGCATGAGGGTGTGCAGGCGCGGTCCAAGCCAGAGCGCGAGCGCCCGAGGACGGTGGCGGCGCGTGCGCGATAGTTGACCCCCGTCGCCCGCCCTGCCGCGCCCATGAGGTGGGCGTGCTATTCTGACCCCCGAGATTGATGCCGGTGCCCCATCTCGGCTCGCCAGCCGCTGATGGGGCACGCGCTGGGGGAACGTGCGTGCTCACACCGCTTGACGACTACCTCGCGCATCAGGCGCCCGAAACGTTCGACCGAGTCGCGACTTCTGACAAGAACTTCTTCGACCGGTACTACTTCAACTGTCACGACCGTGAGGGAGCGGTGCTCCTCGCGCTGGGGATGGGTTTGTACCCGAACCTCGGCGTGATCGACGCGTTTACCTCAATAGTGGTGGACGGCGCCCAGCATGTGATCCGCTCGTCCCGCGTGTTGGGCGCGGACCGCATGAACACCACGGTTGGACCGCACACGGTCGAAGTCTTGGAAGGGCTGCGCCGGCTTCGGATTCGGTGTGCGCCCAATGAATGGGACGTCAGCTACGATCTCACCTTCGAGGGTGTCACGTTTCCGTACGCCGAGCCGCGCTTCTACCGGCGGACCGGCCCGCGAGTGACGCAGGATTATCTGCGGATGACCCAATGCGGCCGGTGGACCGGCGCGATTACGGTCGCCGGCCGGACGTACGAGGTCACGCCGGATCGCTGGTGGGGCGCCCGCGATCACTCGTGGGGCATCCGACCGGTGGGCGAGCCGGAGGGACGCACCGCGCTACACGCATCCGCGCCGCGCTCGTTTTACTGGAACTGGTCGCCGCAGCAGTATCCGGACTTCTGTTTGATGTACACCGTCAGCGAAGAGCAGGATGGCTCGCGCTGGCATGAGGCAGGCGGCATCTTACCGATCGTCACAAGCGACGGCCCGCCGGTTGGGTTCACGTCGGTTCGCCATAATCTGCGCGTCGTTCCCGGAACCCGCGCGTTTGACGGCGGTGAGTTATTCCTGACCACCGAGGACGGCCGCGAGTTGCATGTCACCGGCCGGCCGCTGACCACACTCCATATGAGCGGTGTCGGCTACGGCGGCGACTGGCGGCACGGCATCTATCGAGGGCCCCTCGCCGTCGAGGGCGAACGCTGGAATCTGAGCGATCCGGAGACGGTGCGCCGGATCAGCGGTCTGCATGAGGTGCTGTGCGAGTGGACAGTCGAGGGTGGTCCCACCGGCCTCGGTGTGTTCGAGTTTCTGTGCGCCGGCCCATACGATCCCTATGGTTGGGTGACAGCGGCCGATGGCGGGCGATGACGCGCTGGTGGTCCTCCACCGCAGCAGATAAAGCGGCATAACCCCCGGCACGACCGGGGGCGCAAGGGAACAGGGGAAGCTGCTCCCCTCTGCTCGTACGCCTGTGCCGGCATGGCCCGGTGGGAAGGACTGTGGGAGAAGTGGCCGGCGGATGAGCGGCAGTTCCCGGAATATGTCGCCTTTACATGCGGATACAATCGTGGGCAGTGGCGCGCCCGTGGTTGCAGGGCGCACCATAACGAGTGAGCGCATGAGACCGCCGGTGGTGCGCCACTGTACCTGGCGATTGAGAATGGTGGAGCAACCCGCGCCGCCCAAACCACCCTTCGCGAGATACGAAGTCCGTAACGTCCTCGGGCGAGGCGGCTTTGCCACCGTCTATCGCGCCTGGGATCCCCTCTTGCGACGCGAAGTGGCCCTCAAGACGCTGTTGCCGCATCTGGCGGATGACGCCGACCTCCGAAGGCGGTTCCTCAATGAGGCGCGCGTGCTCGCTGGTCTGCGCCATCCGAACATCGTGACGATACACGATGCCGGCGAAACTCCCGGCCATGTCTTCTTCGCGATGGAATTGATCGAGGCACGCACGCTCACCGGCCTGCTCGCCGAGCGCGGCCGGCTCGACTTGCCCGAGACGGCCGCGATCCTGCACGAGGTGGCAGGGGCGCTGGACGAGTTGCACGCCCATGGAAGTGTCCACCGCGATACCAAGCCGTCGAACATCATGGTGGATCACGGCGGCCGGGTGGTGCTGATGGACTTCAGCATCGCCCGCGCGCACGGCGCGTCACAGACGGGGACGGCCGCGCTGCTGGGAACCCCGACGGCGATGGCTCCCGAAAAGGTGCGAGGGGAGTCCGTGGGACCGGTGGCCGATGTGTACGCACTTGGCGTGCTCGCCTGCCAGTTGCTCGCGGGGCGGCCGCCGTTCACGGGCGAGGTTGCCCGCATTCTGCACGGCCATGCGTACGAGCCACCGCCGTCGCCGCGAGGCGCGCGGCCGGGTTTGCCCGAATCCGTGTACGAGGCACTAGATAGCGTGCTCGCGAAAGAGCCGCGCCCGCGTCCTTCAAGCGCCGGCGAGTTCGTCGCCCGGTTGGCGCGGTCGCTGACCGCACCGCGCCCCTCGCGCCAGCGTCCCGGCTCTCCTGATGATGCCCGCGCCGCGTCGTCCACCCGGCGCATGGGCACGGCGGCAACGCGGGAGTCGGTGAGGGCGAGCGGGGCCAATACCGCTATCCGACCCGGAAGCACCCGCCGGACCGGAGTACTCACGGGCGGCCGTGGTCGATATGCCGTGGGGCTGGCAGCGCTCGCTGTCGCTGGCGTGCTGGTCATGCTCACGGTTCCACTGCCACGATTTGGCAGCCGGTCGAGTGAGGTACTACCCCCCGCTAGCGTCACCGAGGCCGAGCCGGTCGTGCATAATCTCCAGGTATTCGATTCGGTGCTCACCCGGCGGCAGGACCGATTCGCGGTCAATGACAGCATCGCCGCCTGCTTTGCGCTGACACCCGGCTCGGACCCCCGGCCGCTTACCCTGATCGTTGCAAATCGCGATGACGCGCGGGGGCACAGCGATGATCCCACAGTGGTGGGCCGGTCGTCGGTGGCGTCCCAACGCGCGGGCGAGGACTGCTACACCGTGCCAATCGCCGGCCCGCCGCCGCCCGGGGCCTATTGGTTGTCGGTGCTGGACGGCTCACGGCGGCTGGACCTGCGCGGTTTCACCGTAACCCCTAACCGGGGTGATGCACTCCTGGAGGATAGCTTTGAGGACCCGGCACGCGGGGCGCTGCCCCGAACCTCACCCGCACCCGGTCGCTATCGCCTGGGGACGGAGGCGGGCGAGTATCTCATCGAAAAGGTTGACCCCGGCTGGGCGGGCGTGCCGTTCGTCATGCTGCCGGGCACGTACGAGAACGCCGCGCTCGTGTTTGACGTGCGTTTGGTCGGCGCCACCAGTGATCGGTACATCACGGCAGGTTGCCGAATGGCCTCCGCCGCATTGGACAGCGGCTACCGGCTGTCGCTCAGCGTCGAGCGTGGCACATTCGTGCTCGACCGCTGGGACAACGGGGCGCTCATCCCGCTGGTGACCGGCGAATCAACCGCCGCCACGATGTGTCCGCGCGCATCGATAACCTGGTCGTGTACCAGCAGTGAGTCCAGTGCTCTCCCGGCGGTCGTGGAAGCTTCCTCGACCGCCGGGCGCGTATCGCCGTCACGCGCGCCAAACGCGGATACCACTTCCCTGCCAGGTAACGGCACGCGAGCATTGATCCTATGACAGCATCCTCCCGCCCC
>JBBQJF010000120.1:0-12881 GCA_038325665.1 Dehalococcoidia bacterium | reverse complement strand
AACAATATGAACGAGGTGATGGCCGCCACCCAGGCGGAGCCACCCAGTTCGGCGGGATCGATGCCGAGCTTTTCGCGGACGACCGTTTCCAGCGCCCCGGCGCGGTCGTTGACTAGCCGCGCGGCAAGCCGGCGTGATTGGGGTTCGTCGAGGCCGCGCGCCTGATAGATCAAGGCCAGCTTCTCGACCTCGGCCTCGGGCGACTCCTGGAGGCTGGTCCGTTCGATGTCGATCTGGCGGCGGTACAACTCGCGCGAGCTTTGCACCGAGAGCCACTCGCCCAGCCCCATCGAGCATGCGCCCGCCATGAGTCCGGCGAGGCCAGTGATGAGGATGTTGCGGCCCGCCAGTTCCGCGCCGGCCACTCCCATCACGAGGCTGAGGTTGGAGACGATGCCGTCGTTGCTGCCCAGCACGGCCGCGCGTAGCGCGTTGCCGCCGACGGCACGCTGACGACCCTCGATCTGAGTGAGCGCTACACCGGTCAGTCCGCCGGGCACGGACCCGGTGATTTCACGCAGCAGCCGGACGTTCGACTGGCGTTCGGCCAGCAGCGCGGTGTCGTCACCTGACACGCGCATATCGTGGGCGCTGACTTCTTCGAGTGATTCAACGCTGGGCAACACCCACAGCACTCCGAAGCGGCGCGCGAGCCATCCCAACACCCGTGTCCGCCAGGATGGGCGGAATACCGGAACGGCGACCCCCGCGTCGTGCAGGCGCCGCGCCCATATCGCGGCGTGGCGCTGCTCGACCGCGGCCAGTCGTCGGTAGACCTCCGCGAGCCTGGGTTCGGCCTCTGCTTCCGCCAGCGCGTGATAGAGCGCGGCCCCGTTTTGTTCGTCGCGCAGGTTGTCGCGGTAACGAGTGATATCGGCCGGATCGCCCATCGTCGCTCCCCACCGCGGCCGCCGGCGCCAGCCGTTGCACCCGGGAGTCCGTCCCGCCAAATCCGGTATCCGGCCCTGGCGTCAGAGTCCCGAAACCGCCAGCACCAGGATACGCGGGGTCTGGGCAGCGCTGCCGTTGTCGTCGCTGATCACGAACAACGCCCGGCGGCCGTCCGCCAGCAGCGGCCCCAGCGCCAGCCCCTCGAAGTTGTCCAGGAGCCGGTTCGGCTGTGGCTGGCGCGGCTCGGGGATGCCGGCGTCAGGCAGCGAGGTGAGATCTACCAGCAGTGACTTCGCGACCACGGGTGTTGACTCCGAGAGATTCTCGATCCCGATCACGTTCGGCGCGCCGGCCAGCCCGACCCGGTAGATGCGGATCGCGTTGCCCGTGTCGGGCACAAACTGGCGCTCCATCACCAGCAGGTCCGTGGCCGAGAGCGCGACCATGTCTACCACACCGACCCCACCCTCGCCCGGCGCGAACACGGTGTCGGTGCGGTAGGCGTACTCGACCTGGTCGCGTGTGAGACGGTCGTAGCGGAGGATGCGCACCGTCGTGCCGGCGCTCTGAGTTGGCTGGGGTCCGTCGCCATCGAGCGCCGTCTCGTTGGCGGTGAACAGGTAGCGCTGATCGGGCGTGATCGTCAGTGATTCCAGTGAGCGGTTGCGGAGGATGCGGCCAAAGTGCGCCGGCAAGGGCACTTCAGCCGTGGTTTGGCCGGCGGCGTCGAGCGCGAAGACGCGTGGCCCGAACTCGTTTGAGATGAAGAAGCCGCCGTCGATGCGTACGATGCCCTCGCCGTCCCACTGCTCGGGAACGCTGACCGCGATCACATCGCCGAAGCTCCAGGTGCGATAGCCAGCGGAGGGGCGTAGCGGCACGATCGCGGGCGTGTTGTCGGAGATCGCGTAGAGCGTCTGTGACACATTATCCCATGTGATGCCGGACAGTTCGACAGCGCGCGGATCATCGCGCGGGAAGTCGTAGAAGGCAAGCAGGCTGACGCCGGGGCCGCCGCCGGCGAGCGCGGTATCGGCGCGCGGCACGGCGGGCGCGGTCACCGCCGCGACCATCAGCGCGAGCACGGCCGCGAGCAGGAATATCGACAGGGAGCCGCGGGTCGCGCGGCGGCGGGAACCGGACGAGAAATGGCGGTGCATCCGTGAACCTCCATGATGTCGAACCGCTGACTATTTGGGCACGCCCGCGTCATTCTGGCGCCGTTCCCGGTAGGTGACCAGGTGTGACGCTCGGATTCCCCCTTGTCTGGCCGCGAAAGGGGTCGAGGGGCGAGTGGGTTCACAGACCAGCCCTTCGGTTATCCGCACGGGAGGGCGACCCACGCGTCGCCCCACACTGTCCGTGTTCGCGCGTCGGGGCGACGCGGTGAGTCGCCCTGGTCGCGTCCGCGCGGTTGCGCCGCGCACAACCAATCAGGCTCCCGAATTGTGCACTAGGTCAGCTTCAGCAGGGGAGCGAACCGCTTGTCGCTGCGGTAGGGTCCGACCACCGCCAGCGAGAGGCGGTCCTCGCGAAACAGATCGCGGGCCACCCGCTGAAGGTCGGCGGTGGTCACGGCCTCGATATCCTCGACCACCTGATCGACGGTGCGGATGCGGCCGGTGAGCAACTCTTGCACGCCGAGCCAGCCGGAGACGCTGCGGGTATCCTCCATCCGCAGCAGCAGGCGCCCCTTTGTCAGCTCCTTGGCCTTGGTCAGTTCGTCCTCGGGGACGCCCTCGCGGGCGAGCGCGATCTGCTCAAGGATGGCCGAGATCGCGTCGGTGGCCTGCTTTGGGTCAACGCCCGCGTACACCGAGAAGGCGCCGGTATCAAGAAAGTGGCTCGTATAGGAATGCACGTCGTAGCACAGCGACCGCTTTTCGCGTAGTTCCATGAACAGGCGGCTGCTCATACCCTCGCCCAAGATCGCGGAGAGCAGATCGAGAGCGTAGCGGTCCGGGTGCTGGTGCGAGATGCCGTGAACGGCGAGGGCGATGTGCGCCTGCTCGGTTTTCTTGTACTGCACCTTGAGACGGACGCCGCACAGCCCGTCGTCGGCGGGGAACCATGTGGCCGGCGTACCGCGCGCCCAGTCGCCCATCTGTTCGGTGACCAGATCGATCACCTGTTGATGCTCGACAGCGCCCGCCACCGATAGCACGGTGTTGTTCGGCACGTACTGACTGGCGAAATAGCCGATCATCGCGTCGCGGCCGAGGGCGGAGACGGTCACGTCCGTGCCGGCGACATCCCAGCCGAGGGGCTGCTCCGGCCACAACACCTCGTCCAGCAAGATATCGACCTGCTGCGAGGGCGAATCGCCCACCGAGGCCAGCTCCTCGATGATGACCTTGCGCTCCTTCTCGAACTCGTCGGACGCCATCAACGGCCGGCGCAGCATGTCCACGAGCAGGTCGAGTGACTGGGGAAAGTGCGGCTTGGCAACCTTGACATAGTAGACGGTTAATTCGCGGTCAGTGCCACCGTTGAGATTACCGCCAACCCGGTCCACAGCCTCGGAGATATCCTTGGCCGTGGGCCGGTGCTCGGTGCCCTTGAACAGCATGTGTTCGACGAAGTGCGACAGTCCCGCGACATCGGCGGTCTCATATCGCGAGCCGGCGCCGATGTAAAAGCTGAGGCTGACCGAGCGGGTGTGCGGCATCGGCATTGTCAAGATGCGAAGCCCATTGGCGAGTGTGGTTGATTCGTGCATGCAGTCCTCAAGGGTTAGCCCGTGCGATCCGGCAGGGTTCTCCGATCGTAGAAGGCGGACGGGGTACGGTCAACGGCACGCGAGCCAGGATGCCAGCGCGCCGGGGCACGACCCTGTTCCGACTGGCGCCCGACGCCGCGGGTCAACTCGGACTACTGGCGGTGTCCGGCGGCGCCACGGCGCCACGAGGTACGATCGCGGGCGTCACGGTCAACGGCCGGTTGGTGAGCGAGCCCGGCGTCAACGCGTCGGGTACGGCCACGCCAGAGTCAGCGGTGCCGTTCTTGCCTGCCACAGGAGACGCCGCCAATGATTGGTCGTCATCCTCCAATCGCCGGTAAACGTACAGGAACACGTCGCGCACCACGGCCGCCACCGGCACGGCGAGCAGCAGCCCCCAAAAACCGGCAACGTGCCCGGCAATCACGAGTAGCACCAGGATCACCGCCGGATGGATGTTGACCGCCTGACCCTGAATGCGCGGCACAAGGATGTAGTCTTTGAGGTTCTGCGAGATGAACAGGAACAGAAAAACCCAAAGCACCATCCATCCCGGTCGAGTCGCCGCGGTAACGAGCAGCACGGGCAGGCCGCCGATCATCGGCCCCAATACCGGGATCAGGTTGGCAACGCCGGTGATCACACCGAGGATCAGGCTGAATTTGATGCCGAACACGGTCAGGCCAATCGCGGTGACGATACCGGAAAAGGCCGAGAGCGCGAGTTGCGCCCGGATGAAGGAGCCGAGCACACGATTCGCCTCGTGCATCATCACGCGCACGTCACCGCGTATCGCGTGCGGAAACAGACTATAGAAGGTGCGCGCCCCCTGCTCGCGGTCTTTGAGGACGTAGAATAACCAGAATGGCACGACGATGTAGGCGAGGATATTGCTGACGCCGCCGGTGAGGAAGCCGATCGTGCGCTCGACCACGGCCACGCCGATGTTGCCGGCGCGGCGGCCGAGATCCTGGCTGGTCTGATCCACTTGGCGCTGGACATTGACCGGTACATGCTCGCGGTACCAGTCCGAACTTCGCTCGAATTGTTCACGCGCCACCGCCACCAACTCGGGGATGTCACCGGCGAGGTCACGCCCCTGCGCGGTGATGCGCGGCCCGAGGAACACCGAAATCAGGACCAGCGTCAGCACTGCCATCGCGTAGACGTATGTGACCGCCAGCCCAATCGCCAGGCCGGGCCGTGTGCGCCGGAACGACATCAAGGACGCCACCCAATCGACGATCGGGGCGAGCACGAAGGCGAAGATCGCGCCGGCTATGAACGGGTAGAGCGCGCCCCGTGCCGACCACACCAGCCAGCCTACCGCCAGGAGACCGGCCGTGACCAGCGCCAGCCGGTAGCGCGCTCGTGTCGATTGCGGCAGCATGACGCCCTCTTGGGAACAGCGGCGTGCGACGTTCGCGCGACGGCGATGCCGGGGTGATCACCATCCGAGCGATGGCCCGCGAGCCGGACATCAATCAGTCTCGTCCGCGAGGCCACAACCGGCCCCCAATTCGTAGTGTACCGGGCCGGCCGCGTCGATATGCATCACCCGCGAGGTCGAGAAATACCCCCGGATTCGCCCAGCGACGCCCACCCCATTCGCTATACTGAGTGTGTTACCCGTACGTGCGTCGCCGCGATCCCCACGCTAGGAATGAAATCCGTGGCTCAGATCGTCCGTCAGTGCCTGCTGCTGGTTCTCGTACTGTTGATCGGCTGTACGCGCGACCAAGAGGCGCCGCCGGCAGGACAATCGGGGAGCGCGGCGCCGTCCGCGGACCCATCCGCGACGCCCAGCCCGCGCGCTACCGCGATCGAGGTCGGACAGCGCTTCTTGCAGGCATGGAGCGAGGGCCGCTACGCCGATATGTACGGCCTGGTTTCGGCAGGTAGCCGGCAGGCGATCTCTCAAGACCGGTTCGTCGCGCGCTATCAAGGAATCGCGGACGAGGCGGCGATCCTGGGTGTTGGGTCGGAACTGGCGCGCGTCGCGGACCCGAACACTGACCGCATCCCCTATAGCGCCGTCATCAAGACCGGCCTCTGGGGTGACATCCGCGAGCAAAACACGCTGGCGCTGGTGCGTGAGGCTGACGGCTGGCGAATTGACTGGTCGCCATCGCTGATCTTCAAAGACCTGCAAGGGGCGAACCTGATCCGGACGTTTGTCGACTCTCCCCGGCGTGGGGCAATTCTCGACCGTCGCGGCCGTCCGCTTGCCGTAACGGGCACGGTTCCGTCGGTGGGAACGGCGAAAAACCTGATCACCCCGGCCCAGGTGCCCGACCGCGAGGGGTTCATCAACTACCTCTCCCAGAGGCTTGGCATGCCCGCCGCCGAGATTCGCGCTCGGATCGACGACCCGCGGGCGCAAGTTGACGTCTTTATCCCACTCAAGACCTTGCCACCGGGAACACCGGACGCGCTGGTCACCGAACTGGAGAACACATCGGGCGTGCTGATCCAGCGTACACCGCGCCGGATCTACCCCAACGGCGCCGCCGCCGCCCATGTCGTCGGATATATCTCGCCACTCAGCGCCGAGCAACTGGAAAAGCTGCGCCCCCAGGGGTACAGCCAAGGCGACTTCATCGGCGCCGTGGGCCTCGAACAGGCGATGGAGAAGGAGTTGGCCGGCCAGCGCGGCGCGCGACTGACCGTGATCACCCCCGAGGGCAGCGTGGTCAAGGAACTGGCGAATCGCCCTCCGCGGGCGGCGCAGGATGTCATCACAACCTTGGATATCACGGCACAACTCGCCGCCGAACAGGCGCTCGGTGATCGCACCGGCAGCCTGGTGGTGCTCGATCCGCGCGATAATAGCGTCGTGGCAATCACCAGCCACCCCACGTTTGACCCCAACCTCTTCATCACCGGCCTGTCCTCGGAGGAGGGCGGCCGGCTGCTCAACGACCCCCGCCGGCCGCTGATTGACCGCGCGCTGACGGCGACCTACCCGCCCGGCTCGACCTTCAAGGTCATCACGACGGCCGCTGGCCTGGAACGCGGCGGCTACACGCCCGCGTCACGCTTCGCCTGTCCGCCGGTGTGGACGGGGCTTGGTCCGACAAATCCGAAGAAGAATTGGAGCAACTACGACGAGGGCATGCTCACCTTCGCCGAGGGTCTGATGCGCTCGTGCAACCCGGTGTTCTATGACACCGCGCTCAAGCTCGACCGGATCGATCCCAACATCCTCCCGAGCATCGCCGCCGGCTTCGGATTCGGCCGCTCCACGGGCATCAACGGCCTGGACGATGTGCCGGGGGTGGATCCGAATCCCGAATGGAAGCGCAAGACGTTCAACGAGGGCTGGTTCAGCGGTGACTCGGTCAACATGGGTATCGGCCAAGGGTTCTTGCTCGCCACGCCGATCCAAATCGCCAATGCCTACAGCGCCATCGCGCAGGGCATCTCGCTGCGCTCCCCGGTGCTCATACGGGAGATGCGTGAGGCCGGCACCGACAAGGTGCTCCAGCGATTCGAGGCGAAGGATATGGGCCGGTTGCCCGTGTCGCCCGCGACGCTCAACGTCATTCGCGAGGGCACCCGCATGGTCGCTCAGGATCCGCGCGGCACCGCGTACAGTGTCTTTCGCGGCTCGACGCTCGACGCGGCAGGCAAGTCGGGGACCGCCGAGGACCAGGGACTGCAAAGTCACGCCCTGTTCGCGGCCTACGCGCCCCGCACCGCCGCCCGCGGCGTGGCCGTTGTGGTACTTGACGAGGGGCAGTCAGGCTCGCTCGAAGCCGGCCCGATCACGCGTCAGGCGCTGGAAGCGTGGCTGCGGGTGGCCGGCTAGAGTAGCGGTCGTCGGACTTGGAGCGCGCTCAGTCCGGCACGACCATGCGCTCCAATCCCGTCGCCGGCTTGGGGAAACGCGGGTCCATCGCGGCTAGTGTGTCAGCGATCGTGCGTGCGACGACCAGATTGCGGTACCACTTCTTGTTGGCCGGAATCACGTACCAGGGCGCGCGCTCGGTGGAGGTCGCGGTGATGGCGTCCTCGTATGCGTCGTGGTACTGCTTCCACAGCGCCCGGTCGGAGATGTCGCCCACGTCAAACTTCCAATGCTTCTCGGGTTCATGCAGACGGCTTTCGAGCCGGCGCTTTTGCTCATCTTTGGAGATGGACAGGAACAACTTGACAATGGTCGTGCCGTTGAGCGTCAGCTTACGCTCAAAATCGTTAATCATTTGATAACGTGACTGCCATACCTCCTCGGTCACAAGGCCCTTTACGCGGGGGACCAACACGTCTTCATAATGTGAACGGTTGAAGATGGTGATCATGCCGCGCGATGGCGTCTTGAGATTGTACCGCCAGAGGAAGTCATGCTCGGATTCCTCGACGCTGGGGACTTTGAACGACCATACCTGGCATCCCTGCGGGTTGACCCCCTGAAACACGTTGCGGATGGTGCCGTCTTTGCCGCCGGTGTCCATCGCTTGCAGCACGATCAGCAGGCTTCGCTGACGTTCGGCGTAGAGCCGTTCTTGGAGCACGGCAATCCGCGCCCTGTGTGCGGCGAGTTCCCTCTCGATCGCGCGCTTCTTCCGGTAGTGCTCGGACTGGTTGGCGTCGATCTGGTCTAGCCGGGCGCTTGTCCCCGGAGCGACGCGGAAGTCGGGGACGGGGCCATCGGGGGCCGTCGCGCCGTTTTTCTGGGCCTCCAGATTGTCAGGAGCCGGAGCGATGTCGCTCTCCAATCGTGAGTCCATGGATGTGTCATCACTGTCGTCGGGTGGTGACTCGCGGATGGTGGCGTGATGGTGGTGCTGCATAGTCACGGCGCGCTCCCTTGGGAAACCTAACCCCTCGTCTCTCGTCCCTCGTCCCCGTGTGGGGAGGGAATGAGAGTTACTCCACTCGCCCCGCGGCCTCGCCCCGCTACGATCGGGAGGCGGGAGACGCATCACTCCGGCCGGGGCACTCGTGTGTATGCGCGGGGGAAGGTGGCGGCAGGTTGGTCGTGGTGTACTCCCGGCGCATGCCGCTGCATGTTCAGCCGTACCGTACCCTGTGTATGCTACTCTACAGTGAGACATAGGAAGAGTATGACCTGTCGTGCGGTGATCGACACGGGGAGCAACACGGTGCATCTGCTGGTGGCCGACTGTGGTGTCGACCGGGTGGAGCGGATGCATGATATGCGTATTCGCGCGGGTTTGGGCGCGGCGATCACGGGTGGTGCGGCGGTCGGCGAGCAGCGCACTCGTGTGGTCGCGGCGGCGGTGCGCCGTTTCGCCGAACAGGCGCGACGGCAAGGAGCAACCGAGATTGTACTGGTGGGTACGCACGCGGTGCGCGAGGCGGCGGATAGGGTAGCGCTGACTCGCGCACTCGAGACAGCGGCCGGAGTGGAGATGCGAGTGCTCTCCACGGCCGACGAAGCGGCTCTGTGTCTCGCCGGCGCGTCGTTGGAGCCACTGCCGCCGCCGCCGTATCTGATGGCGGACATCGGCGGCGGGAGTTCTGACCTGGCGCTGGTCGGTGACGCCGGCCTGGCGTGGGTGGAATCGCTGCCAACCGGGTCCGGCGCGCTCGCGGCACGGTGGTTCACCACTGCCCCCCCCCGTCCGCGAGAGGTGCGCGCCGCCGGCGCGATGGTCCACGAATTGCTGGCGGCGATCCGGCTCGACGGGTACGATCGCCTTCCCGAACTGGTGGTCACGGGGGGATCGGGCCGGCGGGTCCGACGTCAGGCAGGGATCGCGCTGCATGCCGGTCACGGCAGCTCAACTGACCACCTGGCGCCGGTGATCGAGCGGCTGCTGGCACGGCCGTCCAAGCGCTGGCCCCAACCGCTCGAAAACGAGACACGCGCGGCGATCACCCGCGGAGGCGCGGTGATCCTGCGCGCGCTGATCGAGCACTGGCAGATTCCCATGTGGCGCGCGAGTTCGTACGGGCTGCGCGAGGGTGTGCTGCTCTACCGTGCCCGTGGGTGGGCGCTGGAGGCGCCGGCTCGACTAGTCAAGGCAAGCTGATCCTCGCCGGGAGCATTGTTCGCCATGGTTGAGGCCGCCAAGTTGCCCGATGTCGATATCGCGGTCGCCCGAGGACCGCGGTACTTCACGCGTGAACTGTCGCTGCTCAAGTTCTACCAGCGGGTACTCGATCAGGCACGACCGGGGGCGCACCCGCTGCTCGAACGGCTGAAGTTCCTGGCGATCTCTGATTCGATACTCGATGAGTTCCTCACGATTCACTTCTCGCTGCTGCTCGGCAACGTTGAAATGGGCGAAACCAAGCTGACCCCCGACGGTCGCACACAGACCGAGCAGTTGCGTCGGGTGCGCGACACCCTTCGACCGTTCATGCGCGAGCAGCGGCGGGTGTTCTGCGACGAGTTGGTCCCCGAGCTGGCGGCGGCGGGCATCCACTTCCGCCGGTATCGCGAACTGTCCGCCGAGCAGCGGTCGCAGTTGCGCGCCTGGTTTCTGGCCGAGGTCTTTCCGGTGTGTACACCTCTCGCGGTAGACCCCGCGCACCCGTTCCCGTTTATCTCCAATCTCAGCCTGAACTTGGGCATCATCGTGATGGACCCGAAGGACGGCCGGTCGTTCGCCCGCATCAAGGTTCCGGCGGTCTTGCCCCGACTCGTGCGCGCGCCGGCAGGTCGGGCGAAGGGTCGTGACGTGTCGCTGGTGTGGCTGGAAGACATCATGGCCAACAATCTCGACGCCTTCTTTCCCGGTGTCGAGGTGCTGGATGTGTCGCTGTTTCGGGTGGTGCGCGACGCCGACCTGGAGCTGAAAGAGCTGGAGGCGACCGACCTGCGCGAGTTGGTACAGACAGAAGTGCGGCGGCAGCGCTTCGGCGAGACGGTGTGTTTGCAACTCGAAAGCGCGCTGCCCGAGGCGATCGCGCGGGAGTTGATCACTCGCCTCGACGTGTATCCCGAGGATGTGTATGTCGTCGGCACACCGCTCGGCGTCCGCGATCTGATCCAGTTGATGGAGCTTGACCGTCCCGACCTGAAAGACCCATCGCTGGCGCCGCGGGTGCCGGCGGTGGTCGCGCCGTCGCAGGATTTGTTCGCCACCATGCGCGCGGGCGACGTGCTGCTGCATCATCCCTACGAGGCGTTCACGCCCGTGCAGGACTTTATCGCTCAGGCGGCGGCCGACCCCAACGTGCTCGCGATCAAACAGACCCTGTATCGAGTTGGCCGGAAGGCGCCGCTGGTCCATTCGCTGCTCGACGCCGTCGATCGCGGAAAACAGGTTGCCGTGGTGCTGGAACTGCAAGCGCGCGGCGACGAGGAGAACAACATCGAGTGGGCGCAGATGCTGGAGCGGGCGGGCGCGCACGTCAGCTACGGTGTGATCGGTCTCAAGACCCACGCGAAGTTGTCGCTGGTGGTGCGCCGCGAGCCGGACGGTCTGTGCCGCTATGTCCACCTCGGCACCGGCAACTACAGCGCCAACCCATACGCTGACCTGAGCCTGTTCACCTGCCATCCCGGCATCGGCGCCGACGTGACCGAGCTGTTCAACGTCCTCACCGGGCGGAGCCGTCAAGAGCAGTACGCGCGACTGTTGGTCGCGCCGGTGGCGATGCGCGCCGGCCTGGTGGCGCGCATCGACCGTGAGATCGCGCGCCACCAGGCCGAGGGCGATGGACACCTGATCTTCAAGTGCAATGCCCTGGTGGACCTGCCCATGATCGACGCGTTGTACCGCGCCTCGGCGGCCGGTGTGCGGGTCGATCTGATCGTGCGGGGCATGTGCTGTTTGCGTCCTGGTGTGCCGGGACTCAGTGATCGTATCCGGGTGATTAGCATCGTCGGCCGGTTCCTCGAGCACAGCCGTGTGTATTGGTTCCGCAATGGTGGCGACGAGGAGGTTATGATCGGCAGCGCTGACCTAATGGAGCGCAATCTCGACCGCCGCGTCGAAGCCCTGACGCCCGTGATCGACGGCCGCCTTGCCCGCGCGCTGAAGGTGCATTTGCTCGATCTGCAACTCACGGACAACGTGCGCGCCACCGAGCTGCACCCCGATGGCGACTACCGTCCGGTTGCCCGCGACGGCGAGCCGCCCATCGATACGCAGTTGCTGTGGGCCACCACCGACCTCAGCTTCTTGCACTGACTCACGCCAAGCCCGTCCGACCCAAGAACCGTGCCGCCGTCACACTGGACGTTCTCGAAGCGCGCGATCTGCCAGACTCATTCCCCCGGCAACTTGCGCTCCCTCGCCCCCCGCGTCGCCCCAGCCCAACACCCATCCATCGACGGCGTTGACTCCATCGACGCGGATTGCCTCGCGTACCATGGCAATTGCCTCGGCTTCCGTGTCGAATGTATCCATCAGGTTGCCGGTCGTCGTGTCCCACAGTTCGTAGTGACGTGACATCTTTCCGCCCAATCTAAGCCCGATACGGCGCGGGCTCCTAACGCGGCTTAACCTCGATGACGCACGCGAGCATGTCCGCGGGATCACCCCACGGTGTGAAGTGGCCTGGCGTGCCTGTTGTGCGTTCGAACTGTATTGTAACGCCCGGGTGAATTCGGAGCATGGCAATGAACCGTCCGAGCGACGGATAGCGCGTCGCCATAAGACGCGCCCCGTTCGCAGTGTCGAATACCGAAAGCCCCAACCACAGCCGGTGGCTCTGGGCAGTATCACCCCGGAGCGGCTTACCGAGCGCCTGACTCGACGTGAAATCGCGCGGCATGGGAAGCTCAGCGCGGATTATCGGGTAGAACTCGCGGGTGGGCGGTGTGGTGGTTTGGATACGTCACTCCTTGCTCGTGCGTGACCGACGATCTGCCAGCATGTCGTATAGATCGCCTATGGAAACCCGAGCCGTTGCGACTTGAGCGAGACAAAGCGGCCACCGGCGATCACGAGGTGGTCGAGCAGTTCGATATCAAGTAGCTCGCCGGCGGCCACCAGGTCGCGGGTGACGCGCACATCGTCCGGGCTGGGCGTGGGATCGCCGGAGGGGTGGTTGTGAACGACGATCAACGACAGGCAGTTCTCGCGCACGGCATCGCGAAATACCTCGCCGGGCCGCACCTGGGCGCTGTTGACGTTGCCGCGGTAGACCTCGCGGATGCCCAGCACCCGGTTCTTCGTGTTGAGAAGCACGACGCGCAGCGATTCTTGCTCGAGCAGACTCATCTCGGTCATCAGCAGGCCGGCAACGTCGTCGGGGCGGGTGATCTCCGGCCGGTCCTCGGGCAGAGCGGCCGATAGCCTGCGGCCGAGTTCGAGCGCGGCCTTGATCTGGCAGGCCTTCGCCTCACCCA
>JBBQJF010000119.1:0-12996 GCA_038325665.1 Dehalococcoidia bacterium | reverse complement strand
GCGATATCGGCCAGGATATTGCCGATGATGATCGCAACCCCCGAGAGCATCACCAGCGCCATCACGACCGGGATGTCCCGCCGTAGGGTCGCGGTCACGGTGAGCTGACCGAGACCGTTCCAGTTGAAGATCTGCTCGGTGATGATCGCCCCACCGACCATGTCCGGCAGGCTGAGGCCGAGCAGCGTGATGATCGGCATGATCGCATTTCGCAGCGCGTGGCGCGTGAGCACCTTGCGTTCGGTGATGCCCTTGGCCCGCGCGGTGCGGATGTAGTCTTGGCTCAGCACCTCCAGCATCGACGAGCGCAGGTAGCGCGACCAGCCGGCGGTGCGGATCAGCGTCAGCACCGTCAGCGGCAGGATCAGATGCTTGAGATGGTCGCCCACGCTGAACGCCTCGCCCACGGTTTGGTTACCGCCGGTCGGCAGCCACCCCAACGTCACCGAGAACACCAGAATCAGGATGATTCCCAGCCAGAACGACGGGATCGAGACGCCGAGAAAGCTCAGCACCGTAACGACGTTATCGACCAGCGAATACTGGCGTACCGCCGAGATCACGCCGATCGGGATGGCGATCAGGAGTGACAGCACGATCGATGCGCCCAGCAACTCGGCCGTGCGCGGCAGCCGGTCTATCAACAGGTCGAACACCGGCCGGCGCTGGATGATCGACGTGCCGAGGTCGCCGGTCAGCCAGCTCCGCACCAAACGACCGTACTGCTGATACCAGGGTAGGTCGAGGCCGAGATACTGGCGCAGCCGGGTGAGGTCCTCCTCGGTCGCGCGGTTGCCGAGGGCGAACTCGGCCGCGTCGCCGGGCGCGAACTGAATCATGAGGAAGACGAGCAACGAGATACCCACCAACAGCGGAATCGCCTGCAACAGACGCCGGATAAGGTACTGCCCCATTCGTACTGGCCCTCACCCGCTCGATACGAGCGCTTCGCCGGGAACCGGAAAGCCGTACCACCAGGCGACCCCTGGCGCGGCGACCCGCCATCACACGTCCGGCGGTCGGGCGACCCCGTGGGTCGCCCCTACGCCATTTCCCCCGCAATCACGTCGCTCGAAACGCGGCGAACACCGTTCCACCCTACGTGCGCCACATTGACCAGGTGTTCCAGTACTGCCACATCGCGTTGGGTTGGTAGCCGAGCACGTTCTTCTTCACTAGGATCAGATCGTTGGGGAAGCCGAACCACAGGGCAGGCAGATCGTCAGCAATGATCTCCTGGAAGGAGTCGAGCAGACCCTTCTGCTTCTTGAGGTCGGGTTCGCGGATGATGCGGTCGAGCAGCTTGTCGGCCTCGGGGTTCTTCCAGCCGCCGTAGTTGCGCCCCTGCTTGTTGACACGCAGATCCCAGGCACTGTGATAGTAGCTGTAATCGCTGAACCCGGCGAACAGGATGCGGCTGACAAAGTAGAGGTCGAAGTCAAACGTCTCGCGCGTCCGCTTGCGCACCGTTGCCGCTTCGACCGTGTCGATCTGCATCTCGATGCCGAGCTTACGGAAGTCTTCTTGCACCGAGACGGCGATCTTGTCCACCGGGTAGCCGTTGGTGGTGGCGACCACCGCGGTCAGCTTCACCGACTTGCCGTCGGGGCCGGCCAGCTTGCCGCCGCTGTCCTTCTTGTAGCCGGCCTCGGCCAGCATCCCTTGCGCCTTGGCCGTGTCGAAGGCCGGGTTCTTCAGCTTGGTGTTGTAGGCCCAGGGGAAGGCAATCGAGCCGATCGCCGACTCGTTGACGAAGCCCTTGAAGATCGCCTGCTTATAGCCCTGGCGGTCGATCCCGGTCGATAGCGCCTGACGGACCTTCTTATCCTTGAGGAAATCCGCGTGCGCCTGTTGGGGGTTGGCGAAGTTGATCCAGGCGTTCATGAAGGCGACCGCGTAGGCGTTGTACAACCAGCCGTCCTGGCCCTTCACCTGATCGACATCGGCCGCGCTCACCGGCCACAACACGTCGGTATCGCCGTTCAGCCAGGCGGTGACGCGGGATTGGGACTTCTCGACATGCTGAAAGATGAAGCGGCGAAAGTGGGGCTTGCCCACCCAATAGCTCTCGTTGCGCTCGTACTGGAGGTTGGGCGGCGCGGCGGTCGGCTCGTACTTCACCTGTTTCCAGGCGCCGGTGCCGACCAGCATCTTGTCGGCGTAGGGGAAGCCGGTGAGGGTCTTTTTGCCGCCCTCGCCCTTGGCCGAGTTCCAATAGTCCTCGAACTGTTTCTTCTGCACGATGAATTGGTTACAGGCGTTGAGGATCCAGTCGCCGGAGGTGTCGGACAGCTCGAAGCGAACGGTGTTGGGATCGACGACGACCGGGTTCTTCGTCATCAGCGGGAAGAAGCGCGCCACCGAGCTGTCGGGGTCGTCGCGGTAGGCGATCATCGAGAAGGCGACATCCTCGGCGGTGAGCGGCGAGCCGTCGTGCCACTTCACGTCTTTGCGTAGCTTGAAGGTGTAGGTCTTGCCGTCCTCGGAGACGGTCCAGCTCTCCGCCAGCCACGGCTTCGGATCGAGCGTGTACTCGTCGATCCACACGAGTGGGTCGTAAACGAAGGTGTACGGTGAGTAGGTGTTGAGCGCGGCCGGGTTGAAGTTGTCGCTGATATCCTCGCCGCGGACGATCTTGATCAGGTCGGCGTCTTTGGGCGTGCCCTCGTACTTGGGGTACGGCTCGGCCCGCACCACCAGCTTGCCGATTGTCTGCTGCTGGGTGGCGGCCGGTCCCGCGCCACCGCCACCGGTCGCGCCGGCGTTGGGCGCCGAACTGGGGGCCGGCGGCTGCTGAATCGATGTGGTCGCCGCCTTATCGTCTTTGCCGCCGCATGCCGCCAGCACCGGCCCGACCAACCCCGCGGCCGCCAGTGTGCGAAGAATACGCCGACGGCTCATGCGCGCGTCCGGCAGGCGATCGCGGGCGGGATCGGACCCGTCGTGTGCGTCCATCAGTCAGCCCCCTCCTCTTACGTGCCACCTATAAGCGTTCAGCCGTCAGTGTTCAGCGATCAGCCTGGCGGTGTACCGTCAAGACACGCGGCCCCGGCGCCCGCCCCCACGCCGTGGTCACGGACCGCGGCCGCGCGGTCGCTGACCGCTGACGGCTCAACGCTTACTGCCACCCTGACGATGCCGAATTCTACGACCGGCCCCTCGGCCTGTCAACGATGGGAAAAACAGGTTCCGATCAGGTTAAGAGTGAATGACAAGCATATTGACGAATTTGCACGGACGCGGTACACCATCGCCGGGCGGTGTGGAACACTACCGCGCGCTCAGTCCGTGGCAACGCGCGCCGGCGGGCGGCGCCCACGAATTGCCGCGGCCCGGTCGTTCTAATCCTAGAGAGTGCTCATGCCCCACCCGGTATGACGAGCACATCAGTCCCCCCGGCCCCCGACGCCCATTTCCACGTCAAGGAGGCGACCATGGGCAGGTTGTTCAGACGGGACAATAGTACGCGTGCCGCCACCGAGACATGGCGCGCCGAACTTATCCAGCGTCAGGCGCATGTCATTGGGCAACTACGCGAGTTGCGGGTGACACTGCAAGACCTGCAATTGCTGCTCGCGAGCGTGCGCGCCGGCGAAGCGGACTTGTGTGGCGGCGCTATCTATATTAGGCGGGCGACGCAGCGCGTCGAGGATGTGCTGGTTGGGGTCCAGAAGGCGATGGAAGAAGGCGGCCTCGGCGGACGGGAGCAGCTTGCTCACATCACCAACCTGTGGGAACAAATCCGCGGCGTGCCATGTCTGAGCCAGCCCGAATCGACGGACATCGACGCCCAGACCCAGACGCACTCGCTCAACATGATCGATCAGCGCTGTCGGGAGATCATCTTCCATATCGCGTCGTGGACGATTCCCGACCGGTTGAACGCGTGGCTGGACAACGCTCGCACCGGGTACTACATCCCGTTCCACGCGGTGTTCGACGACGAGGTGCGCGACCCGACAGATCGGGCAAAGCTTCTGAACCACCTGGCATGGGCGCCGAAAACAATCCCCACGGGATTGATTGATGTGGCGAACGGCTTGGTCTACCGGTACGACCCACGCCGCTGGCGGCAGTGGCTCTCGTTGATCGAGCTGGCGCTGATCTTCGCCGTCTTCACCGGGCTGGTCGCCTACGCCGCCAACCCACAGCAATCGCACACGGTCGGGTCTATCACCATTCCCGGCATCGGCGATCTGTCCGGGTGGCCGATCAACGGCGCGGGGCTGGAGGGCAAGCTGGTCGCGGGGTGGTTCGCGGTGTTCGCCGGGGTGCTGGTCCATGTCGCGGTCGGGCTTGCCAAGAGCATGCAGGCGCAAACGGGCATGCCGCCGGTGCTGGCGCGGAGCGACTTGCTGCCCCGTATCAACGCGCATTGGGGACGGATGATCCTCAAGATGCTCTTGGCGCTGTTCGCCTTCTTCAGTCTCGCGCTCACGCTGGGCGCGACCAAGGTCACGTTGGTCAACTTCTTCCTCGCCGGTTACACCCTCGACAGCATTGTCGAACTGTTCGGCGCCAACCTCGAAGGTCGCGCCGGGGCACAGCTCGCGAGCCTCAAGCGACAGCCGGCCAGCGGCGGCGGTTCGTGATAATGACGGCGGCGGCCGTGGATCGGTCATCCGCCGCCCCGGCCGTCGTTTGGGGAGTTCTCTGCAGAGGCTATCGCGGCGGGAAACCGGGCGGCGGCATCCCGGGCGGCGGTGGCGCCGGGGGAGGCGCCTCATACGGGGACCGGCGTTCGGGCGCCGGTGAGGGGAAGCCCGGCGGAGGGTAGCTCGGTTGAGGCGAGGTCGGTGAGCCGGGCGGTGGAAAGCCCGGCGGAGGCAGTGTCGCCTTGGTGGCCGCCGAGAGGGTCTGCCTGTCAGGGTGATTATCCCGGAACCCGCCTGGTGGTGGCGCGCCACGCGCGATGTCGCGGAATGGGCATGTGTGCGACATGGTCACCCTCCATAGCGGTTCGGTTGCTCCAGGCGTCCCCACGCGGGTAGACAAGTATAAGAGCAAGAATCGGAGAGCGACAACCCGCGACTCGACCACGACACAGCGACAGCCGTGGCTGGTTGTATCGCGATCCCAACGCCCATGGGTCAGTCGCGCGCCGGAGTAAGGTAATCGATCATGTAGGGCGGCATGCCCTCGGGGTGGGCGCGGTCGTAGCGGATGATCGCCTCGGCGATCGCGCGATACGCGTCGTTCGGGAGCGACAATGGAACCATCAGGACGCCTGTATGAGGATAGCCCTGGCGTTCGAACTCGGCTGTCAAATGGATGAAGTCGCGGTAATTCCTCGTGACAATGACCCGCCCCTGAGCTGCCGCGTATGCGAGTTGATCATGGTCCGATGTGCCATCGCGCCCGACTTCGTGCGAGCAGGTAGTGTCACCACCCAGCGCGCGAGCAATCCCAGCTACGACATCGGACTGGTCTTCGTCGAGATAGAAGCGCATCCGTCCCAGTGTAGCGGAGGATCCGGCTGCAACGCTTCGGGCAGACAGTTATAGTTCTCCCGAATGCGCGCCTCGATGTCGGCGACATGCTGCTGTGCGTACTCAATCGCGTCCACCAGGTCCGACTCGTTCAGCCAGTGGAATGAGGCCAGCAGGCGCGACCAATCGCGGCCGACCTCCAGGTAGGTGCGCACGATCTCCCACACCTCCAGGCCGGTGCCCAGGATGCGCGCCGTCTGCGCCGGGGGGCGGATCGGGTCCTCGATGATCGGCATGGCACACTCCGAAGATTCCCTGGGTGTGAGCAGCTATGACAGCGAGTTGAGACCCAACCCGATGATACACCGCCGCACAAGCGGCTTCCACGCCGGCCCCGCCACCGCGTCCACCTCGCGCGATGTCATATTGACGCACTTCTCGGACCCGGCGGTAGGATTAATCGCGCTCGGGTGACAAGTAGTCGATCATGTACGGCGGCATACCGTCCGCGTGGGTGCGGTCGTAGCGGATGATCGCCTCGGCAATTGCGCGGAAGTCCTTGTTGCGGAGCGCGGACGAGACCAACAGCACCCCCGCATGGGGCAGTCCCAGCCGCTGAAACTCGAACGTCAGGCGAAAGAAGTCAGGATAGTTCCTCGTGACAATGGCGCGCCCTTGCGTCGCGGCGTATGTCAATTGGGCTTCGTCCGTCGTGCCGTCGCGCCCGACCTCGTGCGAGCAGGTGGTGTTTCCGCCCAAGTTGCGGGCGATGAGCGCTACGGTGTTGGAGAGGTCTTCGTCGAGATAGAAGCGCATCCGTCCCAGTGTACGGGGGGGTTCGGCTGTAGGTCTTTCGGAAAACCGGCATAATTCTCCCGGATGCGCGCGTCGATGTCATCGACATGCTGTTGCGCGTACTCGATGGCATCTACCAGGTCCGGCTCATTCAGCCAGTGGTAGGAGGCTTTCAGATCCTCCCAATCGCGGCCCACCTCCAGGTAGGTGCGCACGATCTCCCAGACTTCGAGGCCGGTGCCAAGGATGCGGGCGGTCTGCGCCGGGGGACGGGCGGGCTCCTCGATGATCGGCATGGCTGCGCTCCGCTATCGTACTGTGCCTTTGTATCAACTCGGCTAATCCACGGCTCCATGCCGCGACTCAGTGCGGACAGACCGCGCCAGGCGTCGTCCCCTCACGAGCATAGACCACCGTGCGGCAGGTTGTGAACCGGACCAACCGCAACGGGTCGGTTCCAGCGTGCCCGGTCGGTCAATCGCGCGCCGGCGACAAGTAGTCGATCATGTACGGCGGCATGCCGTCGGGATACCGCTGGTCGTAGCGGACGATCGCCTCCGCGATCGCGCGGTACGCGTCGTTGGCCAGTGCGGACGAGACCAGCAGAACCCCCGCATGGGGAAGTCCCCGCCGCTGAAACTCAAACGTCAGGTGATAGAAGTCGCGGCGGTTCCTCGTGACAAATGCCCGACCCTGCGCGGCGGCATACTCTAACTGTTCAAAATCGGGGGTACCGTCGCGGCCGTCTTCGTGTGAGCAAGTGGTATCACTGCCCAGCTCGCGGGCAATGATCGCTACAGTGTCGGAGAGGTCTTCGTCGAGGTAGGTACGCATCCGTCCCAGTGTAGGAGAGGATCAGGTCCGAGCGCTTCGCGAAACAGGGCGTAGTCTTCCTGGATGCGCGCCTCGATGTCGGCGACATGCTGCTGCGCGTACTCAATCGCGTCCACCAGGTCCGACTCCTTCAACCAATGGAACGAGGCCAGCAGGCGGGACCAATCGCGGCCGACCTCGAGGTAGGTGCGCACGATCTCCCAGACTTCGAGGCCGGTGCCCAGGATGCGGGCGGTCTGCGCCGAGGGACGGGTTTCCTCAATGATCGGCATGGCTGCTACCTTTAGCTCGAACGCGGTCGCCGCGCTCGTACCAGCAGTGTAGGGAATATGGCAGCGGTTGAAAACGGCTCTTATCCGGCACACCGCGGCGCCTCCCCGTCCACGCGACGGGCCACGCGATGCGGGAACAAACTCAGGGGCAAAGTGGCTGCTTCCCAAGCAGCATGTCGAGCGCCGTCGTGCGCGGCCGGCCGGTGCTGGAACCGCGACGGTGCTATCATCCTCTCACCTGCCCCGAGGGAGAGTGCCATGACCACGACCATTGACCCGGCGTCCGCCGCCGGTAAACGTACGCTGCACACGATGTGTCCGATGAACTGCCATCCCACCTACTGCGGCATGGTGGTGGAGATCGAGGACGGCGCCGTCACCAGCATCCGCGGCGACAAGGACAATCCCGACAGCCGCGGCTTTCTCTGCATCCGCGGCCGGTCGGCGGGCGAAATCCTCGACAATCCCCGGCGCATCCTCGTGCCGCGGGTCCGCGACGAACGCCGTGATGACGCATGGACGGATGCCGGTTGGGACGACACCCTCGACCGAATCGCGGCGGCAATTCGCGCGGCCGGGCCGGCGGCGACAGCGGTGTGGGCGGGGCACGGTGTATTCCTCAACGGCCTCGGCGGGCAGTTCTCCGCCCGGTTCGCGCACATGACCGGCGCGCAGTGGTGGAACCCGAGCATCGTCTGCTGGGGGCTGGGCGGCTTCGGCTTCGGACTGACCGGCGTGACCGAAGTCAACACCATGGACGACATGGCCGAGAACGCCGAGCTGATCGTGTTGTGGGGGGCTAACCTCGCCAGTCAGCCGATCACCGCGCCGCGCATCGTCGCCGCCCGCAAGCGTGGCGCCCGTGTGGTCGCGATTGACATCCGCCACACCGAGGCGTTTGAGCAGGCCGACGAGACGCTGATCATCCGCCCCGGCACGGATGCCGCCCTTGCCCTGGCGATGATGCATGTGATCATCGACGAGGGGCTGATCGACCGCGGGTTTGTCGAGGGGTTCACGCTCGGCTTCGACGAACTGGCCGCGCACGTCGCTCAGTACACACCCGAATGGGCGGCGGACGAGACCGGCATCGACGCCACCGTCATCCGCGGGCTGGCGCGCACCTTCGCCGCGACCAAGCGATCGATGATACTGGCCGGCGGCAGCTCGATGCACAAGACCGGCAACGGCTGGCACGCCGCCCGCGCCATCGCCTGCCTGCCGGCGCTTACCGGCAGTCTGGCCGCGCCCGGCGCCGGCATGGGGCCGCGTCACGCCGCCCAGAGTCACGGCATGGGCATGAACCGGATCGTGCCCGCCGATGTCAAGCCGGACGGCACCGCGATGATCAGCGAGATGAGCACGATCCTCGACGAGCTGGAGGCGGGCCGGATCAAGGTGTTGATTCTGCTTGGCACGAACATGCTGTCGTCGTTCGCCGACAGCAACCGCGTCGCCCGCGCCCTGGAGCGCATGGACCTGGTCGTCTGCTTCGACTTGTTCATGAATGAAACGTCACGCGGATACGCCGACATCGTGCTCCCCGGCACATCGTGGCTGGAGGAGACCGGCTTCAAGGCCACCAACACCCACCTCTACCTGATGGACGGGGCGCTGCCGCCCGCCGGTGAAACCCGGCCATCGTGGTGGGTGCTCGACCAAATCGCGACGCGGCTGGGCGTGGCGGACTTCTTTCCGTGGCAGTCGGTAGACGGCGCGCTCGATGCGATCTTCGACCACAACGCCACCCGGCACGCCACGGTCGCCGCGATGCGCGCGGGCGAGGGACGCGTGCCGCTGGCAATCTCGACCGTCGCCCACCCCGACCGGCGATTTGCCACGCCCTCGGGCAAGGTTGAGTTCGTCTCGGAGAAGGCGCGGGGGTTGGGATTGCCGGCGCTGCCGGTGTACGAGCCGCCGCGCGAGAACGGCGCCCACTCGGAGCGCGCGGGGCGATTCCCGCTGGTATTCGTGCAGGGGCGTTCGATCACCCACTTCCACGGCTTTTACGACCACGGCCGGGCGCTGCCCTCGCTCGCCCACGCGGAGCCGGAACCGCTGCTGTGGATCAACCCCGCCGATGCCACCGCCCGCGCCGTGAGTGACCGCGACCCGGTGCGCCTCGCCAACGACCGTGGCGAATTGACCGTGTGCGCCCACGTCACCGACCGCGTTCCGGCCGGGGTGGTGTGGATGCACGACGGCTGGGAGGGCGTGAACCGCCTGACCAGCGGCGCCCGCTCGGTGCCCGACGCCGCCGCCGCCATCTTCCCCTCCGGCTCGGCCGCGTACGAGGCGCGGGTGGAGGTGGCGCGGGTCGGAGACGAGTGAACCGCGGAGGCGCGGAGGGCGCGGGTAAAGGTCGCGCGGCGGGGCAGTGAATGAACCGCGGAGGCGCGGAGGGCGCGGAGGGCGCGGAGGCTTCGATTGATGACCGTCTGCATGCTCTCCGCGCGCTCCGGGGTTGCCGGTTGTGGAGATATACTCGCGGCCGCGTGGGCGATAGACGGCGCGCGACTCACCTAGCCCGCGCGTCGCGTTCCTACTCCTCGAACCCATCTTTTTTCGCCCGCGCAATGGCCTCGTCCAGAATCTGATGCGCACGGGTAGGGCCGGAGCGGCCGAGTGGCTTGAACAGCTTGCCGTTGATCTGGTTATAAGAAACGAAGAAGTGCTCAATCTCGGCGACGAGCCTCTCGCCGAGGTCGTCGAGCGAGCGCGTGTCGTCGTACAACCGGTGCTTGGCCGCGACGGCGATCAGACGGTCGTTGCGGGTGGTTTCGCCGTCCCGCTCTGTCTGGTCGGACTCGATCACGCCAATCAGCCGTGCGCGCACGAGGCAGCCGGCGAAGGCCGGTTCGTCCATCAAGACGAGCACATCGAGTGGGTCGCCGTCACCTCCCAGCGTCGATGGCACGAAGCCGAAGTCGTACGGAAACACCGCCCCCGCTGGCAGCACGCCGCTCAGTTCGAACAGCCCGTAATCCTCGTTGTAGGCGTACTTGTTATGGTGTCCCTTCGGCGTCTCGACAACCACATGCAAGGTATCAGTGTGCGGATCCCTGGCGGGCAATTGGATCACGAGTCCTCTCGCCGCTGCTTCCACTGATTCCATGGCGTATCGCTCCTCTCATGTGCGCATTCAGTCCGGGCTGTACTTCAGGGTAGCGAGCGAAGGGATAGCAACCCATACTTACAACGGGGACGTTGCCCCGAAACCTCGGGAACACGATACGAGCCTCAACGAGCGCCAGAGCGCTGCTGTGTCGATAATGGGTCAGGGAGAGCGTTGGACTGCCCGGCGCAATGCCCGACTGCCGTGAACCGCGGAGGATTCGATGGGAGAGACCCTCCGCGCGCTCGGCGTCTCGTCGCTTGTCGCGCGAGCGGCCGTCGCAACGATCTCCCCGCTGCCCGTTCCCCGCTCCCCATTCCCCACCACCCAAAGGAGCGATTCATGGAGTTCCGTTCCCTCGGACGCACCGGCGTCAAGGTCAGCGAACTGTGCCTCGGCTGCATGATGTTTGGTGGGCGCACCACGCCTGACGATGCGGCCGCGATCATCGACCGCGCGCTCGACGCCGGCATCAACTTCCTCGATACGGCCAACGTCTACAGCCGCGGACGCAGCGAGGAGGCCACCGGCGAGGCGTTGCGGCGCAACGGCAAACGTCACGACGTGGTGCTGGCGACCAAGGTCCACGGCGTGATGAGCGAGAGTAATCCCAATGCGCGGGGCAACAGCCGCCGCCATATCATCGAGCAGTGCGAGGCGAGCCTGCGCCGGATGCAGACCGACTACATCGACCTCTACCAAATTCACCGACCGCAGTCCGACATCCCAATCGATGAGACGCTGCGGGCGATGGACGATCTGATCCGCTCCGGCAAGGTGCGGTACATCGGCACGAGCACCTACGGCGCATGGCAACTGGTCGAGTCGTTGTGGGTGTCGAAGGAGTTGGGCCTGAACCGCTTCATCTGCGAGCAGCCGCCGTATAATCTGCTCGATCGCCGCATCGAGCGCGAGTTGCTGCCCATGGCGCGCACCTACGGCATCGCCATGATTCCGTGGAGTCCGCTCGGTGGCGGCCTGCTCACCGGCAAGTACACCCGAGATCAGCCGCCGCCCGCCGACAGCCGCTTCGAGAACTACGCGCGCAATCCAATGCAGCAGCGGCGGATGGTCGAGGGTGTGTTCGATGTCGTCGAGGCGCTGCAACCGCTGGCCAGGGCGAAGGGATGTACCCTTTCTCAGTTCGCGCTCGCCTGGTGCCTCCACCAGCCCGACATCACCAGCCCGATCATCGGCCCACGCACGATGGAGCAACTCGAGGATAATCTCGCCGCCCTGAACGTCACCATCACTGATGAAGACCGCGCTCAAATCGACGCGATCATCCCGCCGGGGCGGATGGTATCGCCGTTCTACGAGGCCGACTTCGGGCCGCATCAATACCGGGTGTAGGAGGCCAGCCGTGATTTCGACACAGCCATTCGGCAGTACAGGTCATGACAGCACGCGCACGATCTTCGGCGCGGCAGCGCTCGGGCGGGTGGACCAGGCCGAGGCCGACCGCACGCTGGAGACGCTGCTGAGGCATGGGATTAACCACATCGACACCGCCGCCAGCTACGGCGACTCCGAACTGCGGATCGGTCCGTGGATGGCCCGCCACCGTGGTGACTTCTTCCTCGCCACCAAGACCGGCGAGCGCACCTACGACAAGGCGAAGGAATCGATTCACCGCTCGCTGGAGCGACTCCAGGTGCAGCAGCTCGACCTGATTCAGTTGCACAACCTGGTCGAGCCGGACCAGTGGGAGACGGCGATGGGACCGGGCGGGGCGCTGGAGGCGGCGATTGAGGCACGCGACCAGGGATTGGTCCGCTTCATCGGCGTCACCGGGCATGGGGTCACCATCCCCATGATGCACCGGCGCAGCCTGGAGCGCTTTCCGTTCGACTCGGTGCTGTTGCCGTACAACTACGTCATGATGCAGAACCCGGACTATGCCGCCGGCTTCGAGGCGGTCGTGGCGTTGTGCCGGGAGCGGGGCACGGCCGTACAGACGATCAAGGCGATCACGCTCGGCCCGTGGAACGAGAAGGAGCACACCTACCGTACCTGGTACGAGCCGCTGCAGGAGCAGGCCGACATCGACCGCGCCGTCCACTGGGTGCTGGGCCGGCCGGGTGTGTTCCTCAACACCGTGGGCGACACCGGGCTGCTGCCACGCGTGCTCGACGCGGCGTCACGGTTCGAGGCGGCGCCCGCCGAGGATGCGATGCAAGGGCTGGTGCGGCAGCGCGAGATGGCGCCACTGTTCACGTAGAGCTGGCCCACCTCTCCCCCGGCCCCTCTCCTGCGAGGGGAGGGGAGAATCGGTCCCGCGGCGCGGTCAGATCGCCGGCCCGCCGTGTCACAGCAGGGGAGATACCCTCGCGTTCATGCCTGGCACGCGTAGCCCTTCGTCCTCCCCCTTCCCTTGCGGGGAAGGGGGCCGGGGGGTTAGGTCTTCGCCGCGCTCGTCAGGCAGCCACGGTCACGCAGCCGGCTGAAGATGGTCGATAAGATCTGATAGCGGTCGGCCATGCAGAACAGGGTGCGGTTGTCGGCGATCACGCGCGGCTTGAGAGCGTCGTAGTCGAGTCGCTCGGCGGTG
>JBBQJF010000118.1:0-13184 GCA_038325665.1 Dehalococcoidia bacterium | reverse complement strand
ATCCGCGCGATGCGCCAGGACATCCTTGGCCGTGAGCTTGAGGTTAACCTTGAGATTGTCGCGCCAGTACTGGCCGACCGCGGTGTAGATGTTGAAGAACACCCCCGATGCCGGCGCCGGAATCTCCAGTTCAATATCGAGGCCGTTGGGGTGGCCTGCCTCGGCCAGCAGTTTCTTCGCTTCTTGTGGGTTGAACTGATAGTACGGCCCGTAATCCTTTAGGTCGGGCGGCAGGTCTCGGCCCTGGAGATCATACGGCACGGGCGACCCACCCGGTACGCCGGCGCCGGAGAGCACGTTCTTGATCAACGCTTCACGGTCGATCGCCATCGACAACGCCCGCCGGATGCGCACGTCTTGGAACAATGGATTGTTGTAGTTCCACGCGATCCACGTCGGCGTACCCGCCCAGGTGGTGTTGACGGTCACTTGAGAGTTGGGAGCCGCCTGTAGGACCTCGTTGAGGATCGGCGGATCGAGGAAGGTGATGTTGTACTCATCGACCTTACCAGCAATGAACGCCGCCTTCGTGTCGGCGTCAGAGGCGTGGTAGATGAAGCTGAGCCGGTCGGCGAAGGGCAGCCTAATCGTGCGGTACTTGTCCGCCATCCACGTTGGCCGGCCAAAGTACTCGGGATGGCGCTCCGCCTCCAGCTTATCCTGGTATTTGGTCGAGTTGACCATGAACGCGCCCGTGCCGATGGGTCGGGCCTTGAACAAATCCTGGTTCTCCACATGTTCGCGGGCGAGCACGTTGTAATACGGCAGTTCCAGCGTAGAGGCGAAGGTCAGTGACGGCGCTTTGAGGTCGAAGCGGACGGTGGTCTTATCCGGGGCAGTCACCTTGTCTACGCCGCGCAGCGGCGTGTTCCAGATGCTGTTCTTTATGTACTGCTCGAACGAATAGACCACGTCCTCGGCCGTCATCAGCCGTCCGTTGACGGGTGCAATATTGTGGAACTTGACATTTTCGGGGATCGTCACCAACCACGATGTGTAGTCGGCATTATGCTCGACTTTGGTCGCCAGATCAGTCTCGGGGGAAATCGTCTCCAGATTCAATCCGTCGTGGATCGCGTGGTGCATGAGCCCGTTCATGAACGCCTGGCCGATGGGGGCGCCGGTACCTTTCAGGAAATCCCAATCCGGCCAGGGGCCGTAACCCCGCACGATGTGGCCACCCACCGCCACCGGTGCCCCGTAGTTGTGGCGGCGGAAGTTGTACTTGTAAACGTACGGGTACCGCTGCAAGCCCTCGGGCACCTGGGCGGCCGGGTTACCCGCCTTGTAGGGCGGAGTGAGCGTCGTATCTTTGAACGTGCTGCCGGGGGCAGTGCTGCCGGCGCCGGTGCTCTGCGCCGCGCCACCGCCGGACGGTTTGTCGTCGCCCTTGCAGGCGGCGAGAAACTGCGTCAGGGCGGTCGCGCCACCCAAGGCCAACAACGTTCCGCCCTTGAGCACCGTCAGGCGCGACGCCCGTCGCTGCCAGATACGGCGATCGTACTGCCGGAACATCGCCGCTCCCTCATCTAAACGCTTGATTCCGCGCGCCATCGTGGTCTTCCCTCCTCGCACCAGCGTGGTGCGATGCGGGCAGGTCTCCAGGACATCCATGGAGGCTCACCCTTATCATTCGGGACGAAATCCGCGTATTCGCCCTCGCCAAAAGATATCTACAGTTACTACTGCACACGATCTCGGCTTCGCCCGTCACTCGTGACCGGCGATGGTGATAGCGCTGCCGTGCACGGTCGTTCCTCCCCAACGACCGTACACCGGACGTTCAGACACATGTGGCTCCTTGCTAGAGTCGCAGGCGCGGGTCTAGGATGTCCCGCAAGGCATCACCGAGCAGGTTGTAGCTGAGCACCGTTAGGCTGATGGCGGCGCCGGGCACGATCACAAGCCAGGGCGCCGAGACCATGTAACTCTGGGCGGACGCGTTCAGCATCGTGCCCCAGTCTGGATAGGTCGAGTTGATCACACCCAGAAAGCTCAGTGCCGCCTCGAGCAGCAGATTCGCCCCGGCGGCGAGGCTGAACAAGATAATGATCAGCGGCATGACATTGGGAAGAATGTGCCGCAGCAGGATGCGGGGATGTCCGGCCCCGAGTGTCCGCGCCGCCTCAATGTACTGCGCCTCGCGGATGCTGAGTGTCGCCGAGCGCAGCACCCGCGCACCGCTCGGCGCGGTCAGCACCACGAGCATTGCCATCGTCCAACTCAGTCCGCCACTGAACACCGCCGCGACCACCATCAACACCACCAGCCCGGGCAGCGCCTGAATTGCATCTGCCACGCGCTGGAAGAGCAGGTCGAACGTGCCCAGCACGTAGCCGCAGATTACTCCGATGATGGTCGCCAAGGCGATTCCACCGACCGTGGCGAGGATGCTGATCGTCAGAGTCAGCCGCCCACCGTACAGTATCCGGCTGAACACGTCCTGTCCGACCTGATCGGTGCCCAGCAGGTGGTCCCCATCGGGGGCCTGAAGGCGCGGCCCCGCGAAGGCCTGGTTCCACGCGTACGGCGCTACTACCGGCGCCAGCAGGCAGAGGCCCCAAATCGCCACCAGCAAGGCCAAGGCCACGACACCAAGCGGCTGCTGCCGCGCCCGCCGCCGCAGGGTGGCCGCCCACGATCGGCTGACGCGGCGAGGCTCGCTCAGTACTAGTACGGATGCCCGTGCCTGCTCGCGTCCGTCGATTACCATCGGCACCCCCTCCTCCGGGGCTAGTTGTAGCGGATGCGTGGGTCAAGCAGGGAATAGACGAGGTCGGTCAGCAGATTCCCCACCACCAACACCGTTGAGAAGAAAAGCACATTCGTCTGCACCTGTGGGTAATCCCGTTGACCGATGGCCTGCAATGTCAGCAGCCCGACACCGCGCAGGGTGAATAGGCTCTCCACGATCACCGCCCCGCCGACGAGTGCCGTGAGTTGCGTTCCGATCACGGTCACGACCGGCAGGAGCGCGTTGCGCAGGGCATGGCGCGTCACCACGGCGCGGCCGGTGAGCCCTTTGGCGTGTGCCGTGCGGATGAAGTCCTGTCGCCAGACCTCGAGCATCGTCGTGCGGGTGAGCCGCATGATGACCGCTCCAGACGAGAACGACAAGATCAGGGCCGGAATCAGAAACTGCTGCAGATTGGTCACCGGGTCGGAGTAGAACGGATGGCTGCCCTTGGGGAAGGCGTAGTGGAACTGACGGCTGGCGACAACGATTACGACCAGGCCCAGCCAGAAGTTAGGAATCGCCAGCCCGGCAATCGCGACCACCCGTCCCAGATAGTCCAGCGGCCCGTCCTGCCGCAGCGCTGACATCACCCCAATAGGGACCCCGATGAGCAGCGAGAAGACGATGGCAAGGAGTCCGAGCTCGGCCGTGGTCGGCACCCGTTCAGTAAAGGCGGTGATGGTATCTTGCTTGGAAACGTAACTTTTCCCCCAGTTCCCTTGCACTACATTCGTGAGGTAGGTTCCGAACTGCTGCGGGATTGACCCATTGAGGCCCATGTCTCGGCGAATGGCGTCGAGTTGCTCCGGCGCGATCGCGGCCGTCCCGCTCGTGGAGGAAATCTGCGCCATCAGGGCATCGCCGGGGATCAGTCGCAGCATGGCGAAGGTGAGCGTGCCCACCAGGAAGATGGTCGGCACCATCAGCAGTACCCGCCGGATCACGTAGGCGTGCATTGAACATCGTCTCCCGACCCGCTCGGTGGTCGATCGTCGCTGACTTGGACTCTCCTGAGTCGAGCATGTCGTCGCTGTCCCTCGGGGTCAGAAGAGGGCAATTGGGTTGACGGCCGACCCAGTGGCACTCGATAGGCGCAGCGGCGCTATCGTGAGCATGAATGTCCAACGACCGCGCTCACCACAGGCACGGGCGAGATCCTCAAGGTTTGCGTTGTCCATCAGGTGAAGCCCCATGTAGACGATCGCGCCGGTGTGCACGGGCTGGCGTAGCAGCCCGGTCGCGCTCGGCCCCGTCGAGCCCTCACCCATCCCGGAGGGCAGCACATCGCTCACCCCGTCAGAACCCAGCACCGCCACCCCGCGCTCCCGCAGCCACGGAAGCGCGCTGGCGTGCAGCCCAGCAAGCCCCTCCATCGGATTGGTCGAAGGTCCCAATCGCGTGGTGCGTTGCTGTCTGCCGGTACGAACCAGGAGGATGTCTCCCTCCTCCACACGCACGCCCGCGCGCTGCTCGGCAGACTCGAGGTCCTCGCGATAAATCGCTTCACTCGGCTCTAACCAGTCGCGGTCTTTGGTCAGCGGGATATCGAGTAAGACGCCGCGGCCACAGATGCCACTGCTGCCGTCGAGTCCACACACTTCGGCGCCCGACGAGCGCACGCGCTCGGCGGGGAAGCCGTTGTACATCTTGCCGTCCCACAAGAAATGGCAGAGCGCGTCCATGTGAGTGATGGCGAAGCCATGACAGGCAATACCCATGAAATCACCCGTGCCGGTGGCTCCGGGGATATCGCCGGCGCGCAGCATCATGTGCTGGACCGGAAAGAAGTTCTCGGGTCCGCGCATCGTCGGCAACGAGTGGGCGAGCGACACCGTCACACCGTCGGTCACGAGCGCGACGGCCCGGCGGCGGTGTTCCGGTGTGATCAGGTTAAGGGTGCCGTGCTGGTCGTCCGCGCCCCAGCGGCCCCAGTTGGTGATCGATTCCATCAGTTTAGGTAGGTCCGCGGCCGTCAGCCGCCCATCGACCGATCCCATGAATATCCTCCTCCCACCCGCAATGCGCAGGGGGCGCTGGTGGACTGGCACGCCATTCGAGCGAGCAAGGTGTATCGTCCGAGAGAGCCGCCACGTCGTCCGGACCGCCAGGCGGTATCGTGAACCTGCTAGATGTGAAACTCTCATTCAGCAGGCCAGGCGTTGGACGAGCCGGAGGCATTCTGCCAGAGATGCTGAATCGGCACAAGCGCGGGTCAGGCAGCACGACCGAGTTGCGGCGGCGATCGCGGGACGGAACTGGCGGTGCCACTCGCCCAGCATGTGACATGCATGCTCTCGTGTCGGCAGGTGTGCCAGTACCGTGGCGTCGTGGCTCGTTCCCAAGCAGTGGGCTGTGCACCCAGTTCTCGGGAATGCAACACGTCCCGTCAAGTGTGTAAATCGGCTATCGTGTGATCACATTCGGTGCTTGGTTCAACTGGCCGCCAGCAGAGGTGGGGCGGGATCGCTGAAGGGCGGCGGGACGAGCTTGGCCAGGGACTCGGCGCGGAAGGAGCGCCGCCCTGCCTGCCATTCATCGTGCTGCTCACTCACGATCGCCCCGACCAGTCGGATGACGGCCTCATCGCTGGGGAAGACGCCGACCACATCGCCGCGCCGCGTCACCTCCTTGGTCAACCGCTCCAGCGGGTTGGTGCTCCCAATCTGCCGCCAATGCGCGGGCGGGAAGTCCAGGTATGCCAACACGTCCTCCTCGGCCCCATCCATCAATGCCGCGAGCCGCGGCCACTTGACGCGGACGCCGCCGGCGACGCGCCGCCACTGCTCGCGAGCGGTGGCCGCATCGGGTTGGGCGAATACGGTGCGAATGGTGGAGGCGACCAAGGCCTGCATTCCCTTGGCCACCAGCACCAGCGCATTGCACACGAAGTGGACCCGGCAGCGCTGCCAACTCGCCCGGGCGAGCACGGCCGCGATCGCCGCTTTCAACCCTTGATGGGCATCGCTGATCGCCCGTTGCACCCCGTCCAACCCGCGCGCGACCAGGCCCCGGAGGAAGCTGAGCCAAAAGGCGCCGTCCTCGCTCGGCCCCACGTCGAAGCCCAGCACCTCGCGCTCGCCGCTCTGCCGGACGCCGATGGCGATCACCACCGCCACGGAGACGGCCCGTCCCTCGTGCCGTGCCTTGACAAAGGTGGCGTCGAGCTCCACATAGGGGTACGGCCCGCTCAGCCGACGCGTGCGGAACTGGGTGATGACCGCGTTCAATTCCTGGCAGAACCGGCGCACCTGGCTCGTGGAGATGCCGCTCATCCCCAGCGCCTGCACCACGGCATCCACCCGCCGCGTCGAGACGCCCTGGACATGGGCTTCGTGAATCACCGCCACCGGTGCCCGCTCCGCCCGGGTGCGCGGCTCCCGCGGCGCGGGGAAGTAGCTGCCATCGCGCACCCGCGGCACCCGCGGCGCGATGCTGTCCACACGCATGTCCCACGGTCGGTCGCGATACCCGTTGCGCTGCCCCGTCCGCTCCGGACCGCGTTCGGCGCGTTCCGCACCGAGATGCACCTCGAACTCCGCCTCCATCAGATCCCGCGTCAGCACCCGCGGCGCCTCGCGCAGAAAGTCCACCTCCGGCTCCACCGCCGCCTTGCGGAGCAACTCCATCAGTGCCATCCTCACATCGTCGGCCGTCGTGCTCGGTCCTCCGTTTCAGTAGCTGTATTACTCCTGAACACAACCACACGATGGCCGTCTCCCTCTGCCCCGTTTTTGCACACCTCCTGGGACTCTATCATCGTCGCTGCTACCATCTCGGCCGTCCCCTGCGGCACCAGGGCGAGCGCGGTGCGCACAAAATGCACCCGACAGCGCTGCCAGCTCGCCCCGGACCGCACGCTGGCACTCGCTCCCTTGAGGTCTTCGTGGGCGTCGCTGATCACGCGCTGCACCCCGCCCCGCCCGCGTGCCACCCGCCCGCGAGACCACCCGCCCGTCCACCCGCGCCGTCACGAAGGTGGCATCGCCCCCCACGTCCGGGTACGGACCGACCCGGGGCCGCTGCCGGAACTGGTCACCGACCGTGGCCAGCTCCGCGCACAGCCGGCTGACCGGGCGCGTGCTCACCCCGGCGCTGCCCCGCGTCCGCACCAGGTCATCGACCTCGGGCGTCCTCACGCCCCACACAGACGCCTCTGGCACGACCGCCGCCAGCGCCTGCTCCGCCCGTCGCCGCGGCTCGAACAGGCTGGGCAGATAGCTGCCGTCCCGGACGCGTGGCACCGGCCGGGTCAGGCTGCCCACGGGTGTGCCACTGCCGCTCGCGGCTCCCGTTGCGATAGCCGCCGCGCTCCGGTGTGCGCTGACGCGTGTGTGCGCCGAGCTGCTGCTGGACTTCGAGCGGCATCGCCGCCTCGGTCAGCACCCGCAGCCCTTCCGCGGAACATCCCGCGCGGGTTCGGTCGGCGACTGGCGCGGCAGCCCCTCCGGTGCCATCCTCACCTCGTCGGCCATCGTCGTTGGGTCTCCGTTCGGGGACCTCTCACATCCCGAGACGAACCACACGCTGGCCGTCGCCGTCTACCGGGTTTGTACACACTCCCGGGGACTCTATCGCGACGATCCGCACGGTGTTCGTGCAACCGGATGCCGCCCGTGCCCACGCGCAGTGGCGCAAAGTCGCGGATGGCTTGCGGAGCCGGGTCCCCAAACTGGCGGCCCTACTCGACGATGCCGCGGAGGAGGTGGTGGCCCATCTGGCCTTCCCCCGCGCCCACTGGCGACCGATTGGGAGCACCAATCCGCGGGAGCGGCTCAACAAGGAGGTGACGCGACGCACCAATGTGGTCGGCATCGTCCCCAACCCGGCGGCGGTGCCGCGGCTGGGGGGGGGCCGTGCGGGTCGAGCAGCAGGACGACTGGTGGGCCAGTCGCCGCTCCGTCCGCGTCGCATCGCTGGCTGCACTCGCCACCCTGCCGCTGCCGGCTGAACCGACGCTGCTGGCCGCCGGTTGATCCCGCCGCGGGAACCCCACAAGCAACCCCCCGGTGGCTTACCGCAATTTCCCCACTTGACGGGACTCTAACATTCCCGTACCACCAGGCTCTGCAGGAAGGCCCGCCAGAAGGTCGTGTGCTCGCTCGTGACGTATCCACTCCCAGGACTTCGCGCACCCCATGGGCGCGCACGCCGCGGGACCTGTGCCTGACTCCACTCGCTCCCTCTGTTCAATAGCGAATGGAGCACCCATGAGCCGGCCGCACGGCAACCCCCTCGCCGATATCGGCCCGGCACACGAGACAGGTGCGACTCCGAGGCCGCGCGCACCTCCTGAAGTGGACGTACACGGTTTGTCGTGAGAGAGCAGTTCGGCGGCGCCGTGAGGACCAGATCTCGACTCTGTGCCGCATGGTGCACACCGGCAGGTCCTGTTCGGCTGTTCATGGGCGTTGTGGCCAAACGGAGCGCGTCTCCGGATGTGGCGTGAGCGCGGGGTAGGTCGCGTGGGTCGCCGGGTGCGCTCCAACAGGCGAGCAGGCGAATTCGCGTGAACTCCGGCGCTTAAATCACGCGCGCTGACGCGGATTCGAGCGATTCGAGCGGCGCGGCGAGCGATTCGAGCGATGCGGTCGAGTCGTGGTCGAGTGGCCCGTGTGACGCTCCTACCCGACGCCCGTCCCGGCACACGGCCCATTGGCCGGCCGGCGACGGGCGCGCGGGAGGCGCATGATGCGACGACACCCGGCCGCGCTCCTCGTTCTCGGCGCCATGACGGCGCTCGCCACCGCCGGCGCGTGCAGTCCCTCCACGGGAGCGGGCCCTCGTGCGAGCGCCCCGTTCCTGGCCACTCCCGTGGCCGATCTCGCCGTGCGGCTTCCCTCCGTCGGGGAGGGGCATCGCGCGGGACCACGCGAGAACGGACGCGCGGTCATGGGCGCTGACCCGCTTGCCCCTCGGCTCGCATCCGGACCGGACACGGACCGCGACGCCGTCGCCCGTCTTGAGGGCGACCCCCGGCCGGCTCCCGCGCGGACGGCGGGCGCGCGGCTGTCGCTCGACGACCGCATGGTGCTGACGGCCGCCCGTGGGGTCTACCACGAGACCTTGCTCCATCACCCCGGCGCCCGTGCCTACCTCGCCGCCCGCGGCATTCCGGAGCAGGTCGTGCGGCGTTGTCGCCTCGGCTACGCCGACGGCGCGGCTCTGCGGCCGTCTCTCGAACGGCACCGGCTGGGCGTGCGCCGGGCGACGGAACTCGGCCTGCTGTGGCCGCGTGGGGGCGAGACACTGGCCGGGCGGATCGTCGTCCCGGAACTGCGCGGTGGCCAGTGCGTGTGGATGCTCGGCCGCGCCCTCGATGAGGGCCAGGAGCCGAAGTACGTCGGGCTGTCGTTGCCCAAGCCGATCCTCGGCCATGACCGCGTCCAGGGGCGGCGGTGGGTGATGGTCGTGGAAGGCGCGTTCGACTACCTGACCGGGGTGGGCTGGGGCCTGCCGGTGTGCGCCCTGCTCGGCACCCACGTCCGCGCCGAGCGGCTCGCCGTCCTGGAACGCGCCGAACGGGTGGCGCTGGTGTTCGACCAGGACGCGCCGGGGCAACAGGCGGCGGCGGCGCTGGCGGCGCGGCTGGGGCCGCGGGCAACGAGCGTGTCCCTCCCGGACGGGGTCAAGGATCTGAGCGAGTTGGGCGTGCGACCGGCAGGCCGCGCCTGGTTGACCGCGCGACTGGGCGCGTTGGGCTTCGCCGTGGACGACGCCGACGACCGCCGCCTGGCATGGTCATCGTCGCCCTCCCCTAACACCTAACACCCAATACCCAATGGAGGCATACGCCATGCGGCCACGTCAACACGGAGCACCTCCGCACCTGATCGAGGTGACGCCGTCGCGCTGGGACGACGATCCCGTGGGGCGGGCCGGGGCGCTGATCGGCGCGCTGGCCGGCATCCGTGGCGTGGCGCTCGAATGGGTCGCCGAGGCGGGCGCGGTGCGCTTCCTGGTGCGTGCCCGCGACGCCGGGGCGATGGGCCGGGTCCGCGCGGGGTTGCTCGCCCGGTACCCCCAGGCGCTCGTCGCGGAGATCGACCCGCTCGCGCACCCGGAGCGCGACCCCCTCGGCGCGGCGGCGGACACCGGGTGCGCCGCCGTGGAACTCCGCCTGGTCCGACCAGCGGCGCTGCCCCTGCGCGGGGGCGGCGGTCCGCGCCACCCGCGGGACCGCGCGGACCAGGGTGTTCCCCTGGATGGGATGCTGACCGCGGCCGCGCGGGCGGAACCGGGACAGTGGGTGGTCGGGCAACTCGCGCTCGGCCCCGCCCCGGACGGCTGGAGCGCCCGGCTGGCCGCGCGGGGTGCGGTGGCCGCGCGGGGTGCGGCGGACGCGGCGCGGCGGCCGGCGGCGGGTCGTGCGCCCGCGTCCGTGGCCGCCAGCCTGGAGATCGTGCCGCCCCTGCTGCTGGTCGCGCTCGCGACCCTCGGGTTCCGCGCGTGGACCTGGTATCAGGCGGGCGCGTGGGGGCCGCTCGTCGCGCTCGGCGCGGGCAGCGTGATGATCCTGCCGCTCCTCGCGTGGGTGGCAGCACGCGGACCGTGGACCGGGGAGCCGCGCCTGCCGCCGGACGTGGCGCGCGAGAAGCTGGCTGGTTCCGCCCTCGCGGTCCATCTCCGGATCATGGCGCGCGGGAGCGGGGACGCCGCCGCGCGGGCGGCGCTGGTGGACGGCGTGGCCGCGGCCGCCCGCGCCGCCGACCACCCGGCCGGCAACGCCTTACGGGCGCGGCGGTGGCACGGCGACCCCACCGACCTCACCGTCCCCGGCGGGCTCGTCCGACGCCGCGCTATTCTCGGCGCGGCGGAGCTGGCCGGGTTATGGTATCTGCCCGCCACCGCGCCCCCGGCGCTCGCCCCGGCGCGCTGGCGACGGGTGCTGCCGCCGGGGGCGGCGGTGGCGCACGGCGCCCGGGTGGGCGTCTCCACGCACCAGGGACTGGTCCGCCCCGTCCACCTGCCCCCGGCGCTACTCGGGCGTAATCACCTGGTCGTCGCCAAGACCCGGCGCGGCAAATCCACCCTACTGCTCCACCTCATCCGCTCCCTGATGGAGCGGGCGGCGGCCGGACCCGAGCGGCGCGCGGTCGCCGTGATCGACCCCCACCAGGACCTCGCCGACGCCGTGCTGGGCGCCGTCCCCGCCGCCCTCGCGGACCGGGTGGTCTACCTCAACCTCGCGGACCGCGACCGCCCGGTGGGCATCAACCTGCTCGATACCGACCTGTTTCCCGGACGGGACCGCACCGCCGAGAACGTGGTGACCATGCTCCACCGGCTGTGGCCGGACAACTGGGGGCCGCGCATGGAAGGAGCGCTGCGCGCGTCAGTACTGACGTTGCATGAGGCGAATCAGCGCCGGGCGCCGGCGGAGCACTACACCCTGCTCGACGTGCTGCCGCTGCTGACCAGCCCGGTGTTCCGCGCCGAGGCGCGGGCACAGGTGCGCGACCCGACGCTGCACGTCTGGTGGGAGGAGACCTACGAGCGGTTGCCGAAAGTGCTCCAGCAACAGATTGCCACCCCGATCACCACCAAGATCGGCCGCTTCCTGGTGGGGGAGGCGAGTCGGTGCGCCCTCGGCCAGGCGCGCTCGACCTTTGACCCGCGGGCGCTGCTGCGCGACGGCGGCCTGCTCGTGGTCAACTCGGCGGTGGGGGTATTGGGCGAGGGCGGGGCGGCGCTCCTGGACGCCACCATGCTCAACTTGCTCGGCCTGGTCGTGGAGGAGCAGGTGGGGGTGCCGCCGGGCCGGCGGACGCGGCTGGTGGTGGTGGTGGACGAGTCGAGCACCCTGGGGGCGGCCGACTACCCGCGCATGCTCTCGGAGTTGGGCAAGTACGGGGCGAGTGTCGTGCTGGTCACCCAATCGCTCGCCAAACTCGACGCCCTCGACCGCCAGTTGCGCCCGACCATCCTCGCCAACATCGACGCCCTCACCGTCTTCGGGGTGAGCGCGGAGGACGCCCGCGCGCTGGTTCCCGAACTTGGACCGGAGCTGGCACTCGAGGACCTCACCGACCTCGATGACTACACCTGTTACGCCCGCTGGTGGGCGGACGGCGCGCGGCTACCCCCCTTCTCCTTTCGGGTGGACCCGCCGCCCCCGCCCGACCACGGGCGGCGCGACGCGGTGGTCCGCCGCTCGGCGGAGCGGTACGGCCGGGCGCGCGGCGATGTCGAGCGGGAGATCGCGGCGGCGGTGGTGGCGCGCGGCGGCGCCTGCCCGAGCGGCGGTGCGCCCGACCTCTACGCGGCGGACGGGACGGATGGGGCGGGGATGGAGACCGTAATGGGCGACGACTCGGAGCACGACCCCCGCGTGCGGCCGAGCGCCGCCGCGACCCCGACCATCACCGGAACCGGGAGGAGACACCATGCACGCGCCAACGACGCCCGTCGCCGGCAGGCCCCGGAGGGACACTGACCGGCGCGACGCGGCGCTGGGCTGGCTCGCGCGGCTCGTGCTCGTGACCGAACCCCAACTCGGCGCCCTCCTCGGCGCCGATGCCTGGCAGGCGCGGGCGCTGCTGTGGAGGCTGCGCGACGCGGGCGTGGAGGCGCTCGCCCAAACGGGCAGCGCCGCTGCCGTCGCCGCCAGCTGGGTACCGGTGAGCCGGGGTGAGTTGTGGGCACGGCTGAGCCGGGTCGAGACCGCGGTCGGCGTCGCCGATACGCTGGCGATGCTGGCGGCAGACCTGCGGGAGGCCGCGGACGCCGAGGGCGCGGGTCTAGCGCTGGAGGACGCCGGAACGACGCGGTGGGCGCCGCACCGGGGACAGCCGGTCGTCACACCACCCGCGGTCGAGGCGTGGGCGCACCTGCGCGCCGGGGGCCTGCGTGCGCGGGTACTGCTGGCGTGGGACCGGGCCGGCGCGCCGCGTGCGCACCGCCGCGCCCGGGTCGCGGCCTGGTACCGAGCTGATGACGACCGCGGTGCGCCCTGGGGCGCGGCCCTGCCGCCGGTGCTCGTGGTCTGCCTGGATGTGAGCGCCGCGGCCGCGTGGGATGACCTGCTGGACGCCGGGGCGGCCCGGCGCCGCCGCGACCTGCTGGGAGCCGCGTGCGCGACACTGGCCGACCTGCGCGCCCATGGTCCGCTCGGCCAGATCTGGCGCCGCCCGGGCGGGGCGCGCGTCTGCCTGCGTGACCTGTGCGCCTGGCAGAGCGCGCCCAGAACGCAGACCGGCATGCGGGTGGCCGGCGACAGGGACGACGGGCCGCGCGCGGGGCCGGGTCCGCGGCGGGCGGTCCGGGTCCGGGCCACGCCCGAGGTGCCGGCTCAGGGATCGGCCGCGCGGGCGCTGGCGGCGCCGGCAGGGGATGACGCCCACACGCCGGCCGGCCGGCGCGCGGTCCTCGCGTGCACGCTGAGTGCGACCCAGCTGACGCTGCTCGGATGGGTGGCGCGCCATCCGCTGCTGCCGGCCGGGCACCTGGC
>JBBQJF010000117.1:0-13211 GCA_038325665.1 Dehalococcoidia bacterium | reverse complement strand
ATCGGCGTTTGTCTGATATTGGGCGTCATCACGCCGATCGCGGCGCTGATGGCGGCCGGATTCCAGCTCAATATCAACTTCGCCAACATCCATCGCGGCGACAAATGGCTGTGGGAGTACGCGGTCGAGTGGATGCCTCTGTTGGGGCTGGCCTTCATGCGCGCCGGTCGCTACTGGGGGCTTGATGCCTGGTTGGCGCGACGCTTCCCACGCTGGCCCATGACGTGAGGCGCCTATCGGCAGCGCGCTGCCCGACAACCGAAAGGCGTCGTGAACGATGACACCGGTTCAGCCCGCCGCCAAAGCCGGTGCAGGCCACGCACATCTCGCGAGCACCATCGTGACGATGCAACTCGGCGTCGCGCTCACGGTGTTGCTCGGATTGCTGTTCTTCTCGGGCGGGTTGTTCTACCTGTATACCTTCAACCACGACGTGGGGCCGTATTTCACCGTCACCCGCGTGATCCATTTCTACGCCGGGCTGGCATCGATCCCCTTCCTGGTGGCGAAGTACGGCTCGACGAGCTTTCGGCTGGCAGGCTACTACCTGCAATTGCCGCGCTTCAAGCGGGCTGGTCCACCGGCCATTGTCCCGCGCGTGATGTCGCCGCTGCTGGCGCTCGATTTCTTCGTGCTGTACTTTAGCGGCCTGTACATGCTGTTTCACTACTACTACACGGTCACGAATATCCCGCCTTTCGAACTCAAGCCCGTACAACTCCATTTGTGGGCGGCGATCATGGCCGTGCCGCTGATCGCGGTGCATCTGGGCTGGCATCTGATCGAAACAGCGCGCGGCCTGGCCACCGAGCGGCGCGCGTTGAGCGCACGCGCGCCGCGATCTTCCGCTGACGCGCGGGTGCTCACCCGGCGGGCGTTCGTGGGCACGGTGCTGGCCGGTGGGCTGGGTCTAGCCGTTGGTTACCAGAACACACCGCTCGTCAACACCAGCCCGCGCGGACTGTTCATTGGCCGCATCCCCAAGGAGGAGCGGGGTGGACCGGGCGACTTCCCGGTCGAGACATTATTCGGCAAGGAGGAGGTCGATGTGCGCGTGTGGCGGCTGCGGATCGACGGCGCCGTCGAGCGCCCGGTCGATCTCACGCACGATCAACTGCTCGCGCTGCCCGTCGTCACCCGCCGCATCCGCCTCAACTGCGTCAGCGGCTGGAGCAGTGTGCCCGAGTGGTCAGGGCCGCGCCTGCGCGATGTGCTCGCCGTGGCCGGCGCCGATGGCGGTGCGCGAAGCATCGAGTTTCACAGCCTCACGAACTACGCCGTGACGTGGCATCGCCGCCGGTTGGGAGACGGGGCACTCCTGGCGACGCATGTTAATGGCGCGCCGCTTTCGACCAACCACGGCTTCCCCGTGCGGCTGATCGCGCCTGGATATCCCGGTCAGAACATGGTCAAGCAACTCGACCGTATCACCGTGCGGCGCGAGGGCGAGCGAATCGACCCCGACTTCAAGCTGACGGGCGCGTCCAGCGAGGGCCAGACAAGGATGCTGTGATGACTCGGACGATTCGGCCGGCGCGCGGCAGCGATGGCAGAGTTCCGGCGGCGGCCGCCTTGACCGGCAGCGGGCTCGGGTTGATTTTGCTGTTGGCGGCGGCAGTGGTCCTCGTATCGAACGACCTCCACAGTATCAAGGCGCTCGTTGCCGTGTGGCTGTGGGCGTTGCCCGTCCTCGGGACGTGCGCCGGCCTCGGGTGGCTGGCCGGCGTCGGGCTACAGCGGGGCATGGGCCAACTTCATCTGGCCAGCGGTGGGCCGCTACCCGGCTCGGAGTCGCGACCGGTCTCACCCGCGCCATCGCGGCCGCACGGCCTCGGCGCACGGCTCGAACAGACGCTCGATGCGACCGAATCCATGGCGGCGACGCTGCCGTTTGGCCCCGCCCTGCTGGGGGTTGGCATGGGACTCGCGGTCGTGATCGGCGGCTTGGGTGTCTTCCTCGCCGTATGGGCGCTTCTTGTGGGCGTGTTACCATGAACTCGTACTCGCCCACCGAAACGATTTTCCCCCTTCCCGTGCCGTCCCACTCGGGCGCTGTCGGGGCGAAGGATGCCTGCAGAGGCCGGTCGTCTCCCCCTTCCCCGCCCAGAACGGGGCCGCGTGTTAGGTGATCACGATCGATGCAGAAGCGATTTGACAACGCGCTGGTGTTCATGGCGAAGTGGCCGGAACCGGGTCGCGCGAAGACCCGGCTGAGTCCGCCGCTGAGTCCGGGCGATGCCGCCGCGCTGGCACGGTCATTCCTACTTGATACCTTGGCGGAGGCGGCGTTTGCCGGCGCCGACCGCTGGATCGCCTTCGCGCCGGTCGATGCGGCCGGATCGTTTCGCGGGCTAGCAGGTTCTGATGTGGGCTTGATCCCGGCCGAGGCGCCCGATCTGGGCACGGCTCTGCGTCGTGGTCAGGAGGCGGCGTTCGCCATGGGCTACCGGCGCGTTGCACTCGTCGCCTCTGACCTGCCCCACCTGCCCGCGGTGCGCTACGTTGCAGCGTTCGCGGCGCTTGATGCGGCGGACGCGGTGCTCGGCCCGTCGGACGACGGCGGCTATTATCTGCTCGCGACGGCGCGTGCAACACCGCACTTGTTTCACGATGTCGCCTGGAGCACCGAGACCGTCGCCGGACAGACCCGCGCCCGCGCCGCCGAGGCCGGTTTGTCGCTCATCGAAATCGCCGGCTGCGACGATGTCGACACCGCCGCGGCGCTGCCGGGACTGTTGACGGCGCTACGCGAGCGACCCGGCGCCGGACACACGTTGCACACCCTTCAACGTCTCGCGCCGGTGTTCGCGGGGCAGGCCGCCGATTGAGAGGGAACATGACAACCACGACCAAATCAGAGGGTGCAACGGGTGATGGCAGTGACGCGTCTGTCGTCGCGCCTCCGTCCCCGCCCGCGCCGTCGTTCGTCCGTATCGCCGAGCGCGACGAGCACGCGCCCGCGCCGGAGGAGCTGTACCTGGAGGTCACGAATCGGTGCAACCTCCGCTGCCGCACCTGCCCCCAGTTCTTCGGTATGGCAGAGGCGTTCCACGATCTGTCATGGGAGCGGTTCATCGAGATCACCGACCAGTTCACGAAAATTCGCCGTGTGGTGTTGCACGGCATCGGTGAGCCGCTGCTCAACCCCGACCTCGGCCGCATGATCCGCCATCTCAAGGTGCGCGGCGCATATGTGCTATTCAACAGCAACGGCCTGCTATTGCGCGGACGCAAGGCGCGCGATCTGGCGAGCAGTGGGCTGGATGAGCTGCGCGTCTCGATCGATGGCGGCACTCCCGAAACCTACCGGGAGGTGCGCGGCGTTGACGGTTTCGACAAGATCCTCGGCAACCTGCGCCGCTTCGCGGAACTCAAGCGCGCGCTTGGGGTCGAGGCGCCGCGCGTGTCACTCTGGGTCACGGGCATGAAGACAACGGTCGGCGACCTGCCCGAGTTGGTGCGGGTGGCGGCGGCGAACAACATTCGCGAAGTCTACTTGCAGCGATTGGTTTACTCCGAGCGCGGCATCGCCACCCGTGACCAGGCGCTGTTCGGTCGGGCGGCCGATGACGATCGCCAGGCGGTGGATGAGGCGCTGCGTCTCGCGGAAAACCTTGGTGTGACCCTGCGCGGTTCAGGCGAATTAGGACCGGCCGGCCTTGTTGACCGTCGCGCCGCTGGTGACGCGCCGTGGCGCGGCTGTCACCGCCCCTGGCGACTGATGTATGTCACGTCGAACGGCAACGTGCTGCCCTGTTGCATCGCGCCCTTCACCGACGCACCCTATCGCGGCATTGTGCTGGGCAATCTGCAACGCGGGGCCGTGGCCGATGTGTGGGACGGCGACGCCTATCGCGCGTGGCGTGGGGCCATGCTGTCCGGCGAGCCGCCCGCCGCCTGCAAGGGCTGTGGAGTCGAGTGGAGCCTGTAGACGAGTCTGGGATGGCGAAGTCGGGCCGGAACACCGAAGCTCCCGCGCGGACGGCGGCGACCCGCCGGGTCGCCCCTACATGGGCCTGGTTCGTGACCTCCGGTAGGGGCGACCCGGTGAGTCGCCCACGCCCCAAACGCGCGGCGGGCCACCTGAATCCGACCGGCTTCGCGGTTCAGTCCGCTTCCGCTTCCGTGATCCTGCTGCTGCTGGTTGTGGCCGGGTGGTCCGTCTTCAGTTGGGCGCTGGTCGCGCGGCATCGCGCCTATCGCTCCGCCGCCTTCGACCTTGGCTTCTTCGACCAGATCGTCTGGAATACCGCGCACGGCCGGTGGTTCGAGACGACGTTTGTGCCATACAACTTCCTCGGTCAGCACGTCGAACCGGTGCTGCTGTTGTTCGCGGCCGTCTACCGCGTGCACGCGAATGTCGAGATCCTGCTGCTGACCCAGGCGGCGGTGGCGGCGTGGGCGGCCGTGCCGCTCTACCTGGCGGCGCGACAGGTGTTGCGGTCGGCAGTGGCCGGGCTGCTGGTCGCGGCGGCCTATCTGCTCGCGCCGCACCTCCACGGCGCCGTGCTGTTCGACTTCCACCCGGAGGTGATGGGCACGGCCGGGATCTTCGGCGCGTTCGCTCTGCTGGTCGCCGGCCGTCCCGGTTGGTCGCTCGCCGCGCTGGGGTCGGTCTTCCTGCTAAAGGAGGACGCGGCGTTGGTTGGGCTAGGCTTCGCGCTGATCGTGTGGCTGCACGGCTACCGGCGGCACGGCCTGGCGCTGCTTGGCGCGTCGCTCGTCTACGCCGTGATCGTGCTCGGCGCGGTGATGCCAGCGGTGCGCGGCGGGCCGGGCGACCTGCAGGAGCGGTACGGCTACCTCGGCACGGACACACGCGGCATCGTCTCCGGCGCGCTCCGCCGTCCCGACGTGGTTCTGCGCCATCTCCTGGAACGCGGACCGCGCCGCGGCCTCGCGCATCTGCTCGCGACCCAGGCGTTGGTGCCGGTTGTGACACCCGCGGCGCTCGCGGCGGCGCCGCTGTTGGCGGCAAACATGCTGACCACCCACCCCCCACAGAACGAGTTGACGCTGCACTACCCGGTCTTGCCATTCGCGCTGCTGCTGGTGGCGTCCGTGAGCGGCGCCAGGTGGCTGGCGCACGCGCCGAGGACCGCTCGGTTGTGGCGGCGGTTGCGGCTGGCCCCAGCGCATCGAGGAACGGCGCTCGCGGCCGTGTTGCTCGCGGCGCAAGCGGTGGGCTGGCTGACTGGCAGCCCGCTCGGCGGGCGGTTCGATCCGGAGCAATTCCGCCGGACCGCGCACGCCGGGGCGGTGGACTGGGTCGTGTCGGCCGTGCCGGCCGGCGTGCCGCTCAGCGCGCAGAGCGGACTATTGCCGCATCTGTCGCGGCGGCGCGATGTGTGGGAGTTTCCGCGGCTCGAAGGAGCCACCCACGTCGTGATCGACCGCAAGGCGTGGCGCTCGTCCCAATCGATCGACACCGGCTACACACGGGTGCTCGACGCGCTACCGTCCCTCGGGTACTGTCTGCTCATGGAAGAAGATGGCGTCGAGCTGTATGCCCGGAGGGATGACCGTGGCCCGTGTTGATCCGCGTCCACCGGCTCCCATTCAGCCGCCGCGCGTTGCGGTGATCATCCCGGTGTGGAACGAGGCGGGCGCGATCGGCCGGGTGCTGGCCGAGATTCCGGCCGGCATCGTCTCACAAGTGATCGTCGTCGATGGCGGCAGCACCGACGGGACGCGGGAAACCGCGACAGCCGCGGGCGCGACGGTGGTGCTCCAGCGCGGGCGCGGGTACGGGGCCGCGTGTCTCACCGGCGCCCGTGACGCGGATGCCGAGATCCTGGTGTTCCTCGACGGCGATTACAGCGACCCGCCCGCCCAAATCGCGCGACTGTTGGCTCCTCTCAGGGCGGGCGAAGCGCGCCTCGTGCTCGGCTCGCGCGAGAGCGGCGGCATGGAGGCCGGGGCGCTGCCGCTGCACGCGCGGCTGGGCAACCGGCTGGCGGCGGCGCTATTGCGACTGCTGTACGGCCTCCGCGTCTCTGATTTGCCGTCGTTCAAGGCGATCGGTCGCGACGACCTGCTCTCCCTTAACATCCGCGACCTGCATTACGGCTGGACGGCGGAAATGATCGCCCGCGCCGCCCACCGTGGCTTGATCGTGCGCGAAGTATCAATCGATTACCGCGTGCGCATCGGCGAGAGCAAAGTCAGCGGCACGCTCAAAGGCAGCGTCAAGGCCGGCCATGCAATCCTCCGCGCCGTGATCGGCGTCCGTCTGACCCGCCCGCCCTAACCACCACCCAAGCGCGCCGTGACCTATGACCCGAAACCTATGACCTGTGCCCCATTACTCTCCCTGCTCGATAGTCAGCTTGCCCACTCCCTGCGACACCTTGAGGCGCAGGGTGATGGGCGACGTACCATATACATCGTTCGTGAACACGCCGTCACGAGCCGTGAGACCCTCGACGTGGAGCTTGCCCAGACCGTTTTCGGCCTCGACGCGTACCCCGACATCGCGCGGTACCCGGACCTTGAGCCTGCCGGCGCCGCCCTCGATGCGGGCGTCGAGGCCGCGCTGCCATCTGCCGCTCAAATCGACGCTGCCATCGCCCGTGCCCATATCGATGCGCAGCCCGGTGAGATCGAGACCACCGAGGCGGATATCGCTCGTGCCAGCGCCCATCTCGATGTCCAGGTCGATGGGCGTGGTAGGGCCGAGACGCAGGGTCCAGTCGTTTCGCACATCGGTCCAGAACACGGCGTTGCTCGATCCCTGCCGAATCTTGAGGTCACCGCGGCCGCCGTTAGCCGTGTACGACACCTCGGGTTTCATCGACTCGACGTTATAGGCGAACTCGCCCGTCATGAGGTTGCCGCCGACGCCGTCGATGGTGAGACGGCCGGCGCCCATCTCGACCTTCACCCGCACGGAGGTCGCGGCCCCGGCGTCAATCGATCGTGTCTCGGTTTGCAGGTCTCCCGCGCGGGCGCAGGCAGCGGCCGGTAGCAGCGCCGCGGCGAACAGGAGGGCTAGTACCCGGTGGGGTATCATTTTCACGTCTTACTCCTCGTCATCGTGCCATCGTCTGTTACAGTTGTAAGGATTCCGGCGAAGGCCGGCATCCGCCGGCGGCTCGGAGCGACAGCGGCCTTTCGATGCGGCCCCCGCTCCGCCGAAAGTACCGCTATGGCCCTTATCGGGAGATGGACGCGCGATGACGATTCGCATTCTGCTGGTTGACGACCACAGGGTTGTGCGCGAGGGCCTGCGCATGTTCCTTGGCCTCGACTCGGAATTCGAGATCGTGGGCGAGGCGTCGAATGGGGCGGAAGGCGTGCGGGTCGCGCGTGAGGTCCGCCCCGACGTGGTACTGATGGACCTGGTCATGCCGGTGATGGACGGGATCGCGGCGACCGAGGCAATTCGCCAGGAATTGCCCGACACCGAGGTGATCGCGCTGACGAGCTTGCTCAATGACAGCTCCGTGATCGGGGCGGTGCGCGCCGGGGCAATCGGCTATCTGCTCAAGAACACGGACGCGGATGAACTGCGCCGCGCGATCAAGGCGGCCGCGGCCGGCCAGGTGCAAATCGCGCCGGAGGCCGCCGCCCGGCTGATGCGCGAGGTGCGGACGCCCGACGTCTCGGAGCTAACCGAGCCGCTGACCGAGCGTGAGACGGATGTGCTGCGGCTCCTGGCGCACGGTAAGGCGAACAAAGAGATCGCGGTCGATCTCCACATTGGCGAGAAGACCGTCAAGACACACGTCAGCAACATCCTCGCCAAGCTCAATGTCCAGAGCCGTACGCAGGCCGTGCTATTCGCGACGCGCCACGGGCTTGTGCCCGTACCGTAGTCATGCGTCCCCGGGGCACCGGTTCCGTTGTCGCGCTGTCACCCACACCCCACGATGACGTGGGCGACCCACCGGGTCGCCTCTCCCGCGGATGGCCGGCCGCGTGCGCGCGGGAGTGACCCCGAGGGTCGTCGTGGAGTGCCGCGACTGCCGTGGAGCCGCCGGCGACCGCGCCTGGGCATATCGTGGGTGATGGACGTTGGGGATTGGGTCACGGGCGTACGCCGGTGGCGGCGCGTAGCGGGCGGGCGCGGCTGGCGGGCGGAGTGCCGATGGCAGCGGCCGTCTGGAGATCCCGCCGGGCACACGCCCCACACGCTTACACCGCCGCTCGCGCCGCCTCCTTGCGCACCAGCGGGGCGACCTTCTCGATGAACAGTTGCAGGCCGGCGTGGTCGTAGGGCGGGCGGGCGCCGAGGATGAAGTCGCCGACACCTAACTCGACGTAGCGCATAATCTGCTCGGCGGCCTGCTCGGGCGTACCGACTACCGCTTGGCGGCGGAGCGCGTCGGGTGAGGTGTTGCGAGCGCGGGCGGTGCGCTCGGCGCGCTCGTTCACCTCGGCCTCGGTCTCGCCGATCAACGCTTGCAGCACCAGCGACTTGCGGATGTCGCGCGGGTCGCGTCCCACCTCACGGCAGTGGTTGGCAAGCACATCGAGCTTGTGCTGATACTGGTCCTCGGGCATCAGGAACGTATTCCAGCCGTCGGCCGACTCGGCCACCACGCGTAAGGTGAGTTGCTCGCCCATGCCGCCCACCCACAACGGGAGCGGATTTTGCACCGGCTTCGGTTCACATAACGCATCAGTGAGGTGATAGTAGCGTCCCGCGAAGGTCGTGCGGTGCTGGCTCCACAGCAGCTTTTGAATCTTGGCCGTCTCGCCGAGGGCGCGGATGCGGCGGCCGGTGGAGTGGTAGGGAATGCCGTACTGCTCGTGTTCCATCTCCCACCAGCCGGCGCCGATGCCCCATTCGAGCCGGCCGCCGGAGACGTGATCGATGGTGGCGGCGATCTTGGCGAGGATTGCCGGGTTGCGGTAGGTGTTGCCGAGCACGAGGACGCCGCAGCGGATGCGGCTGGTTTGCGCTGCCAGCGCCGCCAGCAAGGTCGGCCCCTCGAAGCATGGACCCTCGGGGTCGCTCATGATCGGGATGAAGTGGTCGAACACCGACGCCCAGTCGTATCCCATCGACTCGGCGGTCTTCCACAGATGCGCGTAGTCGGCGTAGCTGGTGTGCTGCGGCCCGGCATGCACGCCGAACCGGATCTGGCCATCGAATATCTGCGCCACGTCGGGTCTCCTTGCGGTGCGGTGTCCGCGATTCATCAGTCTTCCGGCCATCATACCGTGGCGCGCTCCTAGCCACAGGTCGCCGCCGGGTGGACAATAGATTGTGAGACGGTGCACAGTCGCCGCCGACATCCTAGCGAGGAACGTCCGATGCGAACATTGCCTGTCACGCTGTCCCGCGAGGTGGCGGCGGAGTTCTGCCGTCGCAACCATATTCGCCGTCTCTCATTCTTCGGCTCGGTGCTACGCGACGACTTTCGTCCCGACAGCGATGTCGATGTGCTGGTCGAGTTTGAGCCGGATCACGTACCGGGATTCATAGGAATAATTCGGATGGAAAGTGAGCTGTCGGAGATTACCGGTCGAAGTGTTGATTTACGGACTCCGCAAGAACTCAGCCGCTATTTCCGCGACGACGTGGTAGCCACGGCCGAGGTGATTTATCCTTCCCCGTGATCTGACTAAGCTCCAACACATGCTCGCCGCAGCGGTCGATGCTGTCGAATTCACCGCTCCGCGCTCGCCGAGCGATCTCCGCACGGACCGGCAACTCGGCTTGGCGATCGTCAAGTGCATTGAGATCATCGGCGAAGCGGCGAACCAAGTCTCTGCGGATACGCGCGACGCGCTCCAAGAAATTGCGTGGACGGACATCATCGGAATGCGCCACCGGTTGGTTCACGGCTACTACGACATTGACTATGACATCGTGGCATCGACGGTCACGGGCTACCTTCCGCCCCTCATCGCGATGCTGCAACGGATCGTGACAGCCGCGCGGGACGCGGAGGAGCGGGCATGACCAACAGAACCCATGCCCGGCTGGGCATTTCGGCGCAGTCGGTGGAGAAGCAGTCGCCCGAGGAGCGGGTGAAGAACTGGGAAGAGGTCTACCAGGGCTTTGACCTCGATGGGGCGATGATCGAGGCGGCGCGGTGTATCCACTGCCCGACCACGCCGTGTATCACCGCTTGCCCGACCCACAACGACATCCCAACCGCCCTCGGTCTGCTGGAGCGGGGCGATGTGCTCGCCGCCGCGTCCGTCTTCCGCCAGACCAGCACCCTGCCCGAGATGTGCGGCCGGCTGTGCCCGCAGGAGCGGCTGTGCGAGGGCGACTGCCCGGTTGGATTTGCCATCCGTCCGGGCGCTCATGCCGAGCCGCCGGTGCGCATCGGCAAGTTGGAGGCGTTCGTCACCGACCAGCAGCGTGCCCACATCGGCGGCTTCCCGCTGCCGGTCGATCTGGCGGAACCGACCGGCAAGCGCGTTGCCGTGGTTGGGTCCGGCCCCTCGGGATTGACGGTGGCCGAGGACCTGGCCGTCCGCGGTCATGCCGTCACCGTCTACGAGCAGTGGCATGAGCCGGGGGGCACGCTCGCCCACGGCATCCCCAACTTTAAGTTGGGGCGCGATATCCTCAACGACAAACTCCGTCATCTGACGCTGCTCGGTGTCGATTTCGTATGTGACACCCGCATCGGCCGGGACTTTACCGTCGATGAACTGCTGCGTGACCACCACGCGGTCTATCTCGGCGTCGGCGCCGGCGTCGATGCGCCGCTGAATCTGCCCGGCGAGAGCGATCTGCGCGGCATTGTCTCCGCCACTGACTTCTTGGTGCGCGCCAACGCATCGTCGCGGCAACTGCTGCCCGACCCGTCGATCGCGCGTGCGGAGACGAGCACGGCGCTGGGGCCGGTGGGTGACGGCCCGCGGGTGGTGGTAATCGGCGGTACCGACGCGGCCACCGACGTGATGCGCGCGGCGCTGCGATTGGGCGCGGCATCGGTGACGTGCGTGTTCGAGGGCAACGCCGAGGATCTGCACGGACGCGACGAGGAGCACGAGCACGCCCGCGAGGAGGGCGTCGTCTTTCGCTTCGGCGCCGCGCCGGTCGAGTTCGTGGGCGACACTCTCGGCCGTGTTACCGGCGTGCGCTGCCGGCGGCTGGGCTGGCGCGAGGACGAGCGCCAGGGGCGGCTGCGCGCCTTCGGCATCGCCGGCTCCGAATTTACCTTGCCCGCTAATCTTGTGGTGGTCGCGGTCGGCTACACGGCCGATCCGCTGCTGACCGATTCGACGCCCGGCCTGCACACCGGCGAGGAGTCGCGGTTGCGCGTCGATCCCAAATCCGGGCGCACCAGCCGCCCGGGCGTGTTCGCCGGAGGCGACGGCGTGCACGGCCCCGACCTGGTGGTGACCGCGATGGCCGCCGGCCGCCGTACCGCCGCCGCGATCGACGACCACCTCCGCGGCCTCGGCCTTGGCGCCGCGACTCAGCCGCCGCCGCTGCTCAGCCGCCCGGCGGCAGGGAGCACGCGACCGAGGCGCGGACTATTCCGGCGGTGAGGAGCGGGCGGGCCAGTGCAGAGTTAGACGCGCCGTGCGGCGACCCCGTATTCGTGGGCGATCCCGTGTTTGGGGGCTATCCCGTGTTCGCGGGCGACCCGGTGGGTCGCCCGGTCCCGTCCCGTGTGTACGCGTGCACCTATACCCAATATTGACCTGGCCGGCTGATAAGGCACTCGTGCGATTCACTAGCTGCCCCGGCCCCACTGTTGCACTTGCGCCCAACGCCACGGCGAGTACCCTCAGACACGGACGGACGCGTGAGCCGCCGGTGACGCCCGCATCTCGGCCGCCTCGCGCGCTGCTCCCGCGCGGCTGGTTCGCCGGCGCCGCCCGCAATGAATATCGTCACCAGTCAACAATCGGAGGTACGCCATGGGTAAGCTGGATGGAAAGGTCACGATCGTCACCGGCGCCAGCCGCGGCATCGGCAAGGACATCGCCGAGCTGTTCGCGGCCGAGGGCGCGAAGGTGATCTGCGCCGCGCGCACGGTGCGCGAGGGCGAACACCCGCTCGAAGGTTCGCTGGAGACGACGGTCAACGGTATCAAGGCGAATGGCGGCGAGGCCACGGCGGTCGCGGCCAACATCTCCGAACCGGAGGAGTGTGACAAGCTGGTCCAGGCGGCGCGCGAGATTTATGGCCCGGTCGATATCCTCGTCAATAACGCCGCGTTGACCTACTTCATTCCGGTGAAAGACTACCCGGTCAATCGCTGGATGCGCTCGTGGGCGGTCAACTTCCACGCGCCGTTCATCCTCAGCCGGCTGGTGCTCGAGGATATGATCCCGCGCAAGAGCGGCAGCATCGTCAATATCTCCTCCGGTGCGGCGATTGGCCCCGGTCGCGGCCCGTACAAAGAATCCCCCGCCCGCGGCGGTACCTGTTACGGCGCGGAGAAGGCGGCGCTCGAACGCTTCACCCAGGGTCTCGCCTCGGAGGTGTACGAGGACGGTATCTCGGTGACGTGCGTCTCGCCGTCGCAGGTCGTGCCGACGCCCGGCACCGTCTTCCATCACCTCGTGGACGGCATGAACGATCCGCGCGGCGAGCCGCCGATCCTGATGGCGAAGGCGGCGCTACTGCTCGCTTCCGAGCCGCTGGACAAGGTCACCGGCCGTGTCACCTACAGCCAGGAGATTCTCAAGGAGTTCGGCTGGGACACCGACAAGTACCAGTACAAGGGCACCGGCGTGGACCCGGCGCGCAAGGGCAGCGGTTACAGCCTGATCTAGCGGCGGCGTGTGATGTACGGTCGAGGGGACTGAGGATACGTCTTTGCTCCCCTCGGCCTCGGAACAACCAACCGGCTGGCCTAAGGTTGCGCCACGGTCGCGGCGGTACTCGCGGTCACCCAATCAGCCGTTGCGGGACACTCGTATCTGTACGCCATGATGCACCGGGTGTCGTCGCCCGTGACTCTCGCTCGACCCTCACGTCCATCGCGCTGCCATAGTCTCGCTCGGCCCTCCCCATCGGCCGGTCGCCACCGCCGGTCGCGCCGTGTACCATGGCTCCCGACCCCGGACAGTACCGGCGTCTCGGTGTGGCTGTGCCTGACGCAAATCTTCCCCGGATGAGCTTGACAGCGCCGCAACGCGATTTACTGATGGGCGAGTACGACAACATGCTCGCCTGCGTGCGTTGCGGCTTGTGCCTGACCTCCTGCCCGACCTACGTGCTCACGTTGCACGAGGCCGAGGGGCCGCGCGGGCGCATTGCCATGATGCGCGCCTTGGTCGAAGGA
>JBBQJF010000116.1:0-13213 GCA_038325665.1 Dehalococcoidia bacterium | reverse complement strand
GCCTTGGCAATTGGTGAGGCGGCGTGAGCGCTCGATTCGAGCGGCCCGTGGGGAAAATTCTATGTCCGCGCCGTTTGCTGCGTTGCACCTAGACGATGTGCTCGTGGAATCGCTCCATATGCGCACCGACGTCCGTGGTCAACCCACAACCAACAGCGATGAGCCGCCAGCCGTCGATGTGGAATTGGACATCGTCCAGTCGCACGATGAACAGGCACGGTTCATGATTCCCTTCACCGTGCGGTTAAATCATCGAACCGCCGATTTCAAGCGTCTACGGTACTCCCTCGATCTCAAGCTACTGGGCTTCTTCTCATTCGATCCGGGGGTAGATACGCACGAGATCGATCACCTCATAGGTCTCAACGCCCCGTCGCTGCTATACGGCGTCGCACGCGGGATAGTAGCGCAGTCGCTAAGTTTGACACATGCAGGTCGGGTGATTTTGCCAAGTGTCAACTTCGTGGAGATCATGCGGGAGCGTGAACGGAAGCTTGCTCGTCGGAAGCGCATCCCAGATGCTCGTATGGACGAGGAGCAGGCCTCGTCGGGCGGCGCTCAGCCCTGACGGGAGGAGCGGCGGACCGCTTTAGCGTCCAAGTCTCTTTCATGGTTACTTTCTACCCTAGTCGGGCCGGACCATCCAAACGCGTGGAGGTGACCGCCATGCCAGGGCCACGGGTGTTCGTCGCGCGAAAGCTGCCGGGAAATGCACTCGAACGGCTCGCCGCTCACACCGAGATGCGGCTGTGGGAGGACGAGATGCCTCCTCCGCGCGAGGTATTACTCGCCGAAGCGCGCGAGGCCGAGGGATTGTTGACGCTGATAACCGACCGCGTCGATCCGGAACTCCTCGATCATGCGCCCAAGCTGCGCGCCGTCAGCAACATGGCGGTCGGCTTTGACAACATCGATGTCGCCGCCTGCACCGCCCGCCGCATACCCGTGGGCAACACCCCGGGCGTGCTCACCGACACCACCGCCGACTTTGCCTTCGCGCTCCTGATGGCCGCGGCCCGTCGCATCATTGAGGCCGATGCCTTCGTGCGCGCCGGCAAGTGGAAGACGTGGGATCCGGCGTTGCTGCTCGGCCAGGACGTACACGGCGCGACGATCGGTATCGCCGGCATGGGGCAGATCGGCCAGGCGATCGCCCGCCGCGCCCGCGGCTTCGATATGCGTATCCTCTACACCGATGAGATACCCCGCCCCGAGTCCGAGGCAGCCACCGGCGCCCGGCGCGTGGACAAGGAGACACTGCTGCGCGAGTCGGACTTCGTCACGCTGCATGTGCCGCTGCTGCCGGAGACGCGGCACTATATCGGCGCGGCCGAGTTGCGGATGATGAAGCCCACCGCCTGGCTGATCAACGCGGCGCGTGGTCCGGTGGTCGATCAGCGGGCGCTGGCGGAGGCGCTGCAAGCCGGGCGTCCGGCCGGCGCCGCCCTCGACGTGACCGACCCCGAGCCGATCCTGATGACCGATCCACTGATCGGTATGTCTAACGTGATCATCGCTCCGCACATCGCCAGCGGCAGCCTCGCCACGCGAAGCAAGATGGCGGACATGGCGGTAGACAATCTGCTCGCCGGGCTGGCAGGCAACCGTCCGCCGACCTGCGTGAACCCGGAACTGTTCGGGTGACCTGAAGACCGCGCGCGTGACGGACGCGCGGGGAGGTTGGTGATTGTCCCACTATGGACGCTCGCCTCCCAGCCATTCTTCGTCCTCGCGACGGCTCAGCAACGTCGGAGTTCGCCGGGCGTTGTTAACGAACACAGCAAGCTCGCTCCATGCCTCATGAGACCCATGCCAACCCAAGCGCTCTACTCGCCACACGGATGCACTGCGGCACACGACTCCTTCCGCGCCCATATCGTGCCACGCTTGTGCGAACGGCGGGTATACACATGTTCGATTCCCCGTGGATAGCTCAGCGGGAACCCTAATTCAACAATGCCGGAAACCGAAGCCATATCCACAACTATTCCGCTCCAGCCGATTTCTACCAATTGAGGGCGGTACGGTGTCTGAAGATCCTCCAGTTCTACGCTGCCGATACTGAATATATCCGTTACAATTGCGCGAGCCACGGACTCGCTGCAGCAGGTATATAGCACTGGAAATGCACCCGGGGCATTCCAGCGATGAGACTGTCTTCGGCTAAATGACGTATCAAGCGGGTTTGACCATCCTTTGCGAACAACTCGATAAATGGGTTCATGGGTATGCGCGACGAGTGGCATACCTCTCATGCTTGATACATCAGCAGATTCCCGTAGCGGGTTACTACTTCGCCAATAGCACCACGGAGAACCAAATCAACTGCACGCTCGCCGTCGAATATTTCAGCCGGGCGGCGAATCACCTCTGGAAGGCGGTCCGGGAGAAACATCTGCTCAAGGCTATCGAGCGAGGCGGAGGCGGCCCTCAACATTTGCAAGGTATCGAGGGATACACTTCCCTCTCCTCTCATCCAACTTTGAACGGTCTGCTCCGAAACTTTTAGCATCTGACCCAACTCGCTGGGTGTGAGTCCAAGCGACACTGATAGGCGTTCCGCGACGCCCGCGACGTCTCGTGAGACGGGATTGCCCGGCAAGAACACGAGTATCGCGGCCTCTGGCGCTGACGAGGCGTCATCCTCTTCATCAGATACTTCGAGCGTGAGAGGGCGGTGTGTAGATGAAGCGCCCGCGGTTGCCGTGCTGGGGGAAAACCCTGCTGCAACGAGAAGCGCGTCGACAGTGGGTGTATCGAGTTGCAGAGCATGAGCAATCTCGAGGATGAGATCGCGAGACGGCGGGCGATTATCACCCAGCATCATTGCGACTCTACCCTGCGACCACCCGATGCGTTGGGCAAGTTCGGCTTTTAAAATGCCGTGCCTGGCCAGGAGCGCGCCGAGTAGCTCTTTTAAGGTGGACATCGCCGGCCCTCGCACACGGGCATCTGTCGACCCGTCAGGTGGAACGCGCCGCCTGATTCTAGTCACAGGATATCACGCAAAACAATAGAATCATCCCATGAACACAACGGCGGAGGCGGCGAAGGATGGAGATGCGCGTTGTCGCGACAGGTTTGGAGTTTCCCGAGGGGCCGGTGGTACTGCCCAATGGCGACCTGATCGTTACGGAGATTCGGGCGGGCCGGCTCAGCCGCGTGACGCCTGACGGCGCCGTGTCGCTGTTTGCTGCAACCGGCGGGGGACCGAACGGCGCGGCGATCGGACCGGACGGCGCGATCTTTGTCGCGCAAAACGGTGGATTCGAGTGGGTCGAGCGCGTATCACAGACCACGGGCCAGCGCGCGCTGTATCCCGGTGACCGCGCACGCGACTACCTCGGCGGCCAGATTCAGCGGGTCGCCCCTGACGGCGGCGGCGTCACAACCCTGTATCGTGAATGCGATGGTGAGCCGCTCAAGGGTCCGAACGACCTCGTGTTCGACCGGGAGGGCAACTTCTACTTCACCGACCATGGCAAGACGTACGGGCGGCAGCGGGATCGCACCGGCGTGTTCTACGCCGCGCCGGATGGCTCGATGATCAAGGAAATCATCTTTCCCTTGGAGGCGCCGAACGGCATCGGACTCAGTCCCGATGGTCGCACGTTGTACGTGGCCGAGACGCCCACCGGCCGCGTGTGGGCATTCGAGATCGTCGGGCCGGGGAACATCGGCAAGCGCCGTGTGATCGGCACAGTCCCCGGGGCGCCGCCGCTCAACGTCGCGTTCTGCGACTCACTGTGTGTTGACGCCGAGGGCAATGTGATCGTGGCGACGATTGTTAACGGCGGCGTGACCTCGATTAACCCGGAGAGCGGCCGGATGACGCACACGCCCTGTCCCGATCCACTGACGACCAACGCCTGTTTCGGCGGGCCGGACCTGCATACACTGTTCGTCACGCTCAGCACGACCAGCCAGCTCGTCGCCTTCGATGGCTGGCCGGTCGCGGGCCTGCCCCTGTTCCAGCCGGCCTAGTGTTCGGTCAGAAAGCCGGCGGGGTGAGCTGGGGTCGCGTCCGCATTCACGGAGATTGGCAAGGCGATGAACCCCGCATCGTCCGAGCGTCCTGCTGGTTTGCGAGACAAGGGCCGCATGTACGGGAGAGCCGGGGTGTCGCGGTCGGCCTGTCGCCGATGATAGGCTGTCGGCACGAACGAATCGAGGGGACCGTCGCCGGAGGACCCTCGGTAGAAACGTGAGGAGTCAGCGCGATGGTTGACACCGCCCCCACACCGCTTCCACCGGGATTGGAGCATTTGCCGCCAACGGAGTATGAGCTTCCCCACAGCGATGGGATGAAGATGGAATCACAACAGCACGTTCTGCAGATGTTCCTGCTGTACGAGACACTAAGTCGCTTCCTCACGGGCGTGCGCGACTTCTTCATCGGCACGGACATGTTCGTCTACTTCAGCCCCGACCAAGTGAAGACGCACGACTTTCACGGGCCGGATGTGTTTGTGGCGCTCGATGTACCCAACCGACCACGTCTTAGCTGGGTGGTCTGGGGTGAAGACGGCCATGGACCGGACATCGTGATTGAATTGCTCTCGGACAGCACCGCGGCTAAGGACAAGGGCGAGAAGTTCCTGGTCTATCAGGACAAGCTACGCGTGCCGGAATATTTCTGGTTCCACCCACTCACCGCGGAATTTGCCGGTCACCGGCTCCGCGACGGCACGTACGAGCCAATCAGCTCGGACACTCCCGGCGTACTCCCGTGTGACCAACTCAATCTGCTGCTAGTGGTTTGGCAAGGGTCGTACGGCCGCGTCGAGAATCGCTGGTTGCGGTGGGCGACGCCCGATGGTGTGTTACTGCCAACCCCGGTGGAGGCGGCCGATGAGGCTGAACGGCTCGCCGAGCAGGAACGACTGCGCGCCGAACAGGCTCGGCAAATCGCCGAGCAGGAACGACTGCGCGCCGACGAATCGCACCTGCTCGCTGACCAAGAACGTCTGCGCGCCGAGCAGGAGCGGCAGCGCGCCGCGGCGGCGGACGCGTTACTGGCGCGTTATCGCGAACGGTTTGGTGAGCTGATGGAATAGCGCGCGCTAGCGGCTGTTCTTCCGCGGTTCCATACCCACCGCGATTGGATGGCGCGCCGCCCGTGCGGGTGAAACCGCCTTGAGCGTGACGATGGCGTGTGATAGCGTCAGGGCAGTGGTGGATGACCGCTTACCCCGTCTGACACTGACGCTCTTGCGGCCGGCCCGGCCCCGGTGATCACGAGGCTTGGGCAGTTGTGCATGGCTGTCTGTCGCACCGGCCACCGCCGACACGCTGTATCTGATTGATCCCGGACGCCGGGATGGTCACTATGCAGAAAGGAGCGGGCGGTCGCCCCGGTTCCTCCGCGGCAGTGGAGACCAGCCGTGGGTGCAGGCCGCCCCGCCAGTGCATGTCTGTTCAGGAAAAGCTCGATCACCTCATCAAACTCAAGGCGCAGGGCAGGCTCGGCGGTGGCGAACGCGCCATCGAGTCGCAACACAAGCGCGGCAAACTCACGACGCGCGAACGCCTCGACATTTTGCTCGACCCCGGCTCGTTTCAGGAGCTTGACGCGCTCGTCACCCACCGCACCACCGAGTTCGGTTTGGCAGACAACAAGCCATTGGGCGACTCGGTCGTCACCGGCTACGGCAAGATCGACGGGCGCACGGTATTCGTCTTTTCGCAGGACTTTACCGTATTTGGCGGGTCGCTCTCCGAGGTGGCCGGCGAAAAGATCATCAAGGTCATGAATCTCGCCCTCAAGAATGGGGCGCCGCTGATCGGTCTGAACGATGGCGGTGGCGCACGTATCCAGGAGGGCGTCAACTCGTTGCGCGGCTACGGCGAGATCTTCACGCTCAACACGATCGCGTCGGGGGTGATCCCGCAGATATCGGTGATCATGGGTCCGGCCGCCGGCGGCGCGGTCTACTCCCCCGCCATCACCGACTTCATCTTCATGACGGAAGGCACATCCCAGATGTATATCACCGGGCCCGACGTGGTGCGGGCGGTGACCGGCGAAGACCTCACGCACGAGGAATTGGGCGGGGCGACGGTGCACGCCACGCGCTCCGGTGTCGCACACTTCGCCATCCCCGGAGATGAGGCGTGCCTAGAGGAAGTGCGGCGGCTGCTGTCGTTCCTCCCGGCCAACAACATGGAAGATCCGCCCCTGTCCGAGGCCGACGACGATCCCGATCGCACCGCCGACGACCTGCTCACGATCGTGCCCGAGGAGGCTGCCCGCCCGTATGACGTGCGCGACGTGATCGACCGCATCGTTGATCACGGTGACTTCATGGAAGTTCACGGCGGTTGGGCGCAGAACATCGTGGTTGGCTTCGCCCGCATGGGCGGACGCACCGTGGGCATCGTGGGCAACAACCCCGCCCACCTGGCTGGATCACTCGACATCGACGCTTCGCGCAAGGCAGCGCGATTCGTGCGGTTCTGCGACTGCTTCAACATCCCGATTGTCACGCTCACCGATGTCACCGGGTTTTTGCCCGGCACGAACCAGGAGTTCGGCGGGATTATCGTGCACGGCGCGAAGCTGCTATACGCCTACGCCGAGGCGACCGTGCCCAAGGTCGCGGTGATTCTCCGAAAGTCCTACGGTGGCGCGTACCTGGTTATGTCGAGTAAACATCTCCGCAGTGATATCAACTTCGCATGGCCGATCAGCGAAGTGGCGGTCATGGGCGCTGATGGGGCGGTCAATATCGTCAGTCGCGACGAGATTCGCGGCGCCGACGATCCCGATGCGCGCCGCCGCGAGTTGGTGGACGCGTACAAAGACCGCTTCTCGAATCCCTATATCGCCGCCGGGCGCGGATTCCTCGACGACGTGATTGACCCGCGCGAAACCCGCTCCAAGATAATCCGAGCCCTAGAAATGTTGCAGAACAAGGTGGACACCAATCCACCCAAGAAGCACGGGAACATCCCGCTGTGAGGCTAAAGCTGGCGCGGGGAAAGCTGTTGACGCGTGTCTACCCGTCGGACGTCGCCACGTTCAACCGCGTGTCCGCTATCTCGCCCGCGCGACGCGCCTGAGCGTGGCGCGGGGTCCGGCAAGCGCTCATGAGCGACCCGTTCATCGCTGCCGTTCGGAGGACTGATATGCCGTTAGGCATTACCGATGTTGTACTGCGCGACGCCCATCAATCATTGCTGGCGACGCGAATGCGTACCGAGGATATGCTACCGATCGCGGAGAAGCTTGATGCCGTCGGGTATCAGTCGCTCGAAATGTGGGGGGGAGCGACCTTCGACACGGCGCTGCGGTTCCTGAAAGAGGATCCGTGGGAGCGATTACGCCTGCTCAAACGACACATCACGAAGACGCCACTACAAATGTTGCTCCGCGGTCAAAACACCGTGGGGTATCGCCATTACGCCGACGATGTTGTAACGCGTTTCTGCGAGAAGGCCGTCGAGAATGGCATGGATGTCTTTCGCATCTTCGATGCCGTGAACGATACGCGCAACCTCGAGACAGCGATCCGGGCGGTGCAGCGGGCGGGCGGGCATGTGCAGGGCACGATCTGCTACACCACAAGTCCCGTGTTCAACGCGGATACGGCCGTCCAGATGGCGCGCGAACTCCAGCAGATGGGTTCGCATTCGCTTTGCCTCAAAGATATGGCCGGTCTTCTCGACCCGTACACGGCCCACGAGATCATCAGCCGGATCAAAGCGGAAATCGATCTGCCGCTGGCGCTCCACTCACATTCCACTAGCGGCATGGCCGACATGGTCCATATCAAGGCGATCGAGGCCGGCGTCGATTGGGTGGACACGGCAATCAGCAGTATGTCCCACTCAACCTCACACCCGCCCACGGAGTCGGTGGTCGCGGCCGTACGCAATACGCGATGGGAAACCGGCCTCGACATCGAGTTGCTGGCCGACGTGGCGAAATACTTCGCCAACGTGCGGAAGAAGTACGTTGCATTCGAGTCGAACACGTTTGGCGTCGACGCCGATGTGCTGATTCACCAGATGCCCGGCGGCATGATCTCAAATATGGTCAATCAGTTGCGCGAGCAGAACGCCGAGCACCGGCTGCCGGAGGTGCTGGAGGAGATGCCGCGCGTGCGGGAGGATATGGGATTCCCGCCGCTCGTGACACCTACCAGCCAGATCGTGGGCGCCCAGGCCGTGCTCAACGTCCTCACGGGCGACCGTTACTCGGCCGTGTCGAATGAGGTACGCCAGTACTTTGCCGGCTTCTACGGCCGGGCGCCCGCCCCGGTCAACGCCGAGGTCCAGAAAAAGATCCTCGGCGACCGCGAGCCAATCACTGTCCGGCCGGCCGACCAAATCACACCGGAATTGGAAGTTGCCCGCGCCGAGATCGGCGACCTCGCCCGCAATGAAGAGGACGTGATCTCCTATGCGATCTTCCCGCAGGTGGCGCGCGATTTCTTCGAGTGGCGCGCGGCCGGCGGTGGTCCCGAAAAGGAGGTGGTGGCGGCTATCGCCGCGGCTATGCTCGCCGATCAGGGGCAGCCATCGCAACCGGCGCGTGATGGCGCCGCCGCGCCCGCCGTGGGCGCCACTGGCTACGCTTCGCTGTGGCGGTTGGCCGGCCGCCAGCGCCTGCAACGAGCGCGCTAGCGCGGCCTACCTAGCCCACTCTAGTGGCGACACGGATGACGACGGCGATAGAGGGCGACCCACCACCCGATACTTCACCCATCCCGGAGGCGCGATGAGGCTCACGATTGATGATCACAGCTTTGAGGTCGATTTCACCGCCGACGGCGTCACGGTCGATGGCGAGCCGTTTCGGGTGACGGTGGACGGGACGGGCAGCACGCGGCTGACCACCGTGAACGGACGTGCGATCCGGGTCGATGTCGATGAGTCCGTCGATGACGCGACCTCGGTTAACGTTGAGGGGCAAATACTCCGCGTCCAGGTCGAGGGGACGATGCGCAAGGCGGCCGGGGCCGCGCGCCAAGCGACACGGGCGGCATCCGCCGGTTCGTCGCCCGCGTCCGCGATCAAGGGCGCCGTGGCCGCCCAAATGACCGGCCGCGTGGTACGGGTCGCGGTCACCGTTGGTGAGACGATTGCCGCCGGGGATCTGTTGCTGATTCTTGAAGCAATGAAGATGGAGAATGAGGTTCGTTCGCCGCGCGGCGGCACCATCAAAGAGGTGCGCGTGGCGGCCGGTGACCGCGTTAGCCAGGGCGAGCCGATGGTGGTGATGGAAGACTGACATCGTTGGGACCTGGGTCGATGGTTGACGATGCGTCGGTGTCATCGGCCCACAGCGGGAAGGTGGTACCCGAACGTCGGGGTCGTCGTCGCGTGCCTGCCAGCAAGATGGTCGGGGGTTTGTCTGGCTCGCCACCCGCGGCGTCACCTTCCATCGACCACTCAAATGGCAGCGGCAACTGAGTACGACCCGGCTCCGGCGGGGGCTCGCGGTCGCGAGCCAGCGCGGACGCCAGCGGGTCGGCGGCGGTATCGGGGCCGGCAACTGGCAGCGGCGCGACAGCAGCCCGCCGCGCTGGATCGTCGTTTGGGATCGCCGCACGCGGCATGAGAGTCGCCGTGCCCTCCAGCCGGGACCCGAGGTCCGCGAGAGCCGCGCGACCTTCGCTGTTGTCAGCATCTGAGTCCGAGCCGCCCGCATCACTGGCGATGCGCTGGACCACGCGCCGCGCGAGAGCCGTTAACCCAGCGACGGCCGGCAGTGGGTGACGCAGGAGCCAGTCGCGCACGTCGTCTGGTAGATCGGGCGCCGGACTCCCCGCGAGAGCGGCCGCGACCTCGGCCGCCGCGAGCGCTGCATCGCGTAACGCCGGCGGCAACCCGCGTGCCCTTGGCGCCGCCGCCGCCGCGGTAAGAGTGCGCACCAGCGCGAGCGGATCGTCCTGCTCCCTCAGGTCCGCCAACCAGTCGAGTCCGGCTTCGGTGCCGAAGATGCCGCTCGTCCACATCGCCGTTCTCCCGTTGCTCGCTATTTTGGCCTCCCGGCGGTCGCCGGCGACACCCAATACCACCGAGTACACGGCAGAGAGTACATCAGCCGCGGCAGCGGTGGGGAGAGGGCGGACCCTTTTCCCGACCTCCCGACCCGCGCGCCAGGCCTTGTACAGACGAGGGCGCGGGGGACACGCCCACGAAGGATACGGTACAGCGCAATGCGAGCCGCAAGCACCAGTGTCGGAGAGCGGGTGCCCGGTGCAGGAGATTTGGCCTCAACGTAAGGGTGTGTAGAATGGGGCTTGACTCGTTTCCGGACGACACGAGGCGCTGGTTGATTCGCATGCGAATCCAGGTGCGTCGTCCGACGGGACAGGAATAGGCTTACCGCGGCAGCCGCCCGGGCGACGGTACCAAAAGGGACAGCGGGCTTCCCCAATTCCCCGGCGGTCCCGTGGGCCGCGGCCCCGTCGGGAGGGGGTTGGGTAGCGCCGCGTTGCCCAATATCACGAGGGTTATCGCTGCCTCCGCGTGGCGGCGTCACCGGGCGTGACGCGCGGGACTGTCCCCCAACACCGACGACCCATGACTCAACATCCATTTTCAAAGGGAGGCACGCTTTTGGCAGCGCGCAAGAAAGTCACGATCTGGGGCGCCGGGATGACCGGCGCCACCATGGCGCAGCGCCTCGTCGAGAAGAACATCTGTGACGTGACGATGATCGACATCATCGCCGACATGCCCCAAGGCAAGGCCCTGGACATCATGGAGTCCGCGCCTGTCCTCGGTTTCGAGACGGTACTGACCGGTACGAACAACGCCGAGGACACTGCCGGTTCCGATGTCGTCGTGATCACCTCCGGTGTGCCGCGCAAACCGGGAATGACGCGCGAGGACCTGCTGAACACTAACGCGGGCATCGTCCGCGGCGTTGTCGCGGACGCGGTCAAGTACTCGCCCAATGCGGTGCTGCTGATATTTGCCAACCCAATGGACGTGATGTGCCACATCGCCCTCACGGCCTCGGGCTTCCCGCGCGAACGGGTGATCGGCCAGGGCGGCATGCTCGACACCGCCCGCTACCGCACGTTCATCGCCATGGAGACGGGCGCGTCGGTGCGGGACGTCAACGCCTGGGTGCTCGGCGGCCACACCGAGGCGACGATGGTGCCACTCGTGAGCAACGCGACGGTCGGAGGCGTGCCGCTGACGAATCTGGTGTCCCAGGAGCGGGCCGAGGCGCTCGCCCAACGCGCCCGCAACGGCGGCGCCGAGATCGTCGCCCTGCTCAAGAGCGGCAGCGCCTATTATGCCCCCTCGGCGGCGACGATCGCGATGGTCGAGGCGGTCGTGCTCGACCAGAAGCGCGTGATCCCCGCCGCCGCCTATCTCCAAGGCGAATACGGGATCACTGATGCCTATGTCGGAGTGATGATCCGGCTGGGAGCGGGCGGGATCGAGCAGATCATCGAGACACCGCTCTCGGAGGGCGAGCAGGCTGGGATGCTGAAGGCCGCCGGCGCGGTGAAGGAGTTGGTCGGCCTGATCCAGTGAGAATATCTCACCCCCGGTCCCATCCCCATCGCGGGAAGGGGGTGACAATGTGGATGGACTCTCCTCCCGTGCAGGGGAGAGGCCACGGGCGCGGACATCACACCCGGATAGGTTGCTTGGGTATCTCGGACCTCCCCTCCGCGCGGAGGGGAGGTCCGAGATGGACTCCCACCTCTCGCGATGACAGCCGCCGCACGCCGATCGGTACAATCGTCGGGCGCGGCCACCGCCGTGGAAGGCTCCCCGGAGTTACTATTTCGCGGTCGCGGGACGGCGGCCCTCGTTGAGATAATTGTCCTTCCATGAATGGTCGTCGCTCCAGCGGAACGGCGTCTGCACGGTCGTGCGCGGCGCGACGGCGCTTTCGAGGACGCGCAGCCCGAACTCGAAGATCTGTTTCTGCATCTCCGTGTCGAAGGGCCGGCCGCACGGGTTGCCGAGCGGGAAGTCGGAGAAGACGAACCGTGGCACGCCACAGTGCTCGACGATGTCACGGCCACAGCCCAGTACCACCGTCGGGATGCCATTCGCTTCCAAGTAGCGCGCGACCAGACTCACGGTCTGGTGGCATACCGGTCAGATAGCGGGCAATATCGCCGCATCGACAGCATCCTCGCGGCATAGGCGTAGGATCTCCGGCGCGTCGATGTCGATTGTATGGCGCTGGCTGCGAAGGGTAGGCACGCCGTGGAAGCGCCGCGGGATACCGGCGATGCGCCCTTGACCGACAGCTGATCGTGCTTGAGCAAGCGGGAAAAAGGCGTTGAGGTCGTCGGGAACGGTGTTCGCGCGGTCGTAGCCGATGTGTGACATGCGTAGATCGGGCACGGGATCGAATGGCAGCGTATAGACATCACTGAACTTGGCGTCATTGTTGTAGGGCGCGTATGGCCCCTGGTCGCCTTTGTCCGGCTGGAACGGCGCCGCCGTTGTGATGATGCCGACGCGGCACTCGGCGAGTGGCTTCACGAGGGGAGTGAACGGCACATCCTCGTGATACGCCCATTCGTACGGATTGTTGAAACCCTGGGCGAGATAATGCTCGCGCGTCCGGTCGATGTAGTCGATGAACGTCCGTCGTGTCCGATCAACCTTCGAGGGCACACCCTCGGGATCACTCAGATTCATGGTCTTGCTCCTTTGGGCGTTGCTCGGGATGCCATTTGCGGTGTGGGGAGGCGACGCGGAAAGGAAATCCCGCCACGCGGTCCCGAGCTGACGTAGGGCCGCTTAGACCGTCCCCACTCTCAAATCTCTGCTGCCCTAGCCCGGAAGTACGGTCGCCTGGCCGCTCCATTTGCGACGCGATCCACCCGAACGGCGCGGGCGTTCGTCGCATCCTAGGCGCCGAAGTTTGACTGCCGTCTCGCGATACGTCATGCGCCAGCGATCAAGCATTCAAACTGGATTGGTTGGTCGGTCGATTGGACGATAGGAGCATCGGGAATCGCCTGTTGCCGATCGTCGTACTATTCAATTACCGCCTTCAGGGCATCCTGCACATGTTCCATGACGGCGTCAAGGGTATCCCCTTCGATGACGAGTTCCGGAATGAGCGGACTCGTCACCATGTAGCCTCCTTCCGGCTGTGGGTGGAGGATAAGCGGAACCCGATACATTTCCGCCATTATCGACCCCTCTCGAGTGCAACATCAGACGGCCAATCAGGCGCCGCGTGGATACGTCCACTCGGACGATGACCGAGCAACGG
>JBBQJF010000115.1:0-13419 GCA_038325665.1 Dehalococcoidia bacterium | reverse complement strand
GCAGGCGAGGGCACGGCGGCGGTCAGGGGCGTGGTCGGTCGGCAACGCCGCGCGGTGGCAGCGAGCGACGGGCGGAGCGTATACTGGGCTTCGAGTCGCGGGCGGCGGCCGCTCGCGGTGGTGCGCTCCCCGTCACACACGCCGGCCCTCGACCGACACCGAAATGGACCGCCGCGATGCAAGCCACGATCCTGTCGAACCGCCACCTGCCGGCCGAAACAATGCGCCCCAACGGCGTGAGCAGTGTCTCCGAGGCGCACAACCCGCCTCTCAACGTCCGGCTCACCGGGATGCTCATCCATACCTTCACGATCCGCGGTCAGCGCCGCCGCGGACGTCGCATCGCCGCCGCGCACAACGTCACCCATCCCTGTACGTGTGGCCGCGTCCGCCACAACGTACGCGTTCAGCCGTCAGTCCGCTCACTCCCGACTCCACGCCGGCCGCCCCGTCCCGTGCCGCCGCGCGCATGCGCGGGCGACGGCATGGGACGGGACTCAGAGCCGGTGGCTAACAGATGAACGCATACGCCGCAACAACCGCCGGATTACGACCGGCGCCCTACCACGGTAGACGCCGTGTGTCGAGTGGGCGCCGGCGCGGCGCGCGACATTGATGAGCGACCATGATTTGTCCGATGTGTGGCATCGCCAATCCCCCGCACAACCGGTTTTGCCGGTCGTGCGGCGCTGCCCTCGGCGGCGGACCCTCGGGTGAGTCGGAGCGGCGCGTCGCCACCGTGCTGTTCGCCGATATGTCCGGCTTCACCGCCATGTCCGAGCGGCTCGACCCCGAGGAAGTCCACGAGATCATCAACGACTTCCTCCAAGAGCTGGCCGGCTGCGTGCATCGCTACGGCGGCACCGTCAACAAGTACATCGGCGATGAGATCATGGCCGTGTTCGGTGCGCCCCGCACCCACGAGGATGACCCTGAGCGCTCCTTGGCGACCGCGCTCGAGATGCGCGAGGGTCTGCGCGCGGTCAACTTACGCCGCGCCGGGCGGCTGCCCAAGCCGTGCGAGCTGCACGTCGGCCTCAACACCGGGCTGGTGATCGCCGGCCGCGTCGGCGACGCCAACCGCTCCGACTACGACGTGCTCGGTGATGCCGTCAACCTCGCCGCCCGTCTCGCCGGTGTGGCCGAGCCGGGCCAGACGATTGTCTCGGAGAGTACCTACAAGCTCACCCGCCACGCCTTCGGCTTTCGGGCGCTCGACCCGGTGCGGGTGAAGGGCAAAGCCGAGCCGGTGCTGATTTATGAGCTGCTCGGCCGCCGCGCCCGCCGTGAGTCCCGCCGCGGCGTTCCCGGCCTGCGCGCCCGATTGGTCGGCCGCGAAAAGGAACTCGCGGCCCTCGACGAGGCGGCGGCGCGCGCCCGGCGCGGGGCATCGGGCGGTTTTGTCACGATCACCGGCCCGGCCGGCGCCGGCAAGAGCCGCCTGCTCGCCGAGGCCCGCACCGCCGCTGAAGCCCAGGGCGTGACATGGGTCGAGGCGGCATGCACCAGCCTCGGCCTCGGCGGGGCGCTGTCCGTGTGGGTCGAGCTGGTGCGCCGGTTGCTCGGCACCGACGCGCGGACCGCCCAGAACACACGCCGCACGGTCACCACCCGGTTGTCCGGCATGACCAGCATGATATCGGTCGCCGAGGCGCGTGACGCCTCGGCCTTCCTCGCCCATCTGCTGCGTCTCGACCTCAGCGCCGATGAACGCCAGCGCCTGGGCGGCCTCGACGATGGCACCATGCGCCGTCAGTTGTTCGTCGCCGTGCGTGAGCTGATCGAGGCGTCGGCGGCACGCGCGCCGCTGGTGCTGGTGCTCGATGACCTGCACTGGGCCGACAGCGCCTCGCTCAAGCTGCTCGAATTCGTGCTGGAGAGCACGTCCCATCTGCCACTGCTGGTCGTGACCGCGTTCCGCAATGAAGCCGAGGTGCGCGTGCCAATCGAGGAGGCGCTCGCCCACGCCTCACCACCCTTCCGCACGAACATCGAGCTACAACCACTGACGCCCAGCGAGAGCGGCGCGCTCGCCGAAGCGCTGATCGGGCCGGACCCCGGCCTCGCCGAGGTGCGCCGCCTGCTGGTGAACTATGCCGAGGGCAACCCCTTCTTTCTTGAGGAGGTGCTGCGCTCCCTGATCGACCAGGGCGTGCTCCGTCATGAGGACGACGCCTGGCACCTGTCGCAGGAACAGGACGCCGTGGTGCTGCCCGATTCGCTCCAAGGGCTGCTGCTTGACCGCATCGACCGGCTGCCGGAGACTAACAAGCGCCTGATCCAGATCGCCGCCGTGATCGGCCGCACCTTCCCGACGGTGTTGTTGGGTGAGATCAGCGGCGTCGGCGCCGGCACCCCGCCGCTGGTGACCGGCCTCGAACAGGCCGGCTTCCTCGAACGGGTGTCCGGGCCGGGAGGAGCCGACTTCCGCTTCCGCAACGGGCTGATGCAGGAGGCGGCCTACTCGTCGCTGCTGCACCGTCACCGCCGTGACTATCACCGGCGCGTGGCCGAGTGGTATGAGCGACGGATGACCGGCCCGCACGCCGCCCCCGAGATCGCGGCAATCCTCGCCCACCACTTCGAGCGGGCCGAGGCGTGGGCGGAGGCAGGCGCCTGGGCGCTCCGCGCCGCCGATGAGGCCCGGCGCGCTCTGGCTCTGGAGGAGGCGCGGCTGCTGTATCGCCGCGCCCGCGGCTTCGGCGAGCGGGCCGAGGACGTGGACATGCGCCGCGCCGCCGAGCAGGGCCTGGGCGAGATCGCCTTCATCGCCGGGCGTCCCAGTGCGCTTCGCCACTTCAGCACCGCGGCAGAGCTGGCGCGTGAGCCACTGCACCGCGCCGAGATCGACCGCCGCATTGGCCAGGCGCTGGAGCGCGACGGTCAGTACAACGCCGCGCTCGCCGCCTTCACCCGCGCCGCGCTGTCGCTCGGCGATGAGCACACCGATGAGCCGTCCGCGTGGAAGGCCGAGCGCGCCCGGCTGCGGGTCGCGCGTGCGGCCACGCACTTGCAGCGCGGCGACGACGAGCTGGCGCAGGAGGCCGCCGAGAGCGCGCTGAAGGCCGATCTCCCCGCCGCCGACCGCGCCGATGCGATCATGCTGCTGGGCGACGTGCTTCTACGACGGGGGGATGCGGAGGGCGCCGCCAACCGCTACGACGAGGCCCTTGCTCAGGCGCGCGAGTCCGGCAACCTGCCCTGTGCCGCCGAGGCGCTAGAGAAGCTCGCCGCGGCGGAGGTGTCGCGCCGGCATCACGACCTCGCCGGCGGGCACCTGAACGAGGGTCTGGCGCTGCGCCGCCGCCTCGGCGACCATGCCGGTACCGGCGGCGTGCTGATCAGCCTCGCGGCGATCGATGAGCACGTTGGGGCGCTGGCGAAGGCGGCCGAACGCCTACGCGAGGCGGTCGATCAGGCAAAGATGGCCGACGAGCCCGTGGTTGCCGCGCGGGCGCAACTCCACCTCGGTCGGGTGCTGCGCATCCTGGGCGATTGGCCGGGCGCCCGCATGATGCTGGAGCGCGCCGGCAGCGACGACCCGGAGACAGCAGGACGCGCGGCGCTGGAGATGGCGCTGCTGGCGGTCGAGCGCGGCGAGACACCGGAGCGGGACTTACAGGCCGCGCTCGAGGGCGGCCAGCGGCACGGTATCGCCGACCTCACGGCTCTCGCCCGCCTGGGGCTGGCAACAATCTCCCGCCGTCGCGGTGATCGGGACGCGGCGCGCGGCCACCTGCGCGAGATGCTGATCGCCGCCCACGGCCGCGAGGACGAGGCGACGACCATGGCGCGCATCGGTCTGGCCGAACTGGCGCTCGACGAGGGCCAGGGCGAGATGGCCGTCACCAGCGCACGCATGGCGCACGCCGCCGCTGAGCGGACCGGTCCCGCGGTGCTGGTGTGGCGGGCGCAACGCAAGCTCGGCTCCGCCCTCGGCCGCACCGGCCGCTACGCCGAGGCCGAGGCGCAGCTGGGCGCCGCGACCGAGGCCGCCCGCGGCGCCGGCGCCCTGCCCGAGCTGGCCCGCTGCCTCGCCGACCACGCCGCTGTCCGCACCCTCGCGGGCGGCGCCCCCGATGCCGAGGCCGAGGCGATGCTCGCCGAGATGCGCGACCTGCTCGCCTACCTCACCGGCGCCGGCCCCCGACCCGCGGGTTCCTCCCCGCGCATGGTCGCCGCCGCCCCGTCCTCCCCTCCCGCCTGACCCCGGCGCCGGGGCCGCGCCCTGGTGCTTCGAAGGAGCATCCTGCCTCCACAATCCGACTGGCCCCAGATTCGAGCTGTGATTTGATCCAAATCAGCACGTCGCTGGGCACCTCGGCCTCCAGTCGATGCGAGAACGGATCGGCGATCGGCGGCTCCACGTACATCAGCAGTACCCCGGGGATCGGCACGCGCATCCACGCGATAGCGCCGTGACGAGTAGCCGTCGATAGCATAGGGCACACGGCGACGTGTCGCGGGTGGGTAGTGGCGCGTTCGTGCATATCCGCGCTCGCGGGGGCACAATGAATGGGAGAGGCGCGCACGCGCACGGGAGAGCCGTTGTGACACAGGCCCGCGAGCGATCGGTGGTGCAGGCCCTCGACCTGCCGGGACTCACGGACGAACTGCGTCGCCACGCCGATGATGTGGACCGCACGCGCCGGGCGCCGGTCGAGGGCCTGGCGGCGTTGCGCGCCCGTGGGCTGTTCGGGCCGCTCGTGCCGGAGGCGGACGGCGGACTCGATCTGTCGCCGGTCGAGTTATTCGACGTGGCGATCGCCATCGGCGCGGGATGCGGGGCCACCGGGCTGATCTGGGGGCAGCACCTGGCCGCGACGGCGATGATCGCCACATGGGGCGCCGGCGATACGCGCACTGTCCTACCCGGCGCCGCCCGCGGAGAGCGGCTGTTCGGGATCGGCGTCGGCCACACGGCCAAAGGCACGGGCGCGGTGCTCGCCCACTGGCAGGGGGACCGAGCCTTCATCAGCGGCGCCGCCCCGTGGGTGACGGGCGCGACGCTCATGACCGATGCGCTGATCGGCGCCGAGGACCGTGAGCGCGGCGGCGTTATTCTCAGCATCGTGCCGGCCGCGTCGCTCGTGATCGGCGAGCCGTATGGCCTCAACGTCGTCACCAGCGGCATGACCGCCACGGTGTCGTTCGAGCACGTCGAGGTGACGGAGTCGATGCTCAACGCGCCGCGCGACCGCACCGCGCACGGCGCCGTCTTCACCGCCAACAAATCGCCCCGCGACTCCGGCTTTTACGCCGGCCTCACCCGCGCCGCGCTCGGTCTCTGCCGCGACGTACGAAACCTGGACGAGGCCGTACGCGACAACCTCGCGCGGGTCGAGCGCCAGGCCGAGGCAGCGGAAGCCGCGATGCGCGAATGGCTGCTCGGGCGCACCTTCGAGGAGATCGATCAACCCGCGTTCTGGACCCGCTACCACCGCACCGCCGCGGTCGTCACCCAAGCGGCTGCCCTGGCGATGAGCGCCGGCGGCAGCGGCGCCCTGCGCGACGGCGCCACCCATAACCGCCTCGCCCGCGAAGCGATGTACTACATCGCCCGCATCCCCCTCCGCTCATGGGCCGCCGAAACCGCCCGCCACCTCGAATCCACGGCCTGAACCGCGACCGTGCGGCGCGGCCGTGGATCAACACCACGCCCAACCAATGGAGTTGTTGCCACTCACCGCCGGACCGGAGGCGGGGTCAGGCCGAGGTTCGGTCATCTCTTTGTGTCCTCCCCGCCATTGTGGTGAAATGGTGTCCGCCGCGTCGGGCGCGGGCATTATGCACATCGGAGGGCGGACATGAGCGCGACCCACTACATGAAGCAGAGTCTCAACTTCATTCACGGCTCGCTGCGAACGGCGGGGGAGGGACTGACACCGGACCAGTTGCACTTTGTACCCGAGGGCGAAAGCCACTCGATTGCCTGGATCATGTGGCACGGCGCCCGTGTCGAGGATCTCATCGTGCAACAGATGATCCGCGGCGAGAAGCAGGAGTGGGAGTCGGGCGGTTGGGCCGACCGTACCGGCCTGCCGGCCAAGGGCTTCGGCACCGGCCAGTCAACCGAGGACGCCAAGTCGATCCGCGTCACCGATCTCGACGCCTTCGCGCAGTACGTCAAGGCCGTCGCTGGCCATACCGACGCGCTGCTCGACAGCGTGTCCGACAGTGAACTCGAACGCGAGATCACCGTCGGCCAGCGCACCGAATCGGTGGGCCAAGCGATTACGCTCCACCTGATCACCCATCTCAACGGCCACCGCGGTGAGGTCAATCTGCTGCGCGGCATGATGGGCTTCGCGCCCGTGCTACCCAACCAAGGGGGATAGGGCACAGGGGGCGACGCGACCTCGTCCTTCCCGTGACCTATGCCCTATGACCTTCATCGCGCCTTCTCGATGGTCGCGGTCAGGCCGCGGCTTTCGAGGCGGTCGCGGTAGAGTTCGGCGCGCTCGAGGGGGCAGGTGATCACGAGCGCCTTGCCGTTGAGGTGGGCCTCGGCCATGATCTCCACGGCTTGGTCCCAACCGACCTCCGGCACACACATGACGATCGAGGTAACAACGTGGGCCATCTCATTCACATCGTCGTTGTGGAGGATGACAGAATATGGCGGCAACAACCGGCGCAAGGTGTCCGGGTCGATGCCGGGGCGGATCTCGGTCGAGGGCGTTACGGCGGTAATCACATAGTCTGGTATAGCAGAAGTCCGGCGTGGATGCAGCCCTGAAGGATGGCGCGCATGAGCCTCAAGCCCGGCCGCAACGACCCCTGCCATTGCGGCAGCGGCAAGAAATACAAGAAGTGCCACCTGATCGAGGACGAGGCGCGCGAGAGCGACACGTTGCGCGCCGAGGCAGCCGGCGCGATGGCGCGGCTTGACCGCGCCGGCCCGGACATGTCCTCGCCGGGGCGCGAGAACCCGCTGTCCGCGCCGCCCCGTCCCGGCGCGCCCTATTCGTTGCCGATGTTGCCACCGGCCGTGTCCCCGCCCGACCTGTCACCGGAACAAGAGGCGCAACGTGAAGCGTGGGACCAATTCGCGAATGCGGACCTCGAGGGCAAGGTCTCGATCTTCCGCTCGGATGTCGAGTCCGGGGATATTGAGGTGGACTCGCTGTTTGAAATGCTTGCCGAGATTCACCCCGCCGCCGTCGCCGCCGGTACGCGAGGAACATTCCGGGAGGTGGTGGAATTCGCGCGGGAGCGCGTGCCCGAGCTGTACGCCGAGGAGCGGGCATGGTACGTGTCGTGGCTGATCGAGGATGCGCTCGCCGAACTGGACCACGAGCGCGTCCCCGCGCTGGTGACGCAACTGGAGGGCGTCGTCGAGAAGAACCCCGATGAAGTGCTGCGGATCATCGACGTGCTGATGTTCCACGGCCATGTCGAGCCGCTGATCGCGATGCTCACACACGAATGGCCGGTGATCGCCGCCTCGACTGAGATCATGCCGCACGGGGTCGCCGAATTCGCGACAACGTTGACGATGCTCACGATCTTCCACCACCTCGACCACGGCGGCGCGCCCCGGATCGACGACCCGGCCCTCCGCGCCGCGCTGGAACCACTGGGCATGTTCGATGAGCCGCGCCTCCAACAATCGATCGATGCGCTCTCCGGCGCGGTGACCCGCGACTGGCAGCCGGACGACTTCGTGCGCGTGGCCGTCGATGACGACGATGACGACGAGCGCGACGATCCGGACTGGAACGACCCCGCGAGCCTCAAGGACCTCGAAAGTCTCAAAGACATCGAGTACGACACCGATTACGATCCCGTCGCGATGGCCGAGACGATCGAGCGCTCGCGTCTCGCGTTCGAAAGCGACGACACCGCGGAAGAAGACGACGACGACGGCATCCTCGGCAGTAAGTACGCGGAAGCAGACGACCACGATCGTGACGACCCCAATCAAGGGCTGAAGGAGAATTTGCTAATCCTCACGCTCGAATTGGCCGGCGCTCTGCGGCGTGACCACGGCATCCCGCTCGCCCGCACCGAGGTCGCCCGCGATACATTGCTGCGCTACCTGCTCGAACAGCCGGTGGACCGCAAGGGCCGGCTACTTCTGCTCCCGCAAAAACGCTCGGCCGAGGCGCGGCTGGCCGGACTGATGTCGTTCTTCAGCAGCCAGCACGTCAAATCAGGCGCGCTCTTCACGCTGCTCCCGGCCTACATCGACATGCTCGCCAGTCGCGGGATGGTGAAGCGCGACGCCGCCCGCCGCGCCCGCGCCGAGATCCTCACCCTGCGTTCCCTCATGCACACGTTGGTCGCGGAGGCCACCAACGACCCCATACTGGCCGAGGCGGTGGCGGCGGCGGGCGGGTGACGCGCGGGGCGCCGGCCGAGTCGTGAAGTCATCGCGCGTGGGGGCGACCCGGTGGTCCGCCCTCGTCTCGTTCCGCGTGAATGTGATCATGGTTTTGCAGACCCGAATTGGTCGCCTGCCCGTGCATCTATCACTCGTCAGTCGCGCGGCCAATCGGCGGCGGCGGGCGCCTCACGCCGCAACAGCCCCTCGGCGACGGCGTGACGGACGGCACGCTTGACATCGCGACCGCTGAAATCGCCGAGATAGAGGGTGGTGTAGTGCTCGTTGTCGGCGAAGCGGGCGGCAAACGTCAGGAGCCGTTCAATGCGTTCCGGCGTCAGCGGCCGTGTGGCGAGCACATCGAGCAGCCCGGTGAGCAGCGTCATCGTCAGGAGCGGCGGCTGGAGCGATTCGAGCACCTCGACCACCGTCTCCTCGCGTCCCTGCTCGGCAAGATACGCGGCGGCCGCCACCCGCGCCGTCGAGCTGGGATGGAAGCGCAGCACCCCCTCGAACATCGGCGCGGCGTCCATACCGGCGCCGCGGGCGAGTTGCGCCATGAAATCGACTGCCCGCTCGCGCGAGCCGCCTTCTAACCCCATTAGCTCCCGATAGACCCGCGTTGCCTGCTCCGGCCCCTGAAAGGCGCGGGTCATCATCGAGATGAAGCCCTGCGGGTCAAACTGGGGAAACCCCGGTCTAATCGCATCACCTGCCACGGATACTCCCACCTGACGCGCACACCGCGGCCATCCGCGGTTATTATGGGCGACAGCGACAGTGTACCGGACGCGGGATGTTCGCAGAGGCTCGGCGCGGCGATCAGATCACGGAGGCAGTGATGGTTAACAGCCCTCCTCGACAGCCCGACCCCACACGGTGGTACGCGGATGGAATGCAGGAGATGTTCCTACGCACGCAGAAGGCGCTTGACGTCGTGGTCTCGGGCGACGACGACGCCAAAGTCGGACAGACGCGCAAGACCGAGGTGTGGCGACGCGGACGCACACGGCTCTACCGCTACCGCCCGGTCACCGAGCAGACCGTCGCGTCGCCGCTGCTGCTCGTGCATTCGCTAATCTCGAAGCCCTACATCCTCGACCTGTATCCCGGTGGCAGCTTTGTCGAATTCATGCTCACGCAAGGATTCGACGTGTACCTGCTCGACTGGGGCACCCCGACCGACGACGACCGAAACCTGCGGCTCGAAGACTATGTCCAGACGCTGATCCCGGCGGCCGTCAAGCGCATCGCGCGGTCATCGCCGTCCGGCCGTGTGCTGATGCTCGGCTACTGCATGGGCGGACTGCTGACGACGCTCTATGCGGCGCTGCACCCGCGCGCCCCGATCGACGCGGTAGCCTGCCTGACGACTCCGGTGGACTTTTCGGAGATGGGCCTGTTCAGCACCTGGACTGATCAGCGTTACTTCGATGTGGACGCGCTGGTCGACCGGGTGGGCAATGTGCCGGCCGAGATGTTGCGTGAGTCGTTCTCACTGCTGAAGCCGGCATCTCGCTACTCGCCAGTGCGCTACATCTCGCTATGGCAGAATATCCTCAACGACCGGTACGTCGAGCAGTACCGCGCCTTTAACAAGTGGACCAACGATCACATTCCCTTCCCCGGAGAATGCTTCCGCCAGGTTGTCAAGGACCTCCAGTGGGAGAACAAGTTGATCAAGGACCAACTGGAATTGGGCGGCAAGCCTGTCCGCCTCGGTGCGATCACGCGTCCCTTCCTTCATGTGATCGGGGCGCGCGATCACATTGTGCCGCGCGCCTCCGCCGAGGCGCTGGTGACCATGGTCGGCAGCGCGGACAAACAGCAGATCGTGCTGGAGGGCGGCCACGTCGGCATCGTCGCCGGCCGCTCGGCCGTAAAGGGATTATGGCCCAGTGTGGCCGGCTGGCTCGCCGCCCGCTCGGCGCCCGCCAAAACGGCAGGAGGTGATGCATGACAGCGCGCGCCAAGCCCACGACCGCGAGCGACACGCCGTACCCCCGCGCGCTCAAGCTGCGTGGACGCCGCTCGGTGCAGGTCCGGCCGATGGTGTACGAGGATGCGGACGCCCTCCACCAATTCTTCCTCGGCATCCCCGCTGATGACCTGCTGTTCTTGCGGCGCGATGTCACCGACCGTGACGTGATCGAGAGCTGGGCGGTCGATGTCGCCGCCGGTCATACGTTCACCTTGATGGCCGAGGCGGATGGGCGCGTGGTCGGCGAGGCGAGTATTCACCGCAGCCGGGTACCGTGGACCGCGCATGTCGGCGAGATCCGTGTCGTGATCGATGCCGAGCATCGCACGCTGGGACTCGGCAGCGCGCTGGTCCAGGCAATCTTCTTAGAGGCGCTCGATCGCGGCATCGAGAAGATCGTCGCCGAGATGACACCCGACCAGCGTGGCGCGATCAGCGTCTTCCAGAAGCTCGGCTTCCACGCCGAAGGGTTGTTCCGCTGCCACGTCAAGGACCGGCGGGGAGAGACGCACGACCTGATCGTGATGGCGCACGACGTGAACGATGCCGTGAATTTACTCGACGCCTACGGCGTGGCCAGCGCGATGGAGTGACTGACGCGCGACCAGGAATATCGGACACACGCACCGGCAGCCGTGAACGCACGCGGGCAGCAGGCGCGGCCCGTCCTCCGGCGGACGAGGAGATGCCCGTTGTTGTGAGCGGGGGGTATACTGGCGGCAGCGCCCCACGAGGGCGGGACATGATGACACAAGGGGAATGGGGCGGCTCCGGGCGAGGAACGCGTACGCGTTCCTCGCCGTGTTTTTGAGCGCCGCATGGGAGGTGGGGATGAGCACGACCTGGATCCGCGTGGCGTTCGGTCCGGTCTTTGGGGTGCTGGTGGCTTTCAGCGTGATCTTCGGCATCGCGATGGTGACGCCAGGCCCCAAGCCGCCTGGCGACCCTGGCGTGACCTTTCGTCAACTCTCTGCCGGGGGAGGAGACGAGACCAATGGCCGTGGTCAGAACGCACTCTCGAATCAGATCGACCAGTTCTTCGGTGATGCGCTGCAGTATCGCAACAGCTTCCCCAAATATCAGCGCAACGTCTTCCTCGCCGCCACCGGCCTCGGCATCCTCGTGGTGTTAATCGGGCTGGGTTTGCCGGCCGTGGTCAACTACCTGAGATGGGGATTCGTGCTCGGCGGTCTGATGCTGTTCATCTATGCGTTCGCGATGATCAATCGGTCCGTGCCCAAGGTTGCCCCTGAAGGAAATTCGCTGCTGGCGCTGATCGGCGCGGGCGCGCCGGAGCCGTTGGATTTCGCCAGCCGGTTCCTACAGTTCGTCGTTGCCTTTGTCGGTCTGATCCTGACGTTGTTCCTCGGCCTGTGGCGGCTGACCGAATGGCGCCCCCAGACGCGGGTCGCCGCCCGTACGACATCAGGTGCGCTGGCTCCGGCCGGCCCGGCGGCGGCACAGTGGGCGCCGCCGGCCGCACCGACCACCACGACGGTCGCTCCCGTGCCACCGGTTGATCCGGCGCCCTCTCCCCTGACCGGAGAGCCGTTACCGCCCGAGACGAATGAGCCGGCGCAAGTCCGCGCCCCCGAGTGGCGCCGTCCCGAGGGCTGAGCAATCGCGCGACAACGCCCACCGGCGAGCAAGCTCGGCTATCGGAGCGTGGCGTAGTCGCCGATCCAGCGCACCAGCGGCAGACGGTTCGTGGTGGCGCGCAGTAGCTTCTCGTCACTCGTCCACAGATCGCACTGGAGCGAGTGAGCGAGGGCGACGTAGAGCGCATCATAGGTGCTCAAGCTGAACGATTGGGCAAGCCGGAGCGCCTCGGGGTAGAGGTCGGCGTTATCCACGATCTCGATGGGGAGCTGCAGCATGTCACGAAGTTCGCGCAGCCCATCCGCTAACAACAGGCGGCGACGGCGCATTCGTCCTCGAATCACATTGGTGACACCGGCCCGCATGATCGCCGGCGCCGAGATCCGCCATTGTAACTCGACCGCTTCCGCGACGAGCGCTCTCACGGAATCGCTGTGATCCTCGCCATACAGCAGTTTCACAACCAGGCTGGCATCGATGGCGACATTCAAGCAGGTTCACCATCGTGCGATTCTTCGGGCGCTTCATCATAAATCTCTTCGCCCGGGTCGGGGAACTCCTCCCACGCGTTCGGGAACAGCACCCCGCCCCGCGCGGCGAGCATTTCAGCTCTCCGTTGGTCCAGCATCTCCAGCACCTCGAACCAGCGACGCTGCTCCTCGGGGGTAAGGGGCGGCAGCGGCCCGAGCTTCGGGGGCGATACGCGGACGCCGCCCTCGGCATCTTGATCTCGTGTCGTGTCCATCGTTGCGCCTCGATGCCCGCCACCCGATCGACGGTCGCCCTGCATGGAGCACGCGGCCCCACAATGCGCCGTGGGCGGCGTACCCACCTAAAGCGGCGTACCCGCCGCCTTACGCACGGCGTTCGCGATCTGCTCCGGTGACGATGATTTCACCAGGCACTCACGCGCGCCCGCGTCGAGCGCGAGCGCGATGCCGGGTTCGGACTCGGAGGTGGCCAGCAGACAGACGGTGGTTCCGGGGGCGACACGCATGATGTGGCGCGTGGTCTCAGCGGCAGACATGCCGTCGAGCTTCAGGTCGAGCAGCACCACATCAGGCCGCTGCCGCCAGGCATCGATCACCACATCGGAGCTATGCGCGGCGGTGGCCGTCACCTCCATCACTCCCGAGGCGGTCAGCCCGGCGACCAGTTGCTCCCGGTACGGCTGATCGCCGTCCGCGACAATCACCCGAAGGGCTGGGCTGTCAGGCCGTCCACCCGTGCGTGAAGTCATGGTCATGCCGCGCCTCCCTGGTCCACGCCCGGACCCGAAATGTCTCGAAGATCCGTCACCGGCAGCGTCCCGCCCGCGCGGCGATTTTCACTCCGTTCGGCCGGGTCACCCGGCGCATCGTCCCCCGAGTTGTCCGGTTGTCGCGCCCCACCCAGCAGGACCGACCAGGGGTTCGCCAGGCGGGTCGTGTCGCACCAATCGTGCTCCGTCCGCCGCGGCCCAAAGAGATCGTTCAGGCGTTCGGTCAGGCTCTTCATCGCGGTCACCCTCTCT
>JBBQJF010000114.1:0-13635 GCA_038325665.1 Dehalococcoidia bacterium | reverse complement strand
AGTTGCTCGACGCGGCCGACCGGCTGCGTACCATCAATCTGTTCGAGGGACTGTCGATCGCCGAGGCCACGGTGCTCGGCACCTTCATGGAGCGAGTCGAGCTAGCCGGGGGTGAGACGGTCATTCGCCAGGGTGAAACCGGCGAGGATCTCTATCTGATCGAGAGTGGCGAGGCGCACGTCCAGATCGGCCGGGTGGCGGGACGCTTGCAGACGGTCGCGACGCTCGGCGCCGGTGACTACTTCGGGGAAATCGCGCTCCTCACCGGCGAGGAGCGCATCGCCGATGTCGTGGCCGCGACCCCAATGACCCTATTGCGGCTGACGAAGGACGCCTACACGCGGTATCTTGGCCATGCCGCCGAGGTTGAGCAACAGATCACCCGCACGGCAATGACCCGCACCCGCGACACCACTCGGAAGATGCGCGCGGGCGAGGGATGATTCCGCCGGACCGCGGCCATTGTCGCGCGTGACGAACATATGTGTAGGGGCGACCCGGTGGGTCGCCCGTCCCGGTGGGTGCTCCTGCCCAACGAATTGCCTGACCGGCCGGCGATGCAAGTCCCCGCGCCACGGCGCGGCGACGACGGATACACGAAGCGAGGCGCCGCATGAGTACCCTTTACTCGTTTCTCGCGCGGGCGGCCAGCCGCTACCGTTGGTGGTTTGTCGGTGTGTGGCTCGTGGTGCTCGCGATCTCGGCGGTGGGGGCGCGCGGCGCCGAACATTCGCTCAAAGTGGGCGGCTTTAGCATCCCCGGCACGGAGTTCAACACCAGTTCCGAGATCATCGCCCGCGACCTTGACTTTTCTACCGACAAGGTCAATCTCGCGGTGTTCCACTCCGAGACGCTGTTTGTCACCGACAAACCGTTTTACGACGCGGTACAGCGGGCACGGACAAACCTATCCACCGATCCCAACGTGAGCAAGGTCGAGTGCTTTTACGACGTCGGCATCCCCGATTGGGTCAGTCCCAACAACCACACCACCTATTGCCAGATCACGCTCAAAGGCACCGAGCAGGAGATGGAGGAGGCGACTCCACGCCTGCGCGACCAGATCCGCTCGAACGATGTCGAGGTGTCGCTCATCGGCCAGCCGGCGACCTTCTACGACACCCAAAAGGCGAGCGCGGAGGATCTGGCGCGGGTCGAGAGCATCACGTTCCCGATCGTGTTCGTGCTGCTGGTCTTGGTGTTCGGCTCGCTGGTCGCGGCGTTTGTGCCGATCGTCCTCGGCGTGGTGTGCGTTGTGGTGTCGCTGGCGGTGCTGTATGTGATCTCACAATTCACCGACCTCTCGATCTTCGCGCTCAACACCGCCTCGATGATCGGCCTCGGACTCGCGATCGACTTCTCGTTGATGATGGTCAGCCGCTTCCGGGAGGAGATGGAGCACTCATCGGTCGAGGAGGCGCTTGACCGCACCATGCAAACGGCGGGGCGCTCGATCACCTTCTCCGGCATCACCTTGATGCTGACGATGTCGGTGCTGACCCTGTTCCCGGTGATGATAATTCGCTCGATCGCGCTGTCAATCGTCGTGGTGGCGGCGGTGGCCGTGCTCGCGGCGCTGCTGCTGTTGCCCGCGATCCTGGCGCTGCTCAACCGGCGACTGAACAGTCTGAACATGCGCCGGTTCATTCCCGGACTCAACCGCCGGCGCGAAGGTGCCTGGCGGCGGTGGGCGTACGCCGTGATGGCGCGGCCGTGGACGAGCATCGCGATCGCGCTGCTCATCCTGGGCGTGCTGGCGCTGCCCGTGCTGCAACTGGAGCGCACCGGCGCCACGGTACGGGTGCTGCCCCAGTCGAGCGAGTCACGTCGCGCCGCCGACCTGATGGAGCGTGAGTTCGGCCCCAGCGAGATCACGCCAATCATCGTGGTGGTACAGGCAGGCGCCCCCGGCGGCTTGTGGCAGCCGGAGGTGATGCAAGGCGTCTACGAGTTGCATACGCGGATGCAGGGCGACCCGCGCGTCCGCCGCGTGCAGTCGCTGATGTCGCTGGTGCCCAACCCGTCGCCCGAATTCGCGCGGTCGCTCTCTCAGGCGAGTCTGAACAATAAGCCCGACTGGCGCCGCATCGCCGTGCGCCTCGCCAACCTCGAGGGTGAGAACACGACGACGGCGATGCTCGTCTACACGCGCAAGACCGACACCGACAAAGAAACGGTCGGGCTGATGAAGGAGCTGCGCGAGAGCGCGACCGTATGGGCGCCTGGCCTGGCGAGCACGCGCGTGCTGGTGGGTGGGTCGAGCGCGCAGCATTACGACTTCGACAAGGTGGTGTACGATCCGTTCCCGCTGCTGCTGAGCCTCAGCCTGCTTGTCACGTTCGTGATCCTGATGTTGTTCTTCCATTCGCTGATTCTGCCGATCAAGGCGATCTTGCTGAATATCGTCTCGATCCTCGCTAGCTACGGCATCCTCGTGCTCATCTTTCAATACGGGTACGGCGACTCGTTGCTCGGATTCGAGTCGCTTGGCGCGCTGATCAGCTACACGCCGGTGCTGCTGTTCTCGATTCTGTTCGGGCTGTCCACTGACTACGAGGTGTTCTTGCTGACCCGCGTGCGCGAGTACTACCTCCAGGGCAAGTCGAACGAGGAATCGGTCGCCCTGGGGCTGGAGCATACCGCCGGCATCATCACCGCCGCCGGACTGATCATGATCGCCGTGTTCGGCTCGTTCGCGCTCACCGGCGTGCTCGTGATAAAGGAGCTGGGCTTTGGACTGGCGGTGGCGGTACTGATCGACACCACGCTGGTACGGGTGGTGCTCGTGCCGGCCAGCATGAAGCTGATGGGCGCCTGGAACTGGTGGATGCCGAAGGCGCTCGACCGGCTGGTGCCGGAGATCGACGAGGGCGACACGCGGCCCACCAGCCGCCCCGCCGCGCGGCCGGCCGGAGGCGACTGAGCGCGACCCACGGGTCGCGTCACGAGGTATCGCGTCCCATGAACGACCCATTCGCGCGGCTTGGCCTGGCAATGGTCCGCTGGCGGTGGGTCGTGATCGGCGTATGGCTGCTGATCGTGGTATGTGCTGGCGGGCTGCTCGCGCCCCGCACCTCGGAAGTACTGAAGGCGGGCGGCTTCTTCGCGCCGAACGCGGAGTCCACGCGTGCCGCGCGTGTGCTCGACCGCGAGTTCAACGCCGCTACCGAGAATAACGTCGTCGCGTACTTCCGCTCACCCACGCTGACCGTTGATGACCCGGCGTTCGGCGCCGAGGTCAGCGCCGCCGATGAACGGCTGCGCGGTGTGCCCAACGTACGCGGGGTAGACAGCTTCTTCGCGGGCGGCAACCCATTTCTGGTCGCACCGGACCGTCAGACGGCGATCTCGATCGTGACACTCGACGGCGAAGAGGGCGAGTTACCCAAGATCGTTCCGGATCTGCGTGCGGCGCTGGGGGGCGTGTCGCTCGAGCATTACATCACCGGCGCTCCGGCGGTGAACGCCGACCTCCAAGAGACGAGCGAACACGACCTACGCCGCGCCGAGATGATCACGATCCCGCTGGTCATGATCCTGCTGCTGGTGGTATTTCGTACGCTGATCGCGGCGGCGCTGCCGCTCATGCTCGGCCTGTGTAGTGTCGTGACGGCACTCGCGGCGATGTACCTGCTCAGCTTCGTCACCGACATTTCGATCTTCGCGCTTAACACCGCGTCGATGATGGGTCTCGGACTGGGCACCGATTTCTCACTGATGATGGTAGGACGGTTCCGCGACGAGCTTGACAGCGGCCGCGACCCCGAGCAGGCGGTCGCCGTGACCATGGCCACCGCCGGTCGCTCGGTCGCCTACTCCGCGATCACGGTGGCGCTCGGACTACTGCTGCTCACACTGCTGTTCAACCTGATGCTGGTGCGTTCGATCAGCCTGGCCGTGATGCTGGTCAGCCTCGGCGCCTTCATCGCCGCCATGACGCTGCTGCCGGCGGTGCTGGCGGTGCTGGGGCATCGCATCAATATGCTGCGCGTTACTCCTCGCCGGCGCTCCGCCGCCGCCGGCGGCTTCTGGTATCGCCTCAGTCACCGGGTGATGCGCCGGCCATGGGCATGGCTGCTCGTCTCGCTCGGCATTCTCCTCGCCGCCGCGGTACCTCTCAAGGACTTCGACGTGATCGGCGCCACTTCGGACGCGCTGCCTCCCGCTGTCGAGTCGGCGCGTGGGGCGCGGGCGCTCAACGAGGCGTTCGCCTCGAACCGGCTGAATCCGATTCAGGTCGTGGTCGAGACCACCGAGCCAGGAGGAGTCTGGTCGCCGGCGTTCCTAGAGACGATCGTCCGGCTGCACGAGTCGATCGCCGCCGATCCGCGGGTGGACGAGGTCTACTCGCTGCGAACCGTGTTAGGGGGCATCGCGCCCGACCAGGTACGGACGGTCACCCGCGAATCGGTGCTGGGAAATCCGGCGCTGGCGCCATTCACGCCGCGCTTTGTCAATACGAATGACGCCAACGACACGGCAATCCTGACGATCGTGTCGAAGCACGGTCAATATGAGGGCGAACATAAACAACTGGTGCGCGACCTGCGTGCGCGCATCGTCCCTGATGTGCGCCAGACACGCGTTTACGATGTTAAGGTCGGCGGCGATGCGGCGGTCTTCCTCGACTTCACCGATCAGCTCTACGGCCGGTTCCCTTACTTGGCAGCGGCCGTCATGCTGATGACCTTCGTGATGCTGATGATGTTCTTCCAGTCAGTGCCGCTGCCGCTCAAAGCGATCTTCTTGAACCTGGTGTCGATCGCGGCGACCTTCGGCATTCTCGTGCTGATCTTTGTACACGGCGTTGGCGCGGACCTCCTGGGTTTCACGGAGCTAGGGGCACTGACCACGATCATGCCGGTCATCATCTTCGCCACGCTGTTCAGCCTCTCCACTGACTACGAGGTGTTCATGCTGTCGCGGGTCAAGGAGTACTACCAAGAATCCGGCAACAACGAGGAGGCGGTGGCGGCAGGGATGGAACACACCGCCGGGGTTGTGACTGCCGCCGGCCTGATCCTGGTCGGTGTGTATGGGTCGTTCGCGATCGCGCGGGTGGTGCCAATCAAGGAACTCGGGTTAGGGTTATCTATCGGCGTGTTGATCGACTCGACGATCGTGCGCGTGATCATGGTGCCGGCGACCATGCGGTTGATGGGCGGCTCCAACTGGTGGATGCCCGCCTGGCTGAAGAAGATCGTGCCCGAAATTAAGGAGGGCGGCGGCTTTGACCTCGTGCCGGCGGCCGCGATCACCACCACGGGCAACGGCCGTGCCGCGATCGCCGCTGGCGCGGGCGGCGCGCATGGACCGATGACGCCCGCGGCGACCGCCCCTGCTGGTCGGGCTGACAGCGGTGGGCGCGGCTCTCCCGGCACGCGCTCGTGGCGGATGCCGGTCGGCCAGTTGCGCCCGGTGGGTGGCTCGATCGGCGCCGAGGTCGTGGTACTGCCCCGCGCGGCGCCATTCTTCATCGGCCGCGACGATGGCAATGAATTGCAGTTGTTCGACACCCGTGTTTCGCGGGTACACGCGCGGATCGATTATGTCGATGGTCAGTACGTCCTCACCGACAACGTCAGCACCAATGGCGTCCACCTGAACGGCAAACGTATCACGGCGCCGTCCGTGCTCGAACACGGCGATCGGGTCGAGATCGGCAATATGGACTCGATCTTCTTCACCTTCGAGTATGGACTGCCGAGCCGCACCTCGACGGTGATGCTGCCGGTATAGAAACACCGCGGTCTACCTCCGCACCGCGCGCCATGCCTTCCGCACCAACCACACGCCCGTGAGGCCACCAAGCGCGCCTCCGACCGGCCGGCCGTGAACCGCCGCCCAGAGCACGGCCTTCCCCCATGGCCGTTCGCCCACGCTCAGCGGCGGCATCAAACCCATCTGGCGCAGCACCGACCCGGCGTCCCAGTAGAATTGGTCGCGCAGGAACTTGCCGTCGCGCAGTTCGACCATACTCATGCCCTGGATCTCGACCGGACGGCCGGTGGGGGGGATGCCCATGAATGCGCCCCGGTGCGTGCCGTGGATCACCCACTGCTCCGCCACATTGTTGCCTCGTGCAATCTTGTGCGTGACCGCGAAGTGGAGGTCAGGGAACGCCGAGAACATTCGCCCGAGAAATTCGCCCACCTCCTGCTTGCCGTGGTACGTCTCCTCCAGTCCCTGGTTGATCCAGGTAATGTCCTCGTTGTAGAACACGAGCACACCCGGCACGTCGTGGACGTTCCAGAACGGCAGCACGTCGCTCACCGAACGGAGGTTGGTCTGCTCGGTGTCCGTGAGGTCCGTGGTGAAGACGGTGTGCGGACCGGCGGTCGTCATGGGCTTGCTCCATTCGCTGGTATCGGGACCACCACGCCGCGTACGTCTCGGCGCCACGCGCGGGCGAGCGCCGGTGAGCATGGCCCCCCGCGGGCAGTATCGAGACGGTGCAGCCGCGCTGTCAAACCGACATAAGCCGGGGCGACCCTCACCCCGGCTCCGATACTCAGCGTCCGTCCCCTGCCGTGGGGTTACGTGAATAGCCCCGTGCACCGGAACGGACTACAATCCCGCACGGCTCACGCGGTCGATCAGTGGCGTTGCTCATGCCCCGTGAGCGGCCCCACCACCGCGAATGAACCGTTTCTCCCCGAATCCGCGGGTTCAGATTTGATCCATGACTCGTGGGTGAAGGTCTTGAATTTAAGTGGACGACGGCAAGTTCATGCAACCCGGTCCGGCCAAATTGAACCTGCGGTTCGGAAGGGTTTCGGCCACGGTCTGCTGCATGAACTTCCATGCTCATACTTAGACTCACCCATACAGGTTCTCCCCCTTCCCTGCAAGGGAAGGGGGCCGGGGGGTTAGGTTCTCACGGGAGGCGACACGGCATGACATCACCCGCGACGCGACCCGCTCCCGCTGCCGCGGCCGAGCCGGCGCCCTTCGATGCTGGCGAACGGCGCATGCTCGCACTGATCTTCGAGACGTTAATCGCCCGACACGAGCCGGTAGCCGGCGATGACCCGACACTGATGCGCACCGGCGCGGGCGACCGACCGATCCTCGACTACGCCCTCGGGCTGTTCGCGCGCATCGAGCCGGATGACCTGCGCGACATGCGCCGTCTGCTGCGGCTGATGGAGACGCCAGCGGCGAATCTCGCCATCGCCGGCGTCTTTCGGCGCTTCTCGGCGATGGCGACCACGGCGCGTGAAGCGTATCTGCGCCGCCTCGCCGCCAGTCCCGTTCCTCAACTTCGCACCGGCTTTCAAGGACTGAAGCGCTCGGCCTGCTTTCTCTACTACGGTATGCCCGATGCCGGCGGTCAGAGTCCGTTGTGGCCGGCGATCGGCTATCCCGGGCCGCCGAACGCGGCGGCGCGAACCGACGGGCAAGCTCGCCTGACACACATTGACCAACCGACCACCGTCGACGCCGGCGTGTGCGTGATCGGATCGGGCGCGGGCGGGGGGGTGGTCGCGGCGGAGCTGGCGGCCGCGGGCCAGCGCGTGATCGTGCTGGAGGCGGGCGGCGGCCGCGTGGCGTCCGACTATGACCAGACCGAACTGTGGGCGATGCGCGACCTCTACCTTGACCACGGCATGACCGCGACCAAAGACCTCGGTGTGGTGATCGCGGCCGGCGCCACACTCGGCGGCGGCACCGCGATCAACTGGCAGACATCACTCCGCACGCTCGACCGCATTCGCGATGAATGGGCGACGGAGTACGGTCTCGGCTTCGTCCGCGACCGCTCCTACGACGACAGCCTCGACGCGGTGACCCGCCGGCTCAATGCAGGCACGTCCGAGAGTATCGTCAACGCCAACAACAGCGTGATCGCCCGCGGCTGCACCGCCCTCGGCTACCGCCACGACACGATCCCACGTAACGCCCGCGACTGCGACCCGGCGCAGTGTGGCTTCTGCGTCCATGGCTGCCGCCACGGCGGCAAGCAGAGCACGGCCGTCACGTTCTTGAGTGATGCCCAGTCGGCCGGACACGACCTCACGATCATTCCCAACTGCCGCGCCGGCCGCATCGTGTTCGAGAACGGGCGCGCCACCGCGGTCGAGGCGACCGCGATGGCGGCCGGTGGCGCGGCACACGCGGTCCGCGTGAATGCACGGGTGATCGTCGTCTCCGGCGGCGCGCTGCACACGCCGGCGCTGCTGCTGCGCTCGGGCCTCGACCACCCGGCAATCGGCCAATCGCTGTTCTTGCATCCCACCACATGGCTGCTGGGCATGTACCCGGAGCGGATCGGCACATGGGATGGGCCGCCGCACACGGTATATAGTGACCAGTTCGCCACACTCGACGGAAACTTCGGCTTCATGATCGAGGCAGTGCCGGCGCACCCGGGCAATATGGCGTTAGGCATGCCGTGGTTCGGCAGTAAGGACCATCGCCGGCTGATGCGGCAGGCGTGGCGAACGGCGGCATTCATTCCGCTGGTGCGCGACCGTGAGGGCGGCCGGGTGCGGCTCAGTCGCACCGGCCGGCCCCTGATCGAGTACCAGCCGGGAAAGCAAGCGCGGGCGCACCTGCGCCGCGGCATCACGGAGGGGGTGCGGCTCCACCTCGCGGCCGGCGCCGACACCGTGGTCACGCTGCACACGCACCACCGCGGCATCTTCCGCCGCCGCCCGGACACCACGCGAGCCCAAATGGACGCCTTCGCCGAGGAGGCAGGTTCATGGCCGGTGGGCGGCAACCGGTGCGTGCTGTGGAGCGCCCACCAGATGGGTACGTGCGCGATGGGCGTCGATCCAAAACGCTCGGTGTGCGACGTGGAGGGCCGAGTGCGCGGTGTGGCGAATCTCTACGTGGCCGATTCCAGCTTGTTTCCCTCCGCCTCGGGAAACAACCCGATGGTGACGATCATGGCGCTTGCCCACCATGTTGCGCGCGGCATCATCGCAACCACGTAGCGCCCCCCGTTTGACGCGACCCGCGCCACCGGCGGTCAGGCGGATTCGGTGCGGCGCACACACCCATGGATTCCCGCGGACCGGGGCGACCCGGTGGGTCGCTCTGGTCTCCGTCCGCGTGAACGTGGACTCAAACCTTGTGCAGCGTCATCAGCACACCCGGCTTGGGCCGCAGCGTCGCCGTCGCGTCGTAGTGCACCTGGTAACCGGGGGCGAGCTGCAGGTGGAATTTCTGCGCGACCATCGCCAGGGTGAGATGGGCCTCGAGCAGGGCGAAGTTGTTGCCGATGCAAATGCGCGGCCCGCCGCCGAAGGGGATGTAGGCATACCGTGGGCGCTTCGTCACCTGCTCGGGTGTGAAGCGCTCCGGGATGTACGCCTCGGGGTTATGCCAGAAGGCCGGGTGGCGGTGCGTCACGTACGGGATCACGGCCAGCTCGCTCCCCTTAGGGATATGATACCCGCCGATCTCATCGTCGCCGAGGGCGTCGCGGCTGGTGCCCCAGATCGGCGGCGTGATACGCAGCGTCTCCGAGAAGACCATGCCGGTATACCGGAGGTTCGGGTAGTCGTCCGCGGTGGGCGTGCGGTCCCCGATCACCTGGCGTACTTCCTCGTGCAACTTTAGGTCGATGTCCGGGTACTTCGAGAGGTAATAGTACGTCCAGGCGAGCGAGCTGGCCGTGGTCTCATGGCCGGCCAGCAGGATGGTCATCACCTCGTCCCGCAACTGGCGATCGTCCATCGTCGCGCCGGTTTCTTCATCGACCGCGTGGAGCAGCATCGAGAGCAGGTCGCCGGTCTCGCCTGTCTCGGTGCGCCGTCGCTCCTCGATCACCCGGTAGACAATGCTGTCGAGCGTGTCGAGCGCCTTGAGGAAGCGCCGGTTGGCTGGAGTGGGCACGCGGAGCGGAACATCGACAATCGAGTTGATGCGTTGGTTCGTATGTTCCAGCGCGACGGTGAGGGCGTGCGAGACGGCCGGGGCATCGGTGCTGACATCAGCGCCGAACAACGCCTTCGCAACGATCGTCAGCGTCAGTTTCATCATCTCATCGGCGACGTTCACCGGACGGCCCAGGCGGCAGCGCTCATCCCAGTCTTCGAGCATGCGGGCGATGGTATCGGTCATTAGGGTCGCGAACTCCGCGATCCGCTGGCGGTGGAACGCGGGCTGCGCGAGGCGGCGCTGTCGCAGCCAAAACTCACCCTCGCTCGTCAACAGTCCCTCACCGATGAAGCTTTTCGCCTTCCGAAAGCTCCAACCCTTGCGATAGTTCTTGTTGTTCTGTTGGAGCACCCATTGCACATGGTCGGGGTGTGTGACCAAATGAATGATCCGCGGCCCCGCGCGGAAGCGCACGATGTCGCCGTACACCCGCATGCCACGCGTGAAGAACGCGAGCGGATCACGGCGAAAGGCGGGGAGATCTCCCACCACACCACGCGTGTTCGGCCCGGGAGCGATTCGCCGCCGCGTTGCTGTCGCCATGGTCCGCCTCCGCTGGAAGTGCCCAGCGATCAGATAGAGCATTCGTAAGCGTTCAGCGGTCAGCGGTCAGCGCCCAGCGCCCAGCGCAGCCATGGTCGGTGACGACGGCGCGGACGCGGACGCGGACGGCGGGGTATCGTCACGGTGAACCGACGGGCTGACTGCTGAACGCTTACCAGCATTCATATTCGATGGCACGGCGAGCACGTACTGTCGCGCGTGCGACGTTCTTACCGCCGACATTATGGCAGTATCAAAAGGACCGCGAGTAGCGTCAATTCGCGCATCTCGGCCGCTCGGTTTGCAGGCACCCACCGGGCGGCATCCTGCCGAAATCCGCGGAGGCGCCGCACGGTTACGTTCGGGATACGGTGATTTCATCACGGAACTCGTGCCTTGACGCGTCCGCGTCTCACGGATACATTTCGTTGTGCCACGAAACGGGAGCACACACGCACATCATCCCACGCGGCAGCCCTTGCCGGCCGTCGGCGCGAGCGTCCCCCTCCGCACACGGACGTCAGAGTGCCGCACCGACTACCCGCGCCGGGAGAGGGTTCCAAACATGACCACGGCACAATCCACACGTTCCGCCACCCCGCCCGCCCAGTCCGGTGAGCGTTACGACGCGATAGTAATCGGCAGCGGCGCTGCTGGGCTAACCTGCGCCACCACCATGGCGAAGAACGGTATGCGCGTACTGCTGGCCGAGAAGAACGAGTGGATCGGTGGCTATTCGCACGGTTTCTCGAAGAATGGCTTCTACTGGGATCACGGTGGACATATATTCCTCGCGTACCGGCTGGGGGCGCAGGCGCGCGAGGTGTTTCACCGGCTCAAGTTGCACGACCGCGTGGACATGGTGCCCGACACCCACGACTACGCCTGCTTCTTCGACGACGGTGACAGGATCTCCTTCCCGGCCGACGTCACGATCTCGCACGATATATACTCCGCGCGCTTTCCCGAGGAGCGGGAGGGCACGGCGCGGGTGATGCAGACCATGGAGAAGATGATCGAGGAAGTGGACCGGCTTGTGCCGTCGTTTCGTGTCCAGGATCAACCAGGCCAGCGCAAGCTGCTCGACCCGGTTCTCGAACAGTTCCAGCGTCCGTTGGTAGGCCGGCTGCTCGCGCCGATCGCGGCCGCGACTGGTATGCCCGGCGCCACATTGTTGAAATACGAAACCCGGACCCTCAAGGATTTGCTTGACGAACATGTCTCGCACCCGCGTCTCAGGGCGTACATCAGTATGTTGGCCGTGGGCATCGCCGCGGCGCCTGCCGAGTTATCGGCGGTGACGGCGGGTGTGTTCTACATGCATGCCTTACGCACGATGTGGATGCCGCACGGCGGCTTCAGCAAAATCGCTGAGGCGCTCGCGGAGATGTTCCAGGAGAACGGCGGCACGCTCGCGACCAGCGCCGAGGCCCGCCGTATCTTGATGGAGGACGGCCAGGTCGCCGGCATCGAAACGACGGACGGCCGCCGGTTTTACGCCGACGCCGTGGTGTCGGCCGGCGACGCGCGCAAGACCTTTCTCCAGATGATGGAGCCGCAATACGTGCCGCGAAAGCTGCGCGAGAAGTTGCCGGCCATGAAGACAACCCCGGCATTCTTCCAAGTACAGCTCGGCGTCGACATGGACCTTGAGCCGTACCGCAAGGATCTCAAGCGGCTCAACTTCGTCTATCCGCACGATGACATCGACACCGCGATGGCCAACTTCCCCAACGGCAATGTCGAAGAGGCGGCGTATTACATCTACGTCGCCACCTTCCATCAGCCGGAGATGGCGCCGCCGGGCATGCACTCGATCAAACTCGAATGCCCGACGCGCCTGAACTCGAAGGGCATCGATTGGGAGCGCGACAAGGAGCGGATCGCCGACACATTTATCCGCCGCACCGACAAGATCATCCCGGATTTCAGTAAGCATATCGTCACGCGTGAGATCCGCACCCCGGCCGATCTCGCGCGTGACACGGGCAATTCCGAGGGCGCCTTCGCGGGGTGGGCATTCACGCCCGAGTTGCTCTCGCGGGAGCGACCGGCTCAACGCACGCCCGTGCCGGGACTGTACCTGGCCGGCCACTGGACGACCCCGACCGCCGGTGTACCGTGGGTAATGCTATCGGGTTATAATACCGCCGGCATGGTGATCGCTGACCGCGCCGCCCGCGCCAAACGCAAGGCGACCGCCGCCAACACAAAGCGGTCGCGGGCGTCGGCCGGCTGAGCGAGAAATCGCGGGACCGCTTGATGGCGGCCGGCGATTGAGGCGGCATATCAGTGCTCGGCCGTGGGCAATCGGGTCGGACGCCGGTATCATCGCTCGTTCGCGAGCGGCAGCCGGTAGCAGGCAATTGACGGAGTACACGTCGTGGCGAAGCTCGAAACTGGCTCCCGATCCACGATTCACCGGACAATCAGATTGGGCATCGCGCTGATCGCCGCCGCCGTGATCGCGGGCTGTTCGGAGAAGCATGAAGACAAGCCGCGGGCCGCCGCGCCGGTGCCGCCGGGCGGCCTCACCATTCCCGTCGGCCAGTTGCCCATCGCCCTGGCGGCGGGCGAGGGCGGCATCTGGGTGAGCAACTATCGCGACAACACCGTCTCGCGTATCGACCCATCCACGAACGCGGTGGTCGCGACCATCCCGGTCGCCACCCATCCGAAGGGCATTACCGCCGCGGGTGGCAGCGTCTGGGTGGTGAACTACGACGCCGCATCCGTCACGCGGATCGATCCCAAGACGAACAAGGTCGTCGGCCGGCTCCCGGTCGGCACCAGTTATGTCACGGTGGGTGAGGGCGGGGTATGGGTGAACAATCTCGATGGCGGCACCATCTCCCGCATCGACACCGGCCTTGAGCGTGTCACCCACACCATTCCGGCGGGCGAATTTCCCGTGGGCATCGCCGCCGGTGAGGGCGCCATATGGGTGACCAATTATGATGACGGCCTGCTCCTACGCGTCGACCCCGGCTCGAACAAGGTCACGGGCGAGCCGATCAAGGTGGGCGCGGGAGCCGGCTACGTGACGGTGGGCGAGGGCAGCGTGTGGGTGTCGAGCACCGATGATAACAGCGTGGCGCGCATCGACCCCAAGACCAATCGCGTCGTCGCCACGGTGAAGGTCGGCAACAACCCGTCGGGTATCGCCGTCGGGCCGAACGCGGTGTATGTCGCCAACTTCAA
>JBBQJF010000113.1:0-13761 GCA_038325665.1 Dehalococcoidia bacterium | reverse complement strand
GGCCGATGGCGTGCGACAATAGCACGTTCGGTCCGAGCACACCCGAGTCATCGAGCACCTCGGTGGGCCGCCGGCCGTACTGCTGAATCGACGCCTGCACCGCCTCGGGTCCATTCGAGTGGTGCAACGTGAGGCCAGTGTTGTGGGAATCGGCCAGCCCCTTCGCCGCCTTGAGCAATTCGGGTGTCGCGAACGCGGGCGAGAACGGCATCGCCCACGCCCGCACCCGACCATCGAGCCGTCGGTCGTACTGCTGGATCGTCCGCTCGATGCGGGAGATAGCCTCATCGGTCGTGTACACCGGAAGATTGAGCGGGTTTGGGCGGTCCGTGACCTGTTCGCCGACGATGATCCGGCAGCCCGCCTCCTCATACGCTGTCATACAGGCGTCGAGGTGCTTGGTGCTGCCGGGGTCGAGGAAGGTGGTCGTGCCGTACTTGAGCAGCTCGGTCATGCCGAGCAGCGAGGTGAGGTACTCGTCGTCCGGCGTCATCTCTGCCTGGAGCTTGAACACGTACGGCAGGTAGCCACGCCCGAGATCGTCGGGAAAGATGCCGCGGGTGGCGTGGGCATAGCTGATGTGCATATGGCCGTTGCAGAACCCCGGCGTCACCACCATTTCGTCGGCATCGATCACGCGGTCCGCCGGCTCGGCCGCGAGATCGTCCGCCTTGCCGACGCGCTCGATGCGCGTGCCGCGCACGAGCACCGACCCGTTCTCGATCATGCGGCGCGTGCCGTCCATCGTGATGACGAAGCGTGCATTGTGGATTTTGAGTGTCTGCTCACGCATGGCGTCCGCCTCTCGTCCTTGCTCCCCCGCCAAGCCGTCAACCGCTCGGCCTCATGCCGGTCGATTCGTTGTAAGCCATTCTTGTGGCATGGGGCAAACCGGCCTACGCTGGCAGCGCGGACACGACCGCGCTCCGCCCGGTAGGCCGGGAGAGGGTCGCGCGACGGAGGGGGGCGCGGGGTAACGACATGGTTGGTCTGTACATGCATTCGCGCAATACGTGGCTAGCCTATTCTCTTTGGCGATGCAAACCGCACGGACGCGACCGGCGGACCCACCAGGTGGCCCCAACGCGCGAACACGGACGGCTCGAGTCGGGGCGACCCGGTGGGTCGTCCTCCCGCGCCGAGAACCCGACGGCTGGTCTGTGAACGTGGTAGGTACATTCAACGGAGAAGCACACCATGGCCAGTAATCTGAAGTTCGGTCTGTACGGACTCCACCACGGCGTCAACTGCGACCCCGATGTGCTCGGACGGAGGGCGCGGGCTGCGGAGTCCGCGGGTTTCGAGTCGCTGTGGGTGGGTGACCATATCGTCATCCCCACCGAGGCCGCGCGGCTCCCCGGACCGCGGGACCTGCCGCGGCTTGAGGCGGTGACAGCCCTGACATTCATGGCGGCGCACACCACCACCGCGCGACTGGCGGCCGGGGTGATTGTACTGCCCCAGCGCAATCCGGTCGTGCTGGCGAAGGAGCTTGCCAGCCTCGACGCGCTCTCGCGAGGGCGACTGATCGTCGGGATCGGCGCGGGCTGGTTGGAACCGGAGTTCCAGGCGGTGGGCGCGGTATTCAACGAGCGGGGCGCGCGCACCGACGACTACCTCGCGGCGATGCGTGCGCTCTGGGCGGACGGCGATGTCACCTACGACGGCCGGTTCGTGTCGTTCGGCGGTGTGGTCGCCCTCCCCCTTCCCGTGCAGCGCCCGTGTCCGCCAATCGTGATCGGCGGCTACTCACCGGCCGCCTATCGTCGCACGGTGACGGCGGCAAACGGTTGGTACGGCTTCGGTCTCGACCTCGACGCCACCGCCCGCGCGCTGGCCGACCTGCGCCGCGCACACGAGCGGCACGCACGACCGACCGAATTAGGGGAGGTCGAGATTACCGTCGCGGTACCGGCAGCGGTGGACGGTGAGACGGCCGCGAAATACGCGGCGCTGGGTGTGCATCGTCTCGTGCTGATGCCCGCCGACCAAAGCGAACCCGCGCTGGAGCGCCTGATCGACGCGACCGGCGCCAGCTTGATTGGGCAGGTGTGATGATGCTCGCGGGCGCATGACCAATTGTGGTCACAGACCAGTCGTGTGAGTATCTCGCCCGCGGGGGCGACCCGGCGGGTCGCACCGACCCGCGAACACGATCGACTTCTCGGAGGGGCGACCCACCGAGTCGCCCTGTTCCAGGTCCGCGTCAACGTGGGCGCCGCCGGTCGGAACCAAACGGGTCGCCGGACGATGACATCGCCGGCGCTTCGCCGCCGGCCCTACACACCCTCAACTACGATCATCTTCGTGCGGCCGGCCTCGTGCCGGAGGCGCTTCGGCTCGCGGTATACCTCGGAGTCGTGCCATTGCTTCGCCCGCTCAACGCTCTCAAACTCCAGCACCACCACGCGCTCCGGGCGCCAGTCACCCTCGAGCACGCTCGTCTGTCCGCCGCGAACAAGGAACTTGCCGCCGAATTGGTCGAGCGTCGGGCCGACCATCGTCCGGTACGTGGCCATCAGGTTGGGGTCGGTGACCTCGACCTCCACGATCACATAGGCTGCCATGACGGGTTCACCTCCATCAGAACTGGGTGTTAGGTGTTGGGGGACGGTGTCGCTGTCCATGTGCGGTAGTGCCCCGGTGGGGCGCGAGCGACTCCTTGGCGCTGCACCGGCGCGAGTCCTGCTGACTCGCGCGGGCACCATAGCGCCACATCGCGAGGCGCTGCTGAAGGAGCTACAGCGCCACGATACCCGGCCCGACGGTGCGGAGGCGTTCGAGAACGAGCGGGTCGTGACCGGGGATGACCAGATCGGGCGCATCCGCCAGGTCGCGGATCCGCCCAAACGCGTCGTACACGCCGGGAAGATCGTGATGGACGGCGAACGGAATGCCATCATCGAGATTGCGGTAGTAGTGCGACGCGTCGGAGGCGAGCACCGCGCGCCCGCGCTCGGTTTGCACCGACACGATCTGCATCCCGGCGGTGTGGCCCCCGACTTTGTGGACCCGGATACCGGGGAGGATCTCTCGCTCGCCGTCGATGAACGTCATCCGGCCCTCGTGGTTGAGACGGACCAGGGCGACCAGATCCTCGACTTCGAGCGAGTGCTTAAAGGCGGGGCGGCGCGCGTGGCGGCCGGTCCAAAAGCTCATCTCGGCATCCTGCACGTAGAATGTGGCCCGCGGGAACAGGGCATAGTTGCCGGTGTGGTCGTAGTGGAAGTGGGTGATGATCACATGCTCCACCCGCGCGGCGTCGATGCCGATCTCGGCCAGCCCGACGTCCGGCGAGCGCAGGAACGTCCGCCCACGGCGCGTGCCGACCTCGTCCGTGAAGCCGAGATCGACCACGACGGTACGATCGCCGTCGGTCACGGCCCAGACGAAATAGTCCATCGCCATGGGCGTGCGGCGTTGGTCGCCGTGGAACACCTCGGACGAATGCGTCTCGCGATGCGCGTACTGGACGGCGGAAATCTGGTACGTGTTCGATGGCATGGTCGGTCCTCCCGCGGCATGGTACAGTCTGGCAGGCCAACCGCGCACCACGACATCAAGGCCGTAGGAGATCGCAATGACAACACCGCAACCGCGCCAGTCGCCCCTGAACCAAGTCCGTGATATTGTGCCGAAGTTCGTCGAGCTGACCGACACCGTGCTGTTCGGCGACGTGTGGGAGCGCGAGCAGCTCTCGAAGCGGGACCGCAGCCTGATCACCGTTGCCGTCCTGACAGCCCTGTACCGCACCGACCAGCTTCGCGGCCACATCGGTCGAGCGCTCGACAATGGGCTGAGCCGCGAGGAGATCGGCGAACTGATCACGCATGTCGCGTTCTACGCGGGCTGGCCGAACGCTGTCAACGCCTCGCAGGTGGCGAAGCAGGTGTTCGACGACCGGGGCTAGCCGCGCCGAGGAGGGGAACATGAACATCGGCTTCATCGGGTTGGGCACGATGGGCCAGCATATGGCCTCTCATCTGATCGAGGCGGGTCACACGCTCGCGGTCCATGACCTCCGCCGCGAATCCGCCGCTCCCCATATCGCGGCGGGGGCGACATGGGCGGACACCCCGGCACAGGCCGCCGCGTCCGCCGATGTGGTGTTCACCTCGCTGCCCGGTCCGCCCGAGGTTGAGGCGGTGGCGCTCGGCGAGGACGGTCTGCTCGGCGCGATGCGGCCGGGCGCGGCGTGGTTCGACCTGACCACGAACGCGCCCGCGCTGGTGCGCCGCCTACATCCGATGTTCGCCGAGCGCGGCATCCACCTGCTCGACGCGCCGGTCAGCGGCGGCCCGCGCGGGGCGCGCACCCGCAAGCTGGCGCTGTGGGTGGGCGGTGACGAGGCGATCTTCGACCTGCACCGGCCGGTACTCGAAGCGATCGGTGACCAGCCGTACTATGCCGGTCCGATCGGATCAGGTTCGGTCGCCAAGCTGGTCCACAACTGCGCCGGATACGCGATTCAGTGTGCGCTTGCGGAGGTGTTTACGATGGGCGTGAAGGCCGGACTGGAGCCGCTCGCCCTGTACAAAGCCGTGCGCCAGGGCGCCCAGGGCCGGCGCAAGACGTTTGACGGACTGGTTGACCAATTCCTGCCCGGCCGCTTCGACCCACCCGCCTTCGCCCTGCGGCTCGCGCACAAGGATGTCAGTCTCGCCACCGCGCTCGGCCGTGAGGTGCGCGTGCCGATGCGGATGGCGAATCTCGCGCTGGAGGAGTTAACCGAGGCGATGAACCGCGGCTGGGGTGAGCGTGACTCCCGCGTGGCGATGCTGCTGCAAGAGGAACGCGCCGGCGTCGAGATCCACGTCTCGGATGAGGAACTGCGGGAGCTGACTGACTGATCGGCCGGTTATCCGAACAGATCCACCCAGTGCGGCTCCAGATCAGGGAACGCGATCGGGGAGAGCACGCTGCCGCGTGTATGCCGCGTGACCTGCTGATAGCCGTCCGGCGACGGCTCGCGGTAGACGGTGATGCGGCCGCGTTGCACGTCCACGATCCACACCTATGGGATGCCGGCCTGAGCATAGAACCCAAGCTTGACGTCGCGGTCATAGCGCAACGAGGAATCGGCGATCTCAATCAGTAACAGTACATCCTCGGGCGCCGGGACCGCCGATACATAGAAGTCATCACGCCGGCGAAGCAACACGATATCGGGCTGTGGTTCCGAGTGCGGGTCCAATCGGATGGAGTTCTGGACACGAACATGCGCGCGTCCGAGCACGCGCGCGCTGAACCACTCGGAGAGGCGGATCAGGTGGCCGGTGTGCCGCGGTCCCAATGGCGCCATCGCGATCAAATCCCCGTCAAGCAGTTCAACCCGCTCGTCCTCGTGCAAGATGCCGGTCACGCCCATGCGCTCGAACTCGTCGGCGGTGAGCCGCCTCCGTGCTCCCGCTGCCGGCTTGGCCTCACGTATCATGCTCGACCCCGTCTACCCAGCGCGTCCGTCCAGTCAACGGCGTACGGGCCGTACCTTCACTATCGCCGGAACAGCTCTCGGACCAAGTCGTCTGGAGCCGAGTATAAGCTTGTCACGTAGCCCGCATTCACGCGGGAAGAGACCAGGGCGACCCACCGGGTCGCCCCTATAGGGTCCGCCGGTAGACCAGGACGGCCTGCTGCGTCGCCCGTCGGTCCGCGACAGCTAAGCGGCTGGTCCGTGAATGCACCCGGTACGCGGTACATCCGGGCCGAGCGCGCTATTCGTGATCACCACTGGATGGCTCGACGGCGCGCTGCACGGGGATGTCCCGTGCCGCGACCGCGCCGTTGCCGGTGGGTGACGGCGTCACCACTCCCGAGGCGTTGATACCCTGGAGCCGGTCCATAAGCTCACTGACTCGCATGCCGGTCAGCGTCTCGAACAGCTCCGGCACCTGGGCGACCATCTTCGCCACCTCGCCGGTGATCGCGCTGACGCCGTTGGCGCGACCGTCGCCGGTGGAGATGACGGTGATCTTGTCCACGCTAGCGAGCGATTGGGCGAAAGCGCGGGCGACCTCGGGCATGCCGCTCAATAGCTTGTCGAGCACGGCGGCCTGGTTGTATTGCTGGTAGGCGGCGGCGCGAAGGTGCATCGCATCGGCTTCGGCCTGACCCTTGGCGCGCACGATCTCCGCCTCCGCGTTGCCGCGCAGCCGCGTGACCTCGGCTTCGGCCGTACCCTGCTGGCGCAGCGCCTCGGCCTGCCCGGTGGCCTCCCGCGAGAGCTTTTGGCCTTGCGCGTCCGCGAGGATCTCGATCCGGCGCTGATCGGCTTCGGCCGGCTTCGTGACGGTGGCCTCCAGCTCCTTCTCGCGGCGCTGGACCTCCAGCTCCTGCACGCGGATCTGCTCTTGACGCTGCACCTGGTCGATCCGCACCTGTTCGACGATCACCTTCTGCTGCGCCTGGTTGGAGGCGATGTCATACGCCTTCTCCGCCGTCGCCCGCTGCGTACGCACGGCGGCATCGTACTCTGCCCGCTTGACCTCGAGATCGCGCTGTGCCTCGGCCTGGCGCGACTCGGATGCCGTCTGGGCGATCACGCGCTCCTGGTCAGCCTGCGCCTGGGCGATCGCCGCCTCGCGTGATGCCTGCGCCCGCTTGATTGCCGTGTCGCGCTCGGCCTCCGCCTGGGCGATGTCGGCCTCGCGGCGGATGCGGGCCACGTCGGGGCGGCCCATGTTGCTGATATAGTCCTTCTCGTCCATCACCTTCTTGATGGTAAACGAGACTACCTCGAGACCCATCTTGCTGAGGTCGTCGGCGACGGTCTGACGAATACGGCCGGCCACCATCTCCGGCTCCTTGACGATCTGCTCGACGGTGAGTAGGCCGACGATGCCGCGTAGATGGCCCTCCATCACCAGCCGGATCAGCGCCTCGCGCTCGACCTGGGGCTTGGTGAGGAATTGTTCGGCAGCGGTACGAATGCTGTCCGGGTCGGACTTGACCTTAATCTGGGCCACCGCCTCGACCGCGACCGCCACACCCTGGGCGGTGTAAAGGTCCTGCTCCGGCGCGACATCAAACGACATTAGCTCGAGCGACAGTTCATCGGAACTTTGAAACAGCGGCCAGACGATCTTACCGCCGCCGGTGACGATGTGCGTGCCGCCCCAGCCGTAAACAATCAGCGCCTGGTTGGGGCCGACCCGGCGGAACAGGGTACCAGCCAGCCACATGATGGCGATGACAACCGCCACGGCAACGATGGCGATGACCAACACGGGGGATACCGTGACCATTGAGCTACCCTCCGGATCACTGGTGTTGGGTGTTGGATGTTGGGAGACGGCGCCAGCACTCCTCCCTGGTGGCGCTCCGGCGGAACATGAGCGAGATCCTTGGGACTAGCCGGCGCCTTGGCCGCGCTCGGTTGGGTGCGGTTCCGTTCGTGCGATGAACTCATTCCAGGGCTGAACCGCGGCGATACCGTGCTCGTACGCGATGATCACTACCTCTGAATCGCGGGCAATCGGCGTACCGCTCAGACTTCGCGCCGCCTCGCTCCGCCGGCTCCCGGCCTTGGTGAACATGACTTCGCCGGCGCCTCCTGCCGGGACCGTCACGGTTACGCGCGCGATCGTTCCCTCCAGGCGGTAGTCACGCGGGTCCATCTCGCGCTCACCCGCCAGCACTTTCGCCAGAAACAGGCCGACCAACACGGCCCCGAGCGCACCCATGGCGACCGCACTCGGGGCGGCCAGTGCAACCGGCCAGCCGGCGAATCGCGTCAGCAGATAGCCTGTTGCGCCGAACCACGTCAGGAAGGCAAGCAGCGACGATACGTTGAGAACCGGCAATCCGCCGTGCGCCGGCGCCTGCTGGTCTCCAGGCGACGCGGGAGAATCAACGGGAGCGGCGTGTCCTTGACCGTGGGCGAGATGCCCGATCTGACCAGCATGAGCGGCCCCATCGACGCCGCCATCACCGGCATGCAGGTGATGCAGTCCGCCTCCAGCAACTCCCAAGATCAGCGACACCACAGTGAATAACGCGCCGAAGAGGAAACATCCGAGGAACACATCTTGCATCATCGATAACTCGTGGGCATCGGCGCTCAGCGGTCAGCCCGCCCCTGCACATCCAACAACCGACCACCCGCTCCCCGGCGTCAGGCGCGTTCGCGGCGGCCCGCCCTCTCGCGTCGGAGTGAGGACATCCGCAATCGCGGCGCGCGCCGGGTGTGGCAAGACGCGGCGCCGGCATGGTCCGCGCCTTCTCTAGGCGACTGGGTCACCCCGACTGTCCATTCATCCTGCCACGATCAATCGTCTCACCGCCGTCAATGGCAGCTAACGGACACCCGGCGCTCCGCGCGGGAATGGTAGGCAATGGCGGACGCCTCGATCATCGGTGCATACCCGCCACCACTCTACATCGTTCGCGCTTCTCCGCGCGCATGGCGATGCGTGCGACGCATCCACTGGATAAACGCGAACGAGGCCGCCTTTCGGCGGCCCCGCGAGGAATGTGCGAATGATTGACCGTGATGCTACACGGTCACCGGCGTGCGATCGTCGAGCGTTGCCATCGGCCGTCCAATCGCATCGGAGACGAGCTTCACCCGGTCCATCATCCGGCGGAATGAGTCGAATGTCAGCGACTGCGCGCCGTCGGACAGGGCGTGATCTGGGTTAGGATGAACTTCGATGATCAGGCCGTCGGCCCCCGCGGCGATAGAAGCCATCGCCATTGGCTCGACCAGATACCAATGGCCGGTGCCGTGCGAGGGATCACCGACCACCGGCAGATGCGAGAGGCGCTTGGCAAGCGGGATTGCCGACACATCCATCGTGTTTCGGGTGGCGGTTTCGAACGTGCGAATGCCGCGCTCGCACAAGATCACCTGGCGATTGCCCTGGCTCATCACATACTCGGCGGCCAGCAGCCACTCTTGAATCTGACCAGCGAGCGCGCGTTTGACCATCACCGGCTTATTGGACCGGCCGCATTCCTCGAGCAGGATGTAGTTCTGCATGTTGCGCGCGCCGATCTGAAGGATGTCGGCGTACTGACATACCAGATCGACATCACGCACGGTGAGCACCTCGGTAATCACCGGCATTCCCGTCTCGTCACCAGCCGCCTTGAGCAGCTTCAGTCCCTCCTCACCGAGTCCACGGAACTGGTACGGCGAGGTGCGGGGCTTGTAGGCGCCGCCGCGCAAGATATGCGCTCCGGCGGCATGCACCGCCCGCGCGGTGGACATCAGTTGCTCTTCACTCTCCACGGAGCAGGGACCGGCCATGACCACGGGATGGCCGCCGCCGATCTCGACACCGCGCACCGTTATCACCGTATCCTCCGCGATCACGTCGCGCCCCGACAGCTTGTACGGCTTCGAGATCGGCACGACCGCGTCGACGCCCGCCAACACCTCCAGCGCCGACCCCAGCTCGGGATAGGTGCGCCCGACCACGCCGATCACCGTGCGCTCTTCGCCCTCGATCAGGTGGGCGCTTAGCCCAAGTTCTTCTATATGCTTGATCACCGAGTCGATCTCCGCTCGGGTCGAATCCTTTCCCATCACAACGATCACGCTATCCTCCGTCTCATGGGCAGCGGTGGCGCATCGGACGTGGTCAACCACTCCGTCACCGTCCGCTATCCCTATTCATTATGTCTCATGACGTGGCCGGCAGGTCCGGCCGGAGGACGCGCGCACCGCGCAGATAGACGTGCACGATCTCCTCCTGGCGCCGGGAGCTGTTTACGAGCAACATCACCCGCAAACACATCGGCAGAGCGCCAGGGACGTTCATGTGGTGCGCGTCCATCAGCGCCGCGTGGGTCCAGCCCATGTGGCGGCGCGCGGCGATGGCGGGGAAGTCGGCATTGAGGTCCGGCGTGGTGGTGAACCAGGCCGTGGCGACATCCTCGGCGAGGATATCGTTGGCCTTCACCATGTGTTCGAGCAGTTCCCGCGTGGCGTCAAGAATGGCCTCCCGCTCGTTGCGGTCGACCGTCGTTGCTCCGCGGACACCGCGCATGCGGACCGGCAGTGCATCACCCGTCACGACTTCCAACGTCCGTCCGGCGTCTGGGCAGAGCCAAACCCGCCGGCCGTGGAGCCATACACACGGTCGCGAATCACGGATGCCGGCCTATTGCCGTCTCTCCGCTCACGCGACCGTATGCTCAACTCCAACGACCGGGAACCACCCATGTGTTTCACTCCCCAACCGGCCGGAAGCCGGACGGGATCGCGACGAGAGAATTAGAGCGTTCGTCCCGTGACGTGCTCGATATACTCTCGTAGCCTCTCTGCCCGCTGCTCGGGCGGCGCTCGCTCGATCACATCGATAATGGCGCTGCCGATGACGGCAGCTTCGCATAACTGTCCGATATGTGCAACATGATCCGGTCGGGAGACGCCAAAGCCAACCGCGATCGGCAGGCTCGTATGAGCGCGCACCCGGGCGATGAACGCCGGCAAATCCTCCGCGAGCGAATCGCGCGCGCCGGTCGTTCCCGCGACGCTTACACAGTAGATGAACCCAGATGCTTGCTCTGCCACCCGCGCTATCCGCTCGTCCGTGCTGGTGGGGGCGACCAGGTAAATCAAGTCAAGCCCGTGCGCCGCGAGCGCCGCGCGCAACGGCCCGCCCTCCTCCGGCGGCACATCCACGCCGATCACACCGTCGAGGCCCGCCGCCGCCGCGTCCGCCGCGAACCGGTCGAGGCCGTGGGCGAGCAGAGGGTTGTAATAGCCCATCGCAACGATCGGCGCCACCGTGCCACTCGCGCGCAACTCCCGACAGACGTCAAGCACATCCGCCGTGGTCACGCCGTTCGTGACGGCGATGTGCGTCGCGCGCTGTACGGTCGCGCCGTCGGCAAGTGGGTCCGAGAAGGGGATACCAAGCTCAATAATGTCCGCGCCGCCATCGACCATCGCCCGGACGAGCGCCGGTGTCTCCTCCAGGGTGGGGAACCCGGTGGTAACGTACGCGATCAAGCCGGTGCGCCGCTCGCGGCGTAGGCGGGCGAAGGTCTCCGCGAGTCTGCTCATCTGATCACATTCCTTCCATCGCTCGCCGCGCGTTGGACCACCAACAGGTTCAGCGCGAAGAACACCATCGCGACAGCGAGCGCCGCGACCAGCACACCCGGACCGCCGCCGATCAGCCCGGCCAAGAGCGCGAACATATTGAAGGCGAGGTGGACGACGATCGAGTTCCACAGCGAACCGGTGCGCGCGACCAGCATCGCGAACATAAAGCCGATGATCCAGAAGGGGATTAACACCCCTATCGGGCCGCTAATGATATGGATCGCCCCGAACAGTAGGCCGGTCAGCCCTGCCGCGCCGTACACGCCCAGCCGCCGGCGTAAGCCATTGAACATGAACCCGCGAAAGAACATCTCCTCGGCGAACGGCGCCACGAACACCACGAACAACCCCGCGAACGGCAACAGAACGCGGTGATCGAGCAATCCAGGCGGCACGTTTTCCTTCGGCTTGAGGCTCTCGATGCCCAGCGCCGTCACGACGACCTGATATCCGATTAGGACGGCGAACGACGCGAACAGCACCGAGGCACAGGCGCCGAGCGCCAGCGGCTTCTCCCGCCGCAACCCCCACGCCCGCGGGCCGAGCCGATAGCGGCGCAGACTCACGGCGGCGGCGGCGGCAACCGCGGCGGCGTCCTGGGCGAGGCCGCCAATCAGGATCGCCGCCGCCGCCGAGAGATTGCGCTCCGCATTGGTCATCGCCACGCCGGCCCGTGACAGCCCGGCGAACACCAGCGATATCACCAGCAGGGCGATCAGCGTTAGCACCACGGCGAAGAAGATCTCGAGTATCCCCCACGGCGCCCGCGCGGGGTCGTCGCGATCGGGCGGCGGTGGAAGATATGGCGTCACGACGTCGTATGGGTTCACTAGCGGTACCCCACCGTCCTACTTGGTCAGCAGGAGCCTCGCTCCGCTACAGCGCGATCCCCAACTCGTCTGCCACCGTGCCCATGTCTTTGTCGCCACGGCCGGACAGCCCCACGAGGATGGTCCGATCCGAGGACATCGACGGCGCGATCGTGGTGACATGCGCGATCGCGTGTGAGGGTTCCAGCGCCGGGATAATACCCTCGGTGCGGCAGAGCAACTGGAAGCCCTCCAGCGCCTCGCTGTCAGTCGCGGCGACGTACTCGGCCCGGCCGATATCGTGCAGGTAGCTGTGCTCGGGACCGACGCCGGGGTAGTCGAGACCGGCCGAGATACTGTGCGTCTCCAGTACCTGCCCGGCGGCGTCCTGGAGCAGATACGAGCGCGCGCCGTGAAGTACACCGGGACGCCCGCCGACCAGCGTCGCCGCGTGGCTGCCGCTGGCGATGCCGCGGCCGGCGGCCTCGACGCCGATCAGGCGCACGCTCTCGTCACCGACAAACGGGTAGAACAGACCCATCGCGTTGCTGCCGCCGCCGACACAGGCCACGACCACGTCGGGCAGACGCCCCTCGGCCGATAGCATCTGCTCGCGCGCCTCGGTACCGATCACGGCCTGAAAGTCACGCACCATCGCCGGATAGGGGTGCGGTCCGACGACGCTCCCGATCAGATAGTAGGTCGTCGCCACGTTCGTCACCCAGTCACGCATCGCCTCATTGATCGCGTCCTTGAGCGTGCGCGAGCCGGTCGTGACCGGACGAACCTCGGCGCCGAGCAGCTTCATACGGAAGACGTTCGGGGCCTGGCGACGGATGTCTTCCTCGCCCATGTACACGATGCATTCCAGCCCCAGCTTGGCGCAGATCGTGGCCGCGGCGACCCCGTGCTGACCGGCGCCCGTCTCGGCGATGATGCGTCGCTTGCCCATGCGTTGCGCCAACAGCGCCTGACCGACGGCGTTGTTGATCTTGTGCGCGCCCGTGTGCGCGAGATCCTCGCGCTTGAGATAGATCTTCGCGCCCCCCAACGAGCGCGTCAGCGATTCGGCGAAATACAGCGGCGTCGGGCGACCCACATAGTTACGCAACAGCCGCCGCAGCTCCATGCCGAACGCCTCATCGGCCCGCGCCACATCATAGGCGGCTTCCAGCTCACCGATCGCGCTCATTAACGTCTTGGGCACATAGCGCCCGCCGAACTCGCCGAAGCGTCCAGCCGCATCCGGCCATGTCTGCGCTGTCATTCTGTCCCCTCCACAGCCCCACCCGCGAGCCGCGCCGCGCTGCTCGCGGCACGCACCGCCGCGATAAAGCCGGCGATCTTCTGCACATCTTTGAGTCCGTCGGTTTCCACGCCGCTACTCACATCCACCCCCCACGGCCGCCCCGCGAGAATCGCGTGACCGACGTTGCCCGGTGTCAGTCCACCGGCCAGCATCAGCGGCAGCCGCTCGCCCACGACGCGGGCGATGCCCCAGTCGAAGGTCTGCCCGCTGCCCCCGTGGAGGCCGGGCGCGGCCGTATCGAGCATCAACATACTCGCCGTGCCCGCCTCGGCCCGCGCGGTGAGCGCGCCGGCGTCAATCCCGGGCGCGACACGCTCGGCCTTGATCACGGGCCGGCGAAGCAACAGGCTGTCCTCCCATCGCTCGTCGCCGCTGAGTTGCACGAGGTCCAGCCCCACGGTGTCGGCAATCGAATTGACCAGCGAGGCCGGTTGGTTCGCGAAGACACCCACCAGCAGCGGCCGCCGCTCGGACGCGAGTGACTCAAGGGCGCTCGCGCACCGTTCAAACCACAGCATACCGGTGTGACCGGCGCGCAGCGGCAGCGCCACCAACGGCGGCGCGGACCGGGCCGGAAGCACCGCGAC
>JBBQJF010000112.1:0-13827 GCA_038325665.1 Dehalococcoidia bacterium | reverse complement strand
CCCCGCGCGGGGACGGCGCGAACCTGCCCCGACGGACCCGGGCCTGGCTCCGTGTACAAGTGCGAGGAATACACGCGAGTCACGGGTCCCGCGCCGGCGGCGGACGCTCGCGCACTCTCGGATCGGGTGCTCCGCTGGCCCTTGGGCGAGGGCGACCCACCGGGTCGCCCCCACGAACGAACGTCGGTATCCCCTGGACGACCCACCGGGTCACGCGCTCGGTTATGTCCGATCTCCATCCTACGCCGCGAGTCGAATCGCGGGGAAGCCGGGGGGCGCCGCCCGCATCCGCGCGTCCACCTTCACAACGCTCACCCCTTGATGTGCGATGAGAAGGTGGACGCGCCGGGTACAGCAGCCGGCCGTCGCTTAGGCCGATGGCCGTAGCGAGTCGGGACTCACGGCCGGGACGCCGCCCCGCGCCGGGACCCACGGAAGTCCCAACACACGCGGGAAGTCGTCGTCGGCAGCGATACGGTTGTACCGCTGCCAGCCGCACGCATCACACTGATGCACGATGACGTGCTCGCCCTTGGGGCGTGTGAATACGCCAATGGGCGCCATCGAGCCGCCACACTCGCTCGCCCGATCACCGGGTGTCACGCCGTCCACATGCCGCGAGTAGAGGCAGAATGGACAGTGATTGCGGTGGTGGCCGCCCGAGGGCAGCAATCCCACCATCGCGCGACAATGCCGGCAGCGAAAGTCGCCCCCGGCCCGTCGGGACCAGTTCAGGGTTTGTCGGTTTCGATACGTCTTGGACACGGGTTGGTTCGCCTCGCACTGTCACCGCCGCCATCATGGTGGGGCGGGTGCATGGTTGCCCGCGGGTGGGATCTGACCCGTGCCGATACAATGGCCTTACACATTATTTGTTCTCCTGTTGTGATGGAAAGCGCCGGTATAACGGCGCGGCAATGAAAAAGGGCCAAGGGATTTGACATCCCGTGACCCTCGCGACCGTTGCTCGCGAGCCGCGCCAGCGAACGCGGATGGCCGCCAGCGTCGCGGCCATCGCGGCGCACGGGCAATCCACATCAGGGGGTTGGCTCACCGAGGAACACACGAAAAGGCCACGGACGCCACCGAGTCCGTGGCCGCGTACGGGACTCACCCCGCGTCCCCGCCCTTCAGCGGGCAGACACCCGAGGTCCCGAACGAACAAGCGCGGTAGAAGCGTTTAGCGCTCGCTCGCGGCACGAGACTCGATGGCGTACGACCAGCGCACACTGACAGCAGGTGTGGTTCGCAGCATGAGGCCCCTGCCTTTCTGACCGGACGGTCATGAAACAGCGCCGGCGCACGAGCAGCACGACGCCAAAGAAGAGTATAACCGGATCACGGACATGTGCAATGTCGTTCGCCGCCGCGCGACCCACGGTCAGCCCGAGCGTCCGCCCAGCGCGGCATGGTACACCGCGACGGTCTCGCGGGCGGCCCGCTCCCACGAGTACACGGCGGCATGCTGCAGACCGCGAGCGCGCAGGCGCTCGCGAAGTCCCTCATCCGTGAGGACGCGTTCGAGCGCGCCCGCGAGCGCGCTGGGATTGTCCGGCGCGGCATAGAGCGCGGCGTCAGCGAGCACCTCGGGCATGGCACGGCGGTTAGACGCCACCACCGGCGTCCCGCAGGCGAGCGCCTCCAGCGGCGGCAAACCGAAACCCTCGCGCCACGACGGGAACACGAACGCCGCCGCGAGGTTGTACACCAGCGGTAGGTCGGTATCAGGCACGAAGCCGATATACCGGACGGAGTCGCCGAGGCCAAGGCGCTCAATCAATCGCGCCTCGCTGTCATCCCGCCAGCCACGCTGGCCGGCGATCACCAGCTCGTGCTTCAATCCTCGCTGCCGCAAAACGGCGAACGCGCGCAGCAGGGCGACGCGGTTCTTTCCAGGTTCCCGCGTGCCCACGCTGAGGATGAAGCGGTCGGGCAGGTCGAGCCGGACTCGTGCCGAGTCCAGCAGGGGGCGATCCTCAATATGGCGCATGGTGGCGGACGGCGCTTCGTATACGACCGTCACCCGTGCCGGGTTGCCCCCATACAGTCGCTGAAAATCGGCGGCAACGGAATGCGACGGCACGATCACGGCATCAGCGCGGCGGGCGGCGAATGACGTCACGGCGCTCATGTAGATACGCCGTGCGGCCGTGTACCGCCAGGGCAGCAGGCGGAAGGTCACGTCATGCACCGTCACCACCGTCTTCCAGCCCAGCGCGAGCGCGGGCATCGAGTGGTGCGGCGCGTGCAACACGTCAGCGCCCAATTGCCGCAGCGCCCGCGGCAGTACGCCCTGCTCCCATAGCATGCGCCTGCCGCGACTGGCGATGCGCGCGGGATGAAGCCGCACACCACGACGGCCGCCAATGTCGTTGAACGCGCCCCACCGGTCGAATATGTCAAGTGTCGCGTCAGGGGACAGGTTGGCCGCGAGGGCACGCGCCAGGTGGTACGTGTACACGCCGGCGCCCGCGCGGTTCCGCGGCATGGCGGTCGCATCGAAGGCGATTCGCATGATGCTATCCCGCGCCTGATACCGGACGATACCCGGGGGCGACACTCTCACCGGCACGGCGGTCGGGCGTTCGGGGCGCCCCGGGCGGCGCAAAAGTACGGCCCATGCGTCGCCGGTAGCCGTCAGCCCAACCGCGCAGCATGGCGGCAGCGAGATCCCCCCGTCCTCGGGCGACATACTGAGCGGCGCGGATCAGCCGTGTGGCGGCAAACTCGGCGCTGAAGACGAAGAACCGAGCAGGTGAGCCGTGCCGCCGCAGCACCGCGATCCGGTTGCGGGTCGCGTAGTACAGCTTAAACGGCGAATCGCCGCCGCCGCTGGAGGCGGATTTCCGATGATAGACCAACGCCTCCGGCACGTACCGGATGCGATACCCGGCGGAGCGGGCACGGTCGAGGAAGTCGAAATCCTCGTAATACATGAACAGCCGTTCGTCGAGCGTCCCGGCGTGGCGAAACACCGACACCGGCACGAGCAGGCAGCAGAGGCTCGCCATCTCCACCTCGCGCTCCTCGCGCAACTCCGGCGGGCAGGGACGGCCGTATATCCAATCCTTCCAGACGCCCCGCCGCCAATCAAAGTCGCCCACGGTGTCATCCATCAGCCCTGGCCGGCCGTACAATTCCACGCGCGGCGCCACCAGCGTACGCTCACCGGCCCGCGCCATCAGGGCGTCGAGAAAGTCCGGATCGAGGATCGTGTCGTTGTTGAGGAACAGCACATGGGAAACACCACGCCGCAGGGCAGCCGCGATGGCGAGGTTGTTGCCGCCGGTGAAGCCGAGGTTTTCGCCGGCGCGAATCACCGTCGCCTCGGGCGCTAACCGCGCGATGAGCGAGTCAGAGCCATCGCGGGACGCGCAATCAACCACGATGAGATGCCGGTTCGAGTACCGCACCTCGCGCAGTGAGCGCAGAAACGCGCCGGCGAACGCGCCGCTGTTGTAGTTGACGGTGATCACCGCGACCGATGGCGACCGTGTATCAGCCATGAGCCAGCCGCTCGCCGTACTGGCGCTGATAGTAGCCCCGGCGCATCTGCCGGCGCAGCGGCTGCCACCAGTCGGGATTGTCGCGGTACCAGTCCACCGTGCGGCGCAATGCCTCCTCCAACCCAAGCGCCGGCGCCCAACCGAGGGCGCGCAACTTCGAGATGTCGAGCCGGTAGCGCGGATCATGGCCGGGGCGGTCAGTCACCGGGCGGATCAAGTCATGGGGACGGTCGAGCAAATCGAGAATCGTCTCGGCGACCAGTCGATTGCTGGCGTAGTTGCCGGCCCCGGCGTTATAGACCTCGCCCGCCTCGCCATGGTGCAGCAACACATCAAGCGCGGCGGCGTGATCGTCGACGAAGAACCGGTCACGCTCCTGGGTACCGTCGCCGTACAGCGGCAGCGGCTCGCCTAGCAGGGCATTGATCGTGAACAACGGCACCGCCTTCTCCGGGTACTGACGCGGACCAATCGTGTTCATCCCCCGGCTGACCACGACCGGCAGGCCGAAACTGGCATGGAAGGCCCGCGCCTGCATCTCACCCCCAAGCTTACTGGCCGAGTATGGCGAGCGCGGCCCGAGCGCCGCCTCCTCACGCACCTCCACCCCCTCCGGCGTGGGACCGTATACCTCGTCCGTCGATTGCACCAGCACGCGCTCGACCCGCGCGTCGCGCGCCGCGGCGAGCACGTTGTACGTGCCCAGTACATTGGTGGTGATGAATTCGGCGCCATCGAGCAGCGACCGGTCAACGTGCGTCTCGGCGGCCAAGTGGATGATGCCCCAGCAGCCACGCACGACCTCGTGCACCAGCCGGCCGTCGCGAATGTCGCCACGCACGAAGCGATGGCGGCGCTCGCCCGCGAGATCGGCCACGTTGGCCGGGTTACCGGCATACGTCAGCGCATCGAGATTTAACACCTCGACATCGGCATGAGCCGCCAATAGCTCGCGGATAAGGGCGGAACCGATAAATCCCATGCCGCCGGTCACAAGGATGCGTCGTGGCGCCACCTAACCCCCCGCCCCCCTTCCCTGCAAGGGAAGAGGGAGTCCTGACCGGCGTTCTGCCACCAGCTTGCACGAATAAGGGTGCGCGGCGTCAGGGCAGACTCGCCTCCGAGTGATCGCCCAGCACGAGGCGGTAGGCGCGGGGACGCTCGCCGGCGCGAACGAGCCGGACGTCGCGGCCGATCAGACTACCCTCGATCCGCCCCGGCACGGCGTCGATCACGGTGCGTTCGAGCACGACCGAGCCGGCGATCTCCGCGTCGGTGATCCGGCACGAGTGGTAGATGCTAGTGAATGGGCCGATGTAGCTGCGCTCGATCACGGCGCCCACGCCAATAATCGCGGGGCCTTCGATCCGGCTGGCAATGATGCGCGCACCCGGCTCGATCACCACGCGCCCAGAAAGCGTGCTGCGTTCATCGACCTCACCGTCCACCCGCGGGTTGAGCGTCTCTAGGATGGCGCGGTTCGCCTCAAGGATATCTCGCATCTTGCCGGTATCGACCCAATACTCCTCCAGGGGCAGGGCGTCAACCTGAAGACCGCCGTCCACCAGGCCCTGGATCGCGTCGGTGATCTCGAGTTCGCCGCGAGATGACGGTCGCTGCGCGGCGATGACCTCGTGTACCGCCGCCGTGAAGCAGTACACGCCGATCACCGCGAGATCAGACACCGGCTCGGGCGGCTTCTCAATCAGTCGCAGCAGCCGTCCGTCGCTGTCGACCACGGCGACGCCAAAGTCTCGCGGATTGGGGACGCGAATCAGATGGATCTGCGCGGCGGGCCGGCGAACGCGGAACCGCTCAACCAGCGCGGTGATGCCGCCGCGGAGGAAATTGTCGCCCAGCACCATCACGAAGGGGCTGTCGCCCAGCCACGGGCGGGCGGTCGCGACCGCGTGCGCCAGCCCGCGCGGCTGGTCTTGACGAATGTACGTCACCCGCGCGCCGAAGCGACTCCCATCACCCACCGCCTCACGCACCTCGTCCTCGGTGTCGCCCACGATTATGCCGATGTCGCATACACCCGCCGCCGTGAGCTGTTCGAACGCGTAGAACAGCACGGGCTTATTTGCCACCGGCACGAGCTGCTTCGCGCCGGTGTAGGTGAACGGCCGCAGCCGGCTACCCTTGCCGCCGGCGAGCACGAGGCCCTTGAGCGGATCGGAGTCGCCGGTGGTCGTCGCGCTGATGGCGCCCATTCCATACCTTCCGTGTATCCGCCGCCGCCTACCGATCACTGACCCCGGCCGGCTGCTGCTGCCACCGGTCCAGGTTTGCCTGCCACACGTCCAGGTCGCGGGGTAGGGCGTCGAGCCAGTCCCCTGGACCGATGATCGGTACCGGTTCGTGGCGAAGGAACGTGAACCGAAACGCCTGGAGCGGCAGGTAGAACCGGCTGAACCACACGCCATCGACCAGCCGGCGCTGCCACGCGATCACGGCGGGCGGCGGCCGGCGGGGCGTGAACGAGCGGCCCAGCGCATCCCCCGCCGCCACATCACCCAGGTATGACGCACGCAGCCACTCACGTCGCGCCCGCGTGACATCGCCCTCGGCAGCGTACCAGTCACCGAGAGCGGAGCGCGCATCGGGGGAGTCGCCACGCCGCGCCACCGCGTCGCGCAGAAGCGTTCCCGCCTCGGACCTCCGCTCCGCGATCAGCAGCCGACCGAGCGCTACCGCGAGAGTCGCATCAGCGGGCATTGCCGCCAGCGATGCGCGAAGTCGCGCCTCATCCGGCGTGCCGCGCCCGGTCAGAAGCCGGATCGCGTCGCGCAAACCCTCCGCGTTGCCCGGTCCGGTGATCTCTTCAGCACGCGCCAGCGACCGGTCCACGATAGCATCGTAGGCCCCCCGCCGGAAGTCGTCGTCCATCCAGAACGAGGTCAGGGCCAGCGCCGGTTGGAGGGCGAGCAAACCGGCATAGGTGTCCACGGCCTCGGCCGGGTCGCCGGCCCGCTGCACCAGCACGGCATAGGCGAGTAGCAGCAGTTGGTCGCGGCCCGCGAGCGACCGTAGCGCCTCCATCGCCCGCCGCGCGCCGGATCTATCACCGGCATCAAGCATCAGCGCGGCGAGATCGGCGTAGGCCGCCGCGTTCGCGTCGTTGAGCGCCAGACCGCGCGAGTACGCGAGGATCGCGGCGTCGCGGTCGGCGGGATTACCCGCGGCGCGATAGCGCGCTGCCCGCGCCGCGCCGAGTTGGAGGTGGTAGGCGGCGAACCGGGGATCGCGCGACGAGGAACGCTCGGCCGCTGACACGGCGCCGTCCCACCGCTCCGTCGCCGCCAGACGTACACCGCGATCGTGCGCCGCCGCCGCGCGGTCTATCAGCGCCCACACCGGCAGCAACAGCAGGCCCGCGACCAGCACGGCGCCAACAGGCAGCGGCCGCGCTCGGGAGACAAGCCTGCTCAGGCTGACGGACGCTCGCCGGCGCCCCGGCGCCCGAGTGGATGAGCCGGCCGGCGGCGGCATCGATGTCGGTCGCGTGGTCGCGGCTGCATCGAGCTCGACGGCCCGCGCGGACGGCTCGCCCGACTCCCGGATAGCGAGGGCCGTGAGCGCTGCCAGCAGTAGCAGGATCTCTGGGAACAAGTGCGGCGAATCGGCGAGGCCATGTACCAGGAATGCGACAAGGCCGCCGGCGGTTGCCGCAGTCTGATGCCGCGCCCGCCAGTCGCCGCGGGTGTATCGCCGCGCCAGCATGGCCACGACCGTGGTCAGCAGGAGCGCGGCGGCGCCGAGACCGGCTAGCCCATGGTCGGCAGCAATCTGAACGGTGGTGTTGTGGCTATGGACGGCTGCGAACGGGTGAACACCGTCGTGTCGCGCGTACAGCGACACATACATCCCCGGTCCGGCTCCCGTGACGGGATGCTCGCGCACGATCTCCAGGCCCACGCGGCGCATATCGGCGCGAGGGTTGAGCGAATCACGAAACAGCCAGTCCGGACGGGCGCGGCCAAGCACCGTCACACCAGCCACGAGCAGCAGGCCCGCGGCCAGCCCTCCGATCACCCATCGCCGCCACCAACGCGGCGCCCGCGCGTGGGCAAACGTCAACCCGAGCGATGTGACCGCTATCCCGGCAGCGGCCCCGGCCCACGCGGCACGGGACAGGGTGAAGAACAGCGCGACCAGTGCCAGCGCGAAGCCGGCCGCGGCAGCGCTCCGGCTGGCACGGGCCACCCACCGCGCCCCACCCTGGTCGCCAGCGGCGGTCGCGTCCGCCGGAGCGCGCCGCACGGCGACCAGATACAGCGGCGCGATCACTGCCAGCACCCCGGCCGCCACGTTGGGATGGCTGCCCACGCCCTCGACGCGCGGGACCGCCGGTGGGATGAAGTTGCGGAGGCCGAGTTCGCCATCGACCGCCCGCGCCAGTGCGACCCAACCGGCCCACTGTCGCCACACCGACGCGAGCGCGAACGCGGCGACGACGCCGCCCGAGATGAGCGCCGCCCGCCGGATCGCGGCGGCATCGATCAGTCGCGGATCGGCGAACAGGTAGAAAAGCGGCAGCACGGGTAGCACGATGATCACCCACTCGGCGCTGACACGCGGGTCGAGCGAGCGCGTCACCGCCGCGGCCATCGCCAGCAATACCGCCGCCAGCGGCCAATCGAGGATTGTCGGCCACGGCCGCCGGCGCGTGGCGAGGAGGAAGATTGCGTACGCCGCGATTGCACCGCCGAACACGATATGGCGGCGCACGTCATTCTCGTACGCGTTGCGGGCGAATGGGGCGATTGGTGTCAGCGCCGCATAACCGAGCAGGGTCGCGGTCAGCGCGGTGGCGACCAGCCCGCGCACCATCGGTCGCGGGTACGAGGGTACGTCAGGGGAGGGCACCCCCTCGGAGCGTCCTGCCGCCGTGATCGTGACCGCGCCCGCGGAGGTGCTCGTGTGATACATATCGCCTTGAGTATAGCGGTCGCCGCGCGGCGTCGCGTTGGCGGCGATGCTCCGGCATGTGATCTCGGGATCGAGCGGTGCCGGCACTCCGCGACGGGCGGCGCGCATCGCGTGGGTCGTTCGCATGCAACGAACCGGCCGGACCAGCAGCGACAGCGCTCCATGGTCCGCGTCACGCGCACACTGGCGTATACTCGACGAGTGTCCGACGTGGCCAGACTTTCGCACCGGGGAGCCTCGTGCGCATTGCCGTTCTCACCGATGTTCATGCCAATATTGACGCACTGGATGCCGTGCTGGCCCATGCCGAGGAGCGTGATGCGCTGGAGCAGGTGTGGGTGCTCGGTGATCTCGTCGGGTATGGTCCGCAACCGGGGGCATGTCTGGCGCGGCTGAAAGACTATACTCTCCGCGCCGTGATCGGCAATCATGACCTCGCGGCGGTGGGCGGTATGGACACGCGCGAGTTCAACCCCGAGGCCGCCGCCGCGAACGCCTGGACTGCCGAGCAGTTGACACTCGACGAGGCCGAGTTTTTGCGCTCGCTGCCGGAGACGCTCGTGCTGGACGAGATCACGCTGGTACACGGCAGTCTGCGCCGGCCGGTATGGGAGTACATTTTCTCCTCCGATGTCGCCAACGTGCAGTTCGAGTTGCAGACCACGCCCTACAGCTTCGTCGGTCATACCCATGTGCCGATGGTGTTCGAGGAAGTGCCGGGTCGCCGCTACCCGATCACGTTTCCCCTCTCTGACGGCGACGTGCTCAAATTGGGCGAGCGGCGTCTGATCGTCAATCCTGGCGGCGTCGGGCAACCGCGCGATGGCGATCCGCGCTCGGCCTACGCCATCTACGACACGAGTGAGCGCACGGTTTCACTTTACCGGGTGCCATACGATATCGAACGGACGCAAGAGGCGATGGCGCGGGCCGGCCTGCCGGAGCGGCTGATCCGGCGGCTCACCTTCGGCAAATGAGCGTGCGTCACCGGCGAGTCGCCCTGGTCGCGGCTGTCGAGGCGACGGCGGTGCTACGCCGACCGATTGGCGCCTATGCCGGGCGACTCGCGCCGCGTTCCCCGCGTCCGGACCAGATGACGCACCACCGGGAGATGGGCGGCGTCCATTCGCTCACCGCTCCGCAGGAAGCCGGCGAACAGCACCGCGATCCCAAGCAAGTTTCCCAGGAACAGCAGGCTCGGCTGGCCGAACTTCTCCAGGCCGCCGGCCGCGCCCGCGATCACGGCGCCGAGGGCAATCAGCACGTTCGAGGTGACCCGATGGGGCGCGGTTCGCCGCCGTCGGAAGGTCACGGCGCTGTACGCCGCGCCCACGAACAGCACCAGAGTGCCGAGCGAATTGAGCACGACGGCTGTGGCGCGGATGTCCGGGGGAAGTATCGCCTGCGTATCGGGGTGCGTCACTCCCGGCAGTGGTGTGAGCGCCGCCGGATTGAGCGGCACGCCGTAGATGCGCGCGAAGCCCCAAAACAACAGCTCGACCGCGATGACCGTGCCCAGGATCTTCGCCCAGCGCGGGCATAGCAGATACACCGTGCCCATGCCCAGTAGCGGCACCGCGTTCAGCGCGCCGAAGCCGTACCACGCCCGAAACAGCGGTGGCGTCCATTGACCGAACGAGGCGACCGCCTGCGCGGTGAACGCCACGGCAAAGGCCAGCAGCGAGACACACCACGCGAGTTGATACAGCCGCCGCCGATGGAGGTACTGATCGAACACCGCGGCGGCGAAGCAGTACGTGACCACCGCCGCCAGCAGCGACACGGTTTTATCCACGTCCGGTCCTCCTCCTCCCGCGTCGATGGCCGCGCCTCTCGCGCCTCTATTGTAGGGGCGCGGGCGGCTAGAAGGGTCAGTGGCCGCGGCCGGCGCCCACGTCACGGGGCGGCACGGTCGTCATGTCCGATGTCTTACCCACGGCGCCACCCGCGCGTCATAGTGCGTGCCTTATCGCGCATGACACACCGGAGCCGAAGATCGGGTAGGCTCTGTGGCAGCGGATGGAGCATACTACGCCGAGGGGTTGACCGTGACAACTGTGGATGTACTCGTGAGCGTGCCGTTCGGGGAAGGGTTCGTGGAGCCGATGCGGGCCGTGGATCCACGCCTGCGCGTCCGCGAGGCGCCGCGCGAACTCCGGCGGTGGCTGCGTGGTGACGCGCCGAACGATCCCGAGTTCACGGCGGTGATCGAGGGCCAGGTCAGTGATTACCTGGAGAGCGCCGAGGTCGTGATCGGCTGGCCGCGGCTGCCGAAGGTAGCGCTGGAACGGGCCGTCAAGCTGCGCTGGATCCAGAGCGTCAGCGCCGGCGTCGACCGCATGGACGTGGATGACTACCGTCACCTGACGCTGACCAACGCGTCGGGAGTGGCGGCAGTGCCGATGGCCGAATACGTCATCGGTCAAATGCTGCTGTTCGCCAAAGGCTTTCCACGCATGTTCCGCCGCCAGCAGGAACGGACATGGGACCGGCAGTTCGAGGCCCAGGAAATCGAGGGTAAGTGCTGTGGGATCGTCGGCATGGGCGCGATCGGCGGCGAAACGGCGCGACGGGCGCGGGCGCTGGGGATGCGCGTACTCGCCACCCGCCGCTCGGTGACGAGCCGCGGCAGTGACGACCTCGCCCACGAGTTGTTGCCGCCCGCGGACCTGCCGTATCTGCTGGCGGAGAGTGACTATGTCGTGCTGGCGATGCCGCTGACACCCGAGACGCGTGGCATGATCGGCGCCGCCGAGCTGGCGCTGATGAAGCCGAGCGCGGTACTGATCAACGTCGCCCGTGGCGCGGTCGTCGATGAACAGGCGCTGATCACGGCGCTGCGCGACGGAACGATCGCCGGGGCTGGCCTCGATGTATTTGAACGCGAGCCACTGCCGGCCGATTCGCCGCTGTGGGAGATGGAGAACGTGGTCGTCACGCCCCATTTCTCCGCCGGCAGCGAACGCTACGCCGCACGCGCCGCCATAATCGTGTGCGATAACCTACGCCGCTACCTGGCCGGCGAGCCGCTGATCAATATCGTCGATCTCGACCGCGGCTACTGATTGGCCAGATTTGAGTCCGGCGCCGTCAATACCAACATTGGCCACTGTGCGGCCGCGGTGCGTACGCGCACAATAGAGAGCCGTTCATGGGCGCCGCGGACGGCAACGCCTGCAACAACGCCGCTGCCCCGCCCCCTCCGTATGCCTGCACCCGCGCCCCCATCACCACGGGTTGGGATTGGAGTGACCCATGGCAAACCGATTGGCAGGGGAGACCAGCCCTTATCTCTTGCAGCACGCCCATAACCCCGTGGATTGGTATCCTTGGGGTGACGAGGCGTTCGAACGGGCGCGCGCCGAGGACAAGCCGGTCCTGCTGTCGGTGGGCTACTCCGCCTGTCACTGGTGCCATGTGATGGAGCGCGAGTCGTTCGAGGACCTAGAGATCGCGCGGCAGATGAATGAGGGATTCGTCAACATCAAAGTCGACCGGGAGGAACGCCCCGATGTCGATGCCGTCTACATGAACGCCGTGCAGGCGCTGACCGGACGCGGCGGCTGGCCGATGACGGTGTTCCTCACCCCCGATGGCCGGCCGTTCTGGGGGGGAACCTATTTTCCGCCGGAGGACCGGCAGGGAATGCCCGGTTTCCCGCGCATACTCACCGGCATGGCGAAGGCGTACCAGGAGGATCGCGCGGCGGTCGAAGGGCAGGCCGGCAAGATCACGGAGCACCTGCGCGAGGCTGGCGCGGTGCGCGCCCCCGGTGACCTCGCGCCGGAATTGCTCGAGCACGCGGCGCGCGCCCTCGCCCAAACATTCGACGCGCGGAACGGTGGATTCGGCGGCGCGCCCAAGTTCCCACCCGCGATGACGCTCGATTTCCTGCTGCGCTGGTGGACGCGTACCGGTGACGAGAACGCCCGCCAGATCGTCGCGGTCACCCTCGACAAGATGGCCCACGGCGGCATCTACGACCACCTCGGCGGCGGGTTTCACCGCTACGCCGTCGATGCGATCTGGCTGGTGCCGCATTTCGAGAAGATGCTGTACGACAACGCCCTGCTGGCGCGGGTATACCTCCACGCGTATCAGGCGACCGACAATCCCGAGTATCGCCGTATCGTCGAGGAGACGCTTGATTATGTCATCCGCGAGATGACCGACCCGGCCGGTGGGTTCTACTCGACGCAGGACGCCGATAGCGAGGGCGAGGAGGGCAAGTTCTTCGTGTGGACACCGGCCGAGGTCGAGGCGGTGGTCGGTCCCGCTGCCGCCCCACTGTTCAACGCCGCGTACGACGTCACGGCGCACGGAAACTTTGAACATGCGAACGTCCTCAGCCTCCCGCGCGAACTCTCGCTCGTGGCGGCCGAGCAGGGTATCGACCTCGCGGCGTTGCAGGCCTCGCTGGCGGAGAGCAGACGCATGTTGTTCGAGGCGCGGGAGAGCCGCGTCCATCCGGCCCGCGACGACAAGGTGCTCGCCGGGTGGAACGGCATGATGCTACGCGCGATCGCCGAGGCCGCGGCGGTACTGGACCGTGATGACTATCGCGCGGTCGCCGTGGGCAATGCCGAGTTTCTGACCGGCGCGATGCTCCGCGATGGCCGGGTGCTGCGCTCGTGGAAGGACGGCGCCGCCCGCATCGACGGCTACCTCGAAGACTACGCCCTCCTTGCCGACGGCCTGATTGGTGTCCACGAGCTGACCTTTGACGCGCGGTGGCTGGAAAGCGCCCGCGACCTGGCCGAACGACTGATCGCCCTATTTTGGGACGACGAGATTGGCGGGTTCTACGACACGGCGCACGACACCACCGAGGCGGCGCGCGGGCCGCGTCTGCCCGTTCGTCCGCGCGATCCGCTCGACAATGCCACCCCCGCCGGCAGTTCCGTTGCTGTCTCGGTGCTGTTGCGGCTTGGGGTGCTGCTCGGGCGGGAGGACTACACGCGCCGGGCCGCGACCGTGCTCGGTTCGCTGCGCGAGTCGTTCGCCCGTTATCCGTCCGCCTTCGGTGAGTTGCTTCAGGCATTGGACTTCCATCTCTCCACACCGATGGAAGTGGCGGTGGTGGGGCCGCGTGAGGACCCGGCGACGCAAGCGCTGTTGCATGAGGTGTACCGGCGCTATATCCCCAACAAGGTGATTGCCGGCCGCGCACCCGACGACGCGCGCCTCTCGCGACTGTCCCCGCTGATGGAGGCGCGCGACGCGCGTGGCGGCCTCCCCACCGCCTATGTATGCGAGAGCTACGCCTGTCAAGCGCCGACCAGTGACCCGGCCGAGCTTGGCCGCCAACTCGACCACGCGCTCGCGGGACTCGAGACGCGCGGCCTGTGAGCAGGGCAGGCTCAGACGCCTCGCATTGGGCGCCGCCCGG
>JBBQJF010000111.1:0-13947 GCA_038325665.1 Dehalococcoidia bacterium | reverse complement strand
CGAACGACGCCCGAGGCGACCGTGCGCGAGTGGGCGACGGGCGAGGTGTTTTGGGGGCCAGAGGCGCTCGAACGGGGGCTGATCGATGAGATCGGCGACCTGGAGAGGGCCACGGCGCTGGCGGCAGAGCTGGCCGGGATCAAGGAAAAGGTGACGCATGTGCGTCCGCGGCGCAATCCCGTGCTACAGCGCCTGGTTGGGCAGGCGACTCAGGGCCTCGCGCGGGCGGTTGCCTCGGAACTGGAACGGACGATGACCGCGCGGGTCGAGTATCGCTGGCGCGGGCGGTGACGCACGTTTACTGGTCGCGTGAGACTCACCGGACCACCGGCGAACGGGCGGAGGCGATCCGGCCAGTTACCGTTACACTTGGTCCGCCCGAGCGCCGGACCATGGCGGCGCCGGGTGAGCGCCCGCGCTACAGCGACCGTCGCACCTCTCCGGCCGATCCATCGACCTCGATCCATTCTCCGTCGGTAATCTCGCTGCAGGCGATCTTGGTGGCGACCACGCATGGGATGCCGAACTCGCGCGCCACGATCGCCGTGTGCGACAGCACACCGCCGGCGTCGGCCACGACCGCGGCGACGGCCCCGAACAACGGCGTCCACGATGGCGAGGTCATCGGGCACACGAGGATGTCGCCGGGGCGCAGGCGGTCGCCATCCGCAAGCGCCCGTACCACCCGCGCGGGTCCGGCCGCGACCCCGGGCGCCGCCGCGATCCCGCGAAGGATCCGGCCACCGGGCCGCGGCTCCGCGCCGATTCCGAAGAAGCCGGCATAGAGCGGATCGGCGCTCATGTCCGCCGGCAGGGGCACGCCGATCGTCGCGGGAGGGCGGACACCCTGCCACCGCGTGCGCTCCGCCCTCCGCTCGGCCACCCGTTGGGCCAGACTCGCCCCGCCGGTCGTGCCCGACACGATCGCGCGTAACGTGTCGGACAGCTCGTCCCTGGTGAGGTAAAACACGTCGCCGGGGCCGTTCAAAATTCCCGCCTCAGCAACCCGGCCTCCCATCGCGAGAAGTGGCACGCGAAAGGCAGTTAGGCTCATCTGGTCAATGAAGAAGTTATGATCCTCGGACAGCACCGGATAGGCGCGGGCCGCGGTCAACGCGGCCGTGAATTGCCGGCGCCGTGTTTCGTCGGGCAATCGGGCCAGCGCCTCGGCCGTCCGGCGCTCGCTATCCTCACGGACACGCGCCAGAGATTCGACGGGGTTGGGGTGAGCGGGTTCGGCGTAGCGGCGGAGCCGGGCCACCAGCGGCGCTGGCGCCTCGCGTAAGGACGGGTCGGACAGCTCCCAGCCATCGGTCCGCCACCCGTAGGCGTCGAGATACTCCCGCAGAGCGGGCGGTACATGCCCGGCCGCATCGCCCGCCGCGAACCGCGCGACTGCCGGATCGCGGGCGATCCGCCAGAGGGCGAAAGCCGTCTCGCTGCTCTTGTTGGGTTGCCCGCGCAGCAGCGCGTGGGCGTCCTCTAGTGGCGCGTCGGGGAATAGACGCGCGAACAGCGCGAGATACGAGGTGACAGCGGCCATCGCGGGAACCAGCACGCGGTCGTGCAACTCCCACATGCGAACCCGCCCGGCGTACAACCCGGCAAGCGCTTCGGCCAGCCACGGACCGGAGCGCGCGTGCCACTCACCGAAGCGAAGGTGGTCGGCAGCCGCGCGGACCTCCGGCAACACGTCATCGGTCCAGTACCGTTCGGCGGAGGCGATCAGCGGTTCGATACTGTGCGCATGACGCGCGACCCGAGCAGCGCGTTCCGGCGGGTCACCCACCAAGTCGAAGCCGAAATAAACAAAGCCGTTCACGACCTTGACGTGATACGCCGGAAAGGGCCGGTGCAGCGCCTGACAGGCGCGGGTGAATCCCTCCGCCATCGCCGGCAGTTCGAGGGTTGCCGCCAGCGGCGTGGTGGGGTTGGGCCAGTGCGACGCGTCCCAGAACCAGAACTTCGACTGCTCGTCAGGATGCCAATCGATGGGGAACTCCATCGCGATATGACCTCCCGACCAAAGCCAAGCGCATGTAACGAACGGCCTGGCTCATCATATGCTCGCGACTGAACCCGGCGCACGGCTGGTAACATGGCCGCCAGTCGAAGACTACCCGGCGAGCGCGTTGACCACGCCGACGCTCAATTGCGGCTGAGGTGGACGAGCGTCCGCGCGACGCGGGTGAGGCTGTCAAGATTATGGGCGGGCAGGAAGTGATCGACAAACGGGAGCGCGGCGGCCATGCCCCGCGCCACCGGACGGTAATCGCGGCCTCCGAGCAACGGGTTAAGCCACAAGATACGATACACGCGTCGCCGCAGTCCGGCCATCGTCCGGCGCAACTGTTCGACATCACCGCGCTCCCAACCGTCGGAGATGATCACCACGACCGTCCGTGAGTCCACCCGCTGACGGGCGTATCCGCGATCGAAGGCCGCCAGCGAGCCACCGATGCTGGTGCCGCCGCTCCACGCATCAACATCGGCGGACAGCCGCGCCAGCGCCTCGTCATAGTCGCGGGTCTTGAGCAGGTGGGTGATCTCGTTGAGGCGAGTGCTGAAGGCGAAGGTGCTGACCCCTCGTAGCTCATTTTGCACGGCATAAAGAAACTGAATCATATAGCGCGAATAGATGTCCATCGAGCCGCTGACATCGCACAACACTACCAGCCGTGTCCGCCGCTTCTTTCGGCGTTGGTGCAGCAGTTCGGCGATTTCGCCGCCGTGCCGGACCGAGCGCCGCAGGCTGCGCCGCAGATCGATGACGCCGCCGTGGCGTGCCGGCCGGGTGCGACGGGAGCGCGCTGTCGCGAGCTTGGGGGCCATCCGCCGGATCAGCCGGCGCGCTCGGGCGATGTCGTCCTCGGTGTAACCGGCAAAGTCCTTGCTGGTGAGCAGATCGGCGCTGCCGGCGGTCGCCTCGGGATTGTCACCCTCGGGCGCATAGGCGGGGCGTGGCGGCGCGCCGGTTCGCAAGCCGCCCGGACGGTCGCGACCAGCGCGGGATGGCGGCTTGTCCGTCACCCCGGTTGCCACCCCCGGCGCGCCGCGCGTGCGCCAGTACAGATCGAACAGTTGGTCGAAGGTCGCGAGCGTCGCGTGGTCCGAGACGAAATTGGCGCGCAGCGCCAGCCGTACATCGTCGACCCGCGCCACGTCGATGGCGGTCAGCGCCCGCGCGGCGTCGATGATTCGCCCGGCGGTGACATCAAATTCGGAGGCGCGCAACAGCCGTGCGAAGCCGATCAGGTTCGCGGCCAGCGTTCCCGCGCGCCCATCCAGGAGAGCGTGCACCTGCTGCGCGAGGGATGCCGTGACGGCGTCGGTCGGGGACGGCAACGGCGGCATGGGCGATACTCTCCAGCGCGCTTCGGCGACAAACGCCGCCCGCGGCGCCCCGGCCGCGCGGAGTCCGGGCCGCTAGCGAACGGAGCATGACTGGTACCACCTTGGTGGGAGGGGTGATCGCCACGTTCGAGACGCTGTCGCCAGTGTACCGCGTGGCGACCACCGTGCGTCACCGCGCCCGCGGACTTGCCATGCTGACTACCAGCTTCCATGGCAGCGCGTTGCCAAGGCGAGCCGCGCGTCATTCAACAGGCCGCCTGACGCGTCACGCCAGCCACTCGGCTTTTGCCGCGAGCGAGGGCGACCCACCTGGCTGCCCTACCCGCACGGGGGCGACCCGCCGGGTCGCCCCCGTCTCATTCCGCGTCGGTGTAGTCGTGGGCGTCGCCGCGCGGGGTCGTCAGGCCGGCAGGAAGTCGCTCCGGCGCGGACTCTAGGCGAGCGGTATGACGGTCAGGCGCTATGGCGCGTGCGCATCCATGGCTCACAGAACCTGCCAGGTGCGCGTGCCCTCCAACCGGACAAAGCGGCCGAAACTGGGCAACGGAAAGTGACCGGCGGCCACGCGCAGGCCCTCGGCCTCGATCCGGTCCCACAGCCCTCGCCGGGACTGACGGCCCAGCTCCTTGTCCACGTCGGCGGTGATTGACCAGTCCGGCTCCGGTACCTGCACGGGCGAATGGGCGACGTCACCCAGGATCACGGCCTGCTCACCGCCGGAGGAGATCAGGATGCAGACGTGACCCGGTGTGTGGCCCGGTTCGGCAGCATGGTCAGCTCGGCTGTCGGGTGATGATTGGGGCCGACCAGGTCGAGCTGGCCCGCCGCCTGTACCGGGTAGGCGAAGTTCTCCATCGTCTGCTTCGCTGACTCCTCTTTTGACCAGTAGTCCCACTCTCCCGACTGGATCGTGTACCGGGCGCGCGGAAACGTGGGGACGGTGCGTCCGTCGCGCTCGACCGTGTTCCAACCGATGTGGTCGAAATGCATGTGGGTGATCACCACCTGATTGATGTCCTCCGGCGACACCCCGGCCTGCTTCAACTCGTCTATCAGCCGGCCGGGCGGGAATGCGCCGCCGCGCCCGCCGATACCGGTATCGACAAGGACGGTGCTGCCGCCGGTTCGCACCAGGAAACAGCCCAAATTGAGGTGGATATTGCCATCGGTGTCCAGGTGCTGAGCACGGTATTGGTCCCACGCCGCCGCCGGCACGTCGGGCATAAACGCCGACGGTGGTCGCGCGAAGCCCCCATCCGACACCGCCGTCACCTCAACATTTCCCACCCGTATCGAGTCGCCCATGAAGTGTCTCCTCTCCGCGGCCGTTTCGCTCGAGGCAATTACACGCGGCCCACGCGTGCGTGAGCGCGGGGGCTGTCCGAGCGATTGAGCGCACATTGACACGCCCGCGTTGCCAGCGCAAGCTACACCTGCCCTCCGGCGAGTCCACGATCGGGAGAAAACATGTGACGGCCCTGGCTGGTGTGCGCGTGCTTGATCTGGCCGGCGGGATCGCGGGCGGCTACTGCGCGAAGTTGCTCGCCGAGTTGGGCGCCGAGGTGATTTTGGTCGAACCGCCCGACGGCGACGCCTGCCGTCGCCTGGGGCCGTTCGCCGGCGGCGACACCGATGGGGAACGCAGCGGTCTATTCCTCCACCTTCACGCGGGCAAGCGAGGCGTGGTCGCGGACACGGGTTCACCCGCCGGCCGCGCGCTGATCGAGCGGTTGCTTACCAACGCCGATGTGCTCCTGACCGCGCACGGGGTTGGTGAATTGGCGGCCGCCGGTCTCGACCCCGAGCGCGTTCGCGCCGGCTACCCCCGCGTCGTGCACGTCAGTATCACCCACACCGGTCTGACCGGCCCGTACCGCGACTGGGCGGGCGATGAGATCACCGATTATGCCATGGGCGGCTACCTGTACTTCGGCGGCGACCCGGGGCGGGAACCGCTGATGGCGCCCGGCTATCAAGCGCAGCATCACGCGGGTATGCAGGGCGCGCTCGCCGCGCTGGTCGGTCTGGCCGAGCGCGACCGCTCCGGCGAGGGCCAGACGATTGATGTCTCGGCGGTTGAGGCGATGCTCTCCGCGCACTCGTGGACATCGGTGGCGTGGTCGCACGAGGGCCAGATCATGGGTCGCACGCCGACCGACCTGCTGGCGTGCGCCGACGGTTATGTGTTTTTCATGCTCACCAACATCGAGGGAATCGCCGCCCTCATCGAGCGGTTCGACTTGCTCGACGACCCGCGGTTCGCGACCGTGCTCAGCCGGATGGAGCACCGCGCCGAGCTGCACGGGTTGATCGGGGAGTGGTGTGCAGGACGCGCGATGGACGATATCTACCGCCGCGGTCAGGAGTTGCGCGTGGCCGTGACCCCGGTCCACACGGTGCGCGACCTCAACCGCTCAGAGCAGCTCGCGATCCGCGGCTGGTTCCGACCGGTCACGCACCCCCGCGCGGGGTCGGTGCGCCTCCCCGGCGCTCCCTACCTTCTCAGTGAGACGCCGGCGCGGATCACGCGCCCGGCGCCACTGCTCGACGAACACGGGGACGCGATCCGCGCCGAGGGATGGGGCGCCCCTGGTGACCATTCGCGGAGCGCGGCCGCGCCGGACGGCGCGATCCGGTCGGTCGAAGACAGCGCGACGGCGAGTGCGCTGGCCCGGAGCCGCGCTGCCACGGGCGGTGAGCGTACGGGCGGCCCGCCGGACGTGCGGGCGGGCCGCCTACCCGCGACGGGCCGGGATGGCAATGTGGGCGGCGCTGCCCTTGCCGGCCTGCGGGTGCTCGAACTGACGGCCAACTGGGCCGGTCCACTGGCGGGCCGCTACCTCGCTGACCTGGGCGCGGAGGTGATCAAGATCGAGGCGCCGATGCGGCCGGCGACCCGCGGCTTGCACTACGCCGGCGGCGACGGACGCACCCGCCCCTACAACCGCTCCGGCTATTTCAACAAGCTCAACCGCAACAAGCTGGGCGCTGTGCTCGACCTCGCCGCTCCCCGTGGCCGCGAGCTGTTTCTGCGTCTGGTGCGGCGCGCCGATGTGGTGATCGAGAACAACAGCGCGCGTGTCTTGGCGAACCTGAATCTGTCCTATGAGACATTGCGGGCAGAGAAGCCGGATATCATCCTGTGCTCGATGTCCGGCTTCGGCGCGACCGGACCCGAACGGGATTATGTCGCGTATGGGTCGAATATCGAGACGGTCAGCGGGTTGGCCGCCCTGATGGGCTACCACGACGATCCCACTCCCCATCGCAGCGGCAGCTACTACGCCGACCCGGTGGCGGGCGCGCATGGCGCGATCGCGGTGCTGGCCGCACTCCGCCATCGGGACCGCACTGGCCGCGGTCAGACGATTGATCTGTCACTCCTGGAGTCGGCGGCGGCGCTGTTCGGCGAGGCGCTGATGGACTGGTCACTCAACCTCGAAGCGCCCGTGCCCCGCGGCAACCGGCACCCGATGCATGCCCCCCAGGGCTGCTATCCATGCGCCGGCAATGACTCCTGGCTGGCGCTGACGGTGCGCGACGCGGATGAATGGCAGGCGCTGTGCGATGTGATCGCTCGCCCTGACCTTGCCGCTGGCGGGGCGCTGATGACACCGGAGGGCCGCCGTGCGATGCATGACACGCTGGACGCGGACATCGCGGCCTGGACGCGGCCGCTTGACCACTACGAGGCGGCGCGCCGGTTGCAGGCGGTGCGTGTGCCGGCAGCGCCGGTGCTGGCGAACTGGGAACTGCTCTCCGACCCGCACTTGTTCGCGCGGGGGTTCTACGTGCCGGTGCCGCACCCGGAGGTCGGCGTGCTGCCCTTCCCGGGCATGCCCTGGCACTTCTCCCGAACGCCGGGTACCGTGCGCGCCGGTGCACCCTGTTTCGGCGAGCACAACGCCCTCGTCTTCAAAGATATCCTCGGATTAGCCGGGGATGAGATCGCCGAGCTGTACACGCGGGAGATTACCGCCGACGAGCCGCGGGTTGTGCTGATCAGGTGACGGCTCGCCCCTGCCCGCTCGACGATGCGATCAGGTACTGGTTCTAATTCCGCGTCCGGCGGCGGGACCGATTCGCGCCGCCGTTGACCGCTTCCCGCCCGAATGCCTACCGTGGACGTACGAGAAACCTCGGGAGCAACGGCCGTGCAGCCGCGATTAAAGCTATGGGTCGAGCGTGATGGAAGGCTGGCGCTGAGCGACTACCGCATGCGTCTGCTGGCGCATGTGCGCGATACCGAATCGCTGGCGGGGGCGGCGGCGCGCATGCGGCTGTCGTATCGCCGCGCGTGGGGCAAGATCAAGGAGCTGGAGCACAACCTCGGGGTTCCGCTCGTCACGAGTGAGACCGGCGGCGTCGGCGGCGGGCACACGCGGCTCACGCCCGAGGGTGAACTCCTGGTCAGCCGTTACGCGGAGTTTCACGTCCGCATGGAGCGAGCGCTGGCGCGCGAGTACGCCGAGGTCTTTGGGGGAGACGCGAACACGTCCACCCCACATGAGGCCGCGCCACCGGAGGCTGATACCGACTGATCGGCGGTGATAGAACACGGGGCCGCCCCTGACGTCCAGACCCACGACGCCGCAGCGACCGGACGGGGGCGGGCAACGGGTGGTCGGCGCAACCCGAGCCGCGCCGTTCACCGTCGAGGCTCATACCTTTCGACATCGCGCCCGGTCGCGCTATGCTGAGCGGAGCATGACGGAGCGTGGCCGGATGGATCTGCTGTGGGAGGGCCTGCGCGAGGCGGTGCGGTTGATCGCACGCGGCGACCGGGAGGTCCTGGCGATCACGCTGCGATCGCTGGCCGTCTCAGGAGTGGCCACGCTCGTCAGCCTGCTGGCCGGCGCGCCGCTGGGGATGGCGCTGGCCTTGCGCGCCTTTCGTGGGCGGTCAGTGGTACTGGCGCTGGTCAACGCGGGCATGGGTCTGCCCCCCGTGGTGGTCGGTCTACTGGTGGCCCTCATGCTCTGGCGGACAGGACCACTGGGCGGTTTGAGGCTACTGTACACGCCGTCGGCGATGGTCGCGGCTCAGGCGGCGCTTTCTCTGCCGCTTGTAATAGGGTTAACCACCGCGGCAATTCAGAGTCTGAACCCCCGCCTGCGCTTGCAGATTGTCGCCCTGGGGGCGTCGCGGCTGCAACTGGCGTGGCTGCTCGTCCGCGAGGCGCGGTTGCTGCTGATGGCGGCGATGATTGCCGGCTTCGGCGCGGCGATCTCCGAGGTGGGAGCGTCCTTGCAGGTGGGGGGCAATATCAAGGGCGAAACACGGGTTCTGACGACGGCAATCGTCCTCGAAACCAGCCGCGGCAATTTCGAGGTGGCGCTGGCGCTCGGTCTGATCCTCTTGGCGCTGGTGTTCGCGGTGACGCTGCTTCTGACGCTGATTCAGCAACGGGCGCGGCGGATATGACCGACCGCCTCGCCCTTCGTGACGTGCGTGTCCGCAGGGGGCGGCGCATGGCGCTCGACGCGATCACACTGGGGATGCGCGCGGGCGAGGTGCTGGCGGTGGTCGGGCCGAATGGAGCCGGTAAGAGCACACTCGTGCAGACGATGGCGCTGCTCGAACGCCCCGCCTCGGGCACGGTGCTGTACGACGGCGAACCCGTGGCCGGCCGCGAACTCTCGTACCGGCGACGGATGGCTGTCGTGTTTCAGGAGCCGTTGCTGCTGGCAGGCAGCGTGGTGGAAAACGTCGCGCTCGGCCTGCGACTACGCGGCGTGGGCAGGGCAGAGCGCACCCGCCGCGCTCACGCGTCGCTTGACCGGCTCGGCATGGGCGCTCTCGCCGGGCGGCCCGCCCATGCGCTGTCGGGTGGAGAGGCGCAGCGGGCCTCGCTCGCACGGGCGCTGGCGCTCGACCCGGAAGTCTTGCTGCTGGACGAACCGTTCGCCGGACTCGACCCGCCGTCGCGCGCCCGCCTGTTGGGCGATCTTGCCGAGGTGCTCCATCAGCGAACCTTCACCACGGTGTTCGTCACCCACGACCGCGACGAGGCGCTTCACCTTGCCGACCAGGCGGCGGTGTTGATCGGCGGACGGCTCCGCCAGCACGGTCCGGTTGACCATGTGTTCGGACGGCCGTCTGATCCCGAGGTGGCCGCGTTCGTCGGCGTCGAAACAGTCGTACCGGGTCATGTCGTGGCGCAGGACGGCGACCTCGCGACCATCGCCGTGGGCGACGCCGAGCTGAGCGCGACGACGGACGCGCGCGCGGGTGAGCGGGTGTACGTGTGCATCCGCCCCGAGGATGTCGCGCTCGCCCCGTCCCCCGCCGGCGACAGCCCGAGCAGCGCCCGCAACCGCCCGATCGGACGCGTGACGGCGGTGCTGCCCTCCGGCGGGCAGCGCCGTGTGGAACTCGACTGCGGCTTTCCGCTGGTGGCGCTGGTGACGCGGCGGTCGGCAGACGAGCTCGGCATCGTGCCGGGCGCGGCGTTCACCGCCACCTTCAAGGCGACCGCCGTGCATGTGATCACGGCGCGCGGAGAGCGCGAGCGGACGGAATTATAGCGGTGCGGTGCAGCGTCAAACGAGCCGTTCGGTGAAGCGGCGCACGCGGGCGGCCCACCCGCGGCGGACGCGGACGACCCGCTGGGCCGCCCATGCCGCCGCGTGACGCCCGCCCTCCCGTGGTGGCGACCTCGATCGGTCGCCGACGTCTCCGCGTCATCATCGCGATGGAGAATTCTCCAGCCCACTGAGCAAATGGAGGGAATCGCTGGTCACGCCGTCGGCGCCCCACCGTACGAGGTCGCGGGCGCGGTCGGGGTCATTGACGGTCCAGGCGATCATGGCGACGCCGAGACGGTGGAGGGCATCAATGCGTGCCGGCGTGAGGAGACTATGTCGGATCGATATCAGCGGCGGCGCTGATCCGGCATCCCGCCGGCGCAGGCATGCGGCGACGTGTTCCTCGCGTCCGAGCGAATAGCACACCTGAAGCGTGGACTCCAGCGCATGCGCCGCGTCGAGCGGCGCCCAATCTTGACTGCACAGCGCCGACCGCGTCAGCGCGCCGCGACGGCGCAGGGTTTCCACCAGTGCGCCCGGCAATCGCGGCGCGTCGCCCTTGATGTCGAGCAATAGCCGGACGGGCGAGGGCGCGACGGTGTCCAGCACCTCATCGAGGGTGAGGTGAGGGTGCGCGGCCAGCCCGATCAGTCCCCGGTTGTAGGTGAGCGGGGTACGCCAGAGTGTCCGGTCGTGGCGGGCGACGAGCTGTCCGAAGTGCCACCAGATATCGACTTCGATCCAATCGATCGGCGCGAGAAGCGCGGTTCGGAGCGCGGCGCGCGAGTTGCCGCCGCGATGGGCCACACGCATCGGGCGCGACGCGACGGCGGGGTCAAAGGACGGCATAGGCAGCAGGGCGTGGCCGCGCGCCGGCCGCTCGCGCGGGTACATTATCGCAGACCAATCGTCGTCACGAGAACGCATCGCGGGCGCGGGTGGTCAAGCTCCACCAGAAAGATACGTTGGTACGCGCCCAGGGCCGGGAGGCCATCAACCACCGGGATCGACTCGCTGTTACCAAGAAAGAGGTGCTGACAGTGTGAATGGCCGTTGCGGCACTCATCCGGGTTCATGTTCACGGTGCGCCGCTCAAAGTCGTTGTGCTCGTAGTAAGCATTCTCCGGGGCGGCGGCGCGAAGCATACGGGTCATGTCATGCAGCAGCAACGGCTCATGCTCGTTGATGCGGATCGCCGCGGTGGTGTGCCGCGAGAACACCGTCACCTGGCCCGCCTGTACGCCACTGGACCGCACCGCTCGCATCACGTCGTCGGTGATATCGAGGAAGCACGGTCCGGCCTCGGTCATGTAGTCCAGTCGCTCGGTGGTGACCACGAACTTGTCCGCCGCTGCTGTTCGCACCGCGAGCGTTGTCCCTGCCGGCCGGCCGTTCAAGGCGCTCATGCGCGTGCCTCCCGCCCCTTTTCTATCATCCACTTCATCGTACCATGCCATCTGACCCGCGTGTGAACAATATCACGAACCGTGGCGCGACAGCGACGACGCGGCCTCGACCACGGGGGAGAGAGCTGGCCGGCGGCGGTGTCCGCGCCTGTGGCGCGGGCCGGCACGAGCATCCGCGGAACAGTGACGCGGTTTCACTTGCCGCATTCGCGCCTGTCCCGCACACTATTTAGGAGCGCGCCACACCCGGCACTCCCTTGGCGACTCGACGACTTCAGGTGTCGCGTGACCACATTTCGGCGGAGGAAACTACCATGGAAGTGCGGGAGATAGTGGACCGCCACGGCGGCTTTGTGACCGGCGGCAACATGCAAGGCGCGATGGCCGACTTTACACCCGAGGCGTTACAGGCGTTCGGCGCGCTCGGTGTGCGCCCCCCGCGCGGCGCCAACGCCTACGAGGTGGTGTCCGAGCGCGATGAAGGCGACCAGCGCGTTTACGACGTCAAGTACAGCAATGCTAGCCAAGAATCGACCACGATTCGCTCCTGGTGGGCGCAAACCGGCGACGAGTGGAAGATCGTCAAGGCAGAGGGCGCGTCCTAATCCCGTCACGCGCGGTCGAGATACGCGCTCGGCGCCGTGTGGTTGGGCTGGCATGGAGGGGGGAAGAGAGCCGGGACCCCTATCCTGCCGCTTCGCGGCACGCGTCCCCGTCGTGCTCTCGCGTGGTGAGCGTTCAGCCAGCGAGAGGTCACAGTCCGTGACGACCGCATGCAGGCGAGCGCCGGGGGCTGATTTTCCCGAGGGTGACGGCCAAACAGCGAGTGGCGTACCGACGTCTGTGTCTGGCCCGGCTTCGAGCGATCCACACGGACGAGGGTCCAGCCCGCGACAACACCTTATCTCGATGTAAGGCCGGCCCGGCGGGTCGCGCCCGCCTGAACTACTCCACTGATCGCGACAGCTGATCGCGACAGTGAGATCCGCGCCAGCGCGTTCCCGCGCGCCACGAGTCGTGCCACGCCAACGTGACATGTGTGGAGTCCCCCATGCCCCGCCAGGGCGTTACCGGCCCGCGACACACGGTAGAAGTCGCATCACCCAACACCCAACATCCATCACCCACTTTCACATCACCTACTTTCAAGGGAGACAAGCCGATGGCCGAAAGTACCCTCCAGGTCGGGCAGGAAGCGCCCGATTTCACCCTGCCCGACGAGAACCGTCAACAAGTCAAGCTCAGCGACCTCCGCGGACAGCCGGTGATGGTCGTGTTTTATCCGATGGCGTTCTCGCCAGTGTGCCAGGGCGAACTGTGCTCGATTCGGGACGAGTGGGGTGGATTTGAGCAGGCCGGCGCCAAGGTGCTGGCGATCAGCCGTGACAGCGTGTGGACGCTGAAGGCGTGGAAAGAGCAGCAGGGCTTCAAGTACACGCTCCTTGCCGACATGAAGGGCGATGTCGCCCGCACGTACGGCGCCTGGAACGATCAGATCGGTGTCGCCGAGCGCCTCACCGTCGTGATCGACAAGAACGGCAAAATCACCTACACCACGCGCACGGAATCGCTCGGCACGGCCCGCGACCAGATGGAAGCGCTGGAGGCGGTGAAGCAGGCCGCCGCGCTATAGCCGTCGTGCGTGGCGCTCGACGCCCGCGCTACCGAGTACGCGCGCCGGGGCGCTCCACTGGGCCGCCCCGGTGTGCCTTCTCACTGTCCCACATCCGTGGGAGTGGACATGTCGGATGTGATTCATGTCTTCGATATGGAGCCGGCTGTCCGGTCGCCTACGGGCGGCGCGCCAGCGTCCAACACCCGTTGAGCTTGACCTCGTGCAGCAACTGGCGCTGCTGATGTTGTCACGCTTCGGGCCGCAACCCTATTCGCGGCTGGCGGCAGAGATAAGCGCGACCCGCCAGGCGACGCCGGCCGAAATCGTCAACGGCATCCTCACGCTCGAAACCGCCGGGGTGATCGAGCGCATGGCCGAAACCGGGGTGAATCAGTCCAACCGTCGCTATCGTCTGACCACGCGCGGCAAGAAGTTTATCCCATTCATCCCCACCGAGCCGCGCAGCCTTCTTGAGTTCCAGATTTGAGGCGTACGAACAGCCTTGCGCCCGTCACGATGTCGACCGACCGCGGCAATCGTGGCCGCGCATGCGCCGCGCGCCCGCTCGTGATCGCGAACACGCGAAGCGCCCACGGCTCCCCAACTCGGAGCCGCGCCCGTGTGGCGCCGAGTCTGCCGCCCGCCAGCGTCACGGAACGCGAGAACACTAGCTAATGCAAGCTACAAACCGGGACGGGCCTGCACGATTCGCGTCCCCTACAGCAATCGCCGCTGGTCTGGTTTGCCGTCGGAACGCGGATCCGCGGCGTCCGCGGTGTGCTCGTCCCCGGCCGCACCGCTCGACGGATGGGCGGAGGTAGGCACGGTCGGGCTAAAGGCCGTGTCCGGGTGCAGATTGAGCATTCCCTGAAGCTGGCGCACATTGGCTGGAGAGTGACCGGCGTAGTGATTATTGACGAACACCCAGGCGTGACGGACCTCCACCGAGAGATCGGTGAAGACGTTTGCCCAGGCGTGCAGTTCTGGCGTCCGGTCAATCTGCACGCGATCGACCTTCTGAATCTTCCGCCGGTCACCCAGGAGG